>JAPLOH010000059.1:3133-61377 GCA_026400845.1 Alphaproteobacteria bacterium
ACAGTGGCGACTGTAATAGTACCCCCGCGCTTCGGCTCCTGTGCCCCGGCCGGCCCAGGCAGCGCGGCGGCTAGCAGCCCCACCGCAACGAAAAATCCCGCAAGATGTCGCATCGGTTCGTTCTCCCTATGCCCCATGGGGCGTTGCGTCGTTGCCATAGACTTTCTCGACACCATCGCGGACGCGGTCGACGAAATCGTTCCCGATCGTCACGTCATGCGCGATCGAGTGCCACAGTCTGTTGCGGGTAACGAAGTCCCTCATGCCGATCAGTGCGGCAGCGACGTCGCCCCAGCCGATGCCCATCGCCTGCGGACGGATGTCGAGCCCGATGGCGTGCATCGCCCGCAGCATCTCCTCCGCCCGGCTGTCGTGCAGCAGACAGCCAGCATAGATGCCCAGACCCACCGGCTGACCGTGAATGAACTTGCGCCGGGTTTGATACTCCAGCGTGTAGAAGAAGAAGTGCTCCACGCCCTCGATGTGCCGCGGCATCCAGCCGGCGGCGTGGTAGGAGCCGCCGCCCCAACGCAGCCCGTCGATCAGCACGCCGATGCCGCGCGGGGTGAGGTCGCGGATGTCGTCGGTATGGGCCAACACAGCCGCGACCCGATCGAGCGAACCCTGCGCCAGCGCCGCGTCGAACGGCCAGTGTGGCTCGCAGCGGCCGATCCGGTCCGCGTACTGCCAGTCCAGCACGCCGGTGTGGTTGCATAGGATGTCGCCGATGCCGGAGTAGTTCAGCTGGCGGGGGGCGGCGCGGATGATGTCGAGGTCGATATAGACGGCTTCGGGCACCGCCCAGCCGACATACTGGACCACGCCATCGACGCGCACGCCGGCGCGGTGGCCGAACATCGCATCCACGCTCAGCGCCGTCGGCACCTGGAACAGCGGCAGGCGCCGGCGCCAGGCGACGTATTTCGCGACATCGATCGCCATGCCACCGCCGAGGCCGACCACCGCCTGCACCGCCGGCAGCCGGTCCAGCAGCAGCTCCAAATCGGCGGCATCGACGGTGTCCACCAAATGCACATGGAACTCCGCGCCGGCGAGTTCGGCCGCAAACAGCGGCCAGAGGTCGGCCATCGTCACCAGCATGAACGGGCGGTGGACGAAGTTTCGCAGCTCACCCACCAGGTTGCGGCCCATGACGGAGTGAAAGCCCGGCACGGTCACGACGATTCCCCCGTGTAGGAGATCGCCGGCCCCGAGTTGATTGCCGCCATCAACCCGCCATCGGCAGCCAGGCACGTGCCGGTCACAAAGCTTGCGGCGTCCGAGACCAGGAAGGCTGCCACCTTCGCCACATCCTCCGGCTGGCCGAGCCGGCCCATCGGCTGGGCGGCGGCGAAGGTCGCCAGGAGGGCGGCCGGATCGTTCGTCGAAGCGGCCTCGCGATGCAGCATCGGCGTCTCGATCGCGCCGGGCAGGATGGCATTGACGCGGATGCCGAAGGGCGCGCCCTCCAGAGCCAGGGCGCGCATCAGCGCCACCTGACCGCCCTTGGACGCGGCATAGGCGGCAATCTCGCGCGAGGTCATGAAGGCGTGCGGGGAGGCGGTAAGCAGTACTGCACCCGGGCGGCCGGCGGCGCGCATCGCCCGCATCGCGGCCCGCGCGCAATAGAAACTACCGCTCAGGTTGACGGCGATCACCCGGTCCCATTCGGCATCAGTGGTGTCCCACACCGAGCGGCAGAGCTCGATACCAGCGTTGGCGTGCATGATGTCGATCGTGCCGAACGTGGCGACCGTCCAGGCGACAAGCGCCTCGCAGCCGGCACTGTCGGCGACATCGAGCCGGCGGAAATGCGCCTCTCCCCCAGCTTCCGAGATTGCGGCAACGGTGGCGGCCCCGGCATCGGCATCGATATCACCAAGGACCACGCGGGCCCCCTGTGCCGCGTAGGCGCGGGCGCAGGCCGCGCCGATACCCGCCCCGGCTCCGGTGACGACGGCGACGCGCCCGGCAAGGGGACCTGCCATGCTCACGCCACCTTCGCCGGGAGCGGCGCCATCAGCCGCTCCTCAGCCTCCTGCAAGGCCACCTGCATGGCGCCGAGCGCGACCGATTCGGTGCCCAGGAAAGAGGCGATGAGATGCCGCGGTGGGCGGGGAACCAGCGCCGCGAGGCGGGCGCGCAACGGCCCAACGAGTGCCGCGCCGATCGCCGCGATCTCGCCGCCGAGGATGATGGTCGCCGGGTTCAGCACGCAGGTCACTGCCGCCAGCCCCTGCGCCAGGTGTTCGATCTGCCGTGCCATGATCCTTCGCGCCGCCACATCCCCCGCGGCGGCCGCCGCGGCGATGGTGGCGGGGCCGATGGCCTCCAAATCGCCCCCGGCGAACTGGGCGATGAGGCTGGACCCGCAGGCCTGCTCCACCGCTCGGCGGCCCAGGCGCGGGAAGGCGGAACTGCCGGCGGTCCACTCGAACTGGCCGAAGCCTGCCTCCGGTGGATCCTCATCGTCGAGGATCGGCAGATTGCCGATCTGCCCTGCCGCGCCATCGAACCCCGGGAGCAACCGTCCGCCGATCAGCACGCCCATGCCGATACCGACGCCGAGATGGATATAGACGGCATTGGCGTCCTCGCGTGCCGCACCGAGGCGGCTTTCGGCCAGACAGGCAAGATGGACGTCGGTGTTTACCAGGATTGGGCAGTCGAAATGCGGCTGCAGGCGGGGAACCAGCGCCAGACCCTCCCAATCCGGCAGGGCCGGGACCAGGCTTACCCGGCCGGAGACCGGATCGACGATGGCAGGAACGCCGACACCGACCGCGCTCAGATCGCGCCGTGTCAGTTTGGCCTGCGCCAGGGTCGTCGATACTGCCTCCTCAAGGCGGGCCAGCAGCGGGTCGGGGCGCAGCGTGCAGCGAGCCCCCGTCTCCAGCCGGGTACGGGCGACGATGCGCCCAGAGAGATCGGCGACCAGAACGACTATCTGTGCGGCCCCGATGTCGATGCCCAACACATGCCCAGCCGAGGCATTAAACGCCAGCCGCGCCGCCTTTGGCCCTCGCCGGCCGGTCGGGGGATCGGCGCGCGGTCCCGCCTCAACCGCCAGCCGGTCGCGCAGTAGCTTGGCGGCGATGTCGTTCACGGTCGGTTGCGACAGACCGGTGGCGGCAGAAATTTCGGGGCGGGACATGGAGGTGCGCGTCCGCAAGGTGCGCAGAACAAGCCCCGCATTGATACGGCGGACCAGTGAAGGAGAGGTGGCGGATGCGGCGGGCAGGTCGGCGATCAAGCGCATTCCCTCCAAAGCTAGGAGAAATGCTAAAGGATCCTTTTGATTGAGGTCAAGCTGGAAAGCCGTTGCTGTGGAGACAGACCCCTGTTTACACTTCAGCTTATCCGGGAGATCCGTGCACATTCTGGATCGCTTGGATGATTTGCGAAGGCATATTTATCAATGAGCCGCGACGATGCGTGATCTCGAGGCTCGCGGCCGTTCCCCCGTGCGCGCCCGCCACGCAATGGTGGCCACTCCCAATCCGCTGGCGACCCAGGCGGCGATCGCGATGCTGGCGCGCGGCGGGCGGACGCGGATCCTAGCTTTTAACGGCTCTGGGCGCGCGCCCGCCGCGGCAGATGCAGTTCAGGCGCGGGGTTGGCAGGCCATGCCGGCGACCGGACCGCGCGCGGTCACCGTCCCGGGTGTGGTGGAGGCCTGGGCGCGGCTCGCTGTAGCACATGGCACGCGCGGACTCGATGAGTTGCTGCAACCAGCAATCGACTATGCCGAGCACGGCTACCCCGTCGGCGATGTCATTGCCGCACAGTAGGCCCGTGCCGCCGATCGTCTGCGGCCGGACGCGGAGGCCAGCCGGCTGTTCCTGTGGGGCGGCAAGGCTACACGGCTGGGTGAGGTCCATACCCAGCCGGACCTCGCCCGCAGGCTGCGCCTGATCGCCCGCCACGGGCCCGACGCGTTCTATCGTGGCGAGATCGGCGCACGCATCGTCGCGCACCTGCGGGGCCTTGGGGGCGAGCAGGTGGAGGCCGACTTCGCCACCCATGCGGGCGAATTCGTCGATCCCGTCGCCGTGACCTACCGCGACCACTTGGTGCATGAGTGTCCGCCGAACGGGCAAGGCGCGGCCGCGCTGATGATGCTTGGTATATTGGGTTGCAACCCGCCCGATCCAGGCGGTCCGCTCGCCCCCGCCCGGCTGCATCGCGCGGTCGAGGCCGGACGCATGGCGATTGCCGCGCGCAACCGCCTGGTCGGCGATCCCGTCACGGCGCAGGCTTGGCCAGCCATGCTGCGGCCCGACGTGTTTGATGATCGAATCAGAAAACGACACCCGGGGGGAATCCACAGAGAGTCAGAGACTGCGCGGGTTGGTATGAGACCACGATTTGGGGCACCAAACGGCCTCAAAATTGGCAGTATTTCAAGGGTTTAAGGTATTATCAGTATCGTTGGGGAATTGGCGGAGGGGATGGGATTCGAACCCACGGTGCGCCTTGACAGCGCACAACGGTTTAGCAAACCGCCGCCTTCAGCCGCTCGGCCACCCCTCCGCCAGGAGAGACACGACGTTTGCGAGTTGCTTCTACGGGGTCGGCCCCGCTGCGTCAAATGATCAGGTGCCGCAAGAGAGTCAGATGGCCGAGAAGGCTCTGACAGCCGTCATCCAGGAAGCCTACATCCAGGGCGTCTCCACCCGATCCGTTGATGTCCTGGTCGAGACGATGGGGATGCCCATGAGGGGCTGAAGGCCGCCATCACCAAGGTTCTGAGCGCGACCTGGCAGCGCTGCCGGGTGCACTTCATGCGCAATGCCCTGGCCTATGCCGGCAAGACACAGCGCCGCATCGTCTCCGCCTGGGTCGGCACCGCCTTCGCCCAGGACGACGCCGAGGCCGCCCGCAAGCAATGGCGTGAGGTCGCCGATCAAGCCCGGCCACGCGTGCCCAGGCTGCGAACTTCATGGACAAGGCCGAGACCGACGTGCTGGCCTACATGCAGTTCCCAGCCCAGCATCGCGCCAAGATCCACTCGACCGACCCCCTCGAACGGCTCAACGGCGAGATCAAGCGACGCAGCGACGTCGTCGGCATATTTCCCAACGAAGCAGCCGTCATCCGCCTCATCGGCGCACTGCTCCTGGAGCAGAACGACGAATGGGCAGTCCAGAGGGCGCGATACATGGCCCTGGAAACCATCGCACCGATGAGCGATCATCCCATCGTCAGTTTGACCAAATTGGCAGACTGACACCGCAGCCAACCCTGCTCACGAACGCAGCTCCTACACCACGCGCTGGAACACGATCGGCGATCCTGTGGTATCCCAACTCCGAAGTGCGGCGGTTGTAGCTGTTGCAACGAAAATTGCAACGGAACTGAACCTCGGCCTTCGTGTCTATTAATTTTATGTGCAATCTAGCACCAACCGGCGAAGAGTCTGCCTCTGGGGTTAAGCGCGGCGCATCGTGTCGTGATGTGTCGGGCGCCTGTTCCGGTTTAGGGCGTCTGCCCAATGTGATCCGCGACACTGTTTTTCGGGATCGCCGAACAATGGTGCGTCACGCTTCGCTTGCGCATCCTAAAACCTGCCAACGCGAAGCTCGGTCGGGGGAGCATGCGTGGCGGTTGACGCCAGCGCCCCAGCTGAGAGTCGAGCAAAGTTTTTTTACATCTTCTTGTTCACAAAAAGAAGTGCTTCCCTTCGCCTTTCCCTGATTGCCGCCGCTCAGGCGCCAGGTGCATGCTGCCGGGAAAGGCGGCTTGCAGAGGTCGTCGCCGAACGGAGGAAACCATGACGACACTCAATCGCCGCGCCGTGCTTGCGGGGGCTGCCGCTGTGCCGGTGGCGGGGGCCGCGCGGGCACAAAGGCGCGATCCCAAGGAATTGCGGTTTATCAGCGCGGTGGGGTTGACGGTGCTGGACCCGATCTGGACGGCGTCCTTGGTGACGCTGAACCACGCCTATCATGTGTATGACACGCTGTATGGCATTGGGCAGGATTTGTCGCCGCGGCCGCAGATGGTGGCGGGACATACGGTTTCCGACGATGGGCGGGAGTGGCGGTTCACGTTGCGGGAGGGGTTGTGGTTCCATGACGGCACGCCGGTGCTGGCGCGCGATGCGGTGGCCTCGATCAAGCGCTGGGCGAAGCGGGATTCGTTCGGGCAGTTGATTGCAGAGGTGCTGGAGGGGGTCGATGCGCCGGACGACAGGACGTTCCGTTTCAAGCTGAAGAAGGCGTTTCCGCATTTGCTGGTGGCGTTGTCGCGGGTGGGGGCGCTGGCATGTTTCGTGATGCCGGAGCGGTTCGCCAATACGGACGCCTATACGGCGGTGAAGGATGCGACGGGGAGTGGGCCGTATCGGTTTCTGGCCGACGAGTTCAATGCGGGCAGCCGCGCCGCCTATGCGCGGTTCGACAAATACGTGCCGCGCGCCGAGAAGGCGGAGCGGACCGCGGGCGGCAAGGTCGCGCATTTCGAGCGGGTGACGTGGTACACGATGCCGGATTCGGCGACGGCGGCGAATGCGATGCAGTCGGGCGAGATGGATTGGTGGGAATATACGCCGGCCGATCTGCACGAGATGTTGCGCAAGGCCAAGGGCATCACGGTGCAGGCGAAGGACCCGTACAACTGGTACGGCATCGCGCGGTTCAACCTCACCCAGGCGCCGTTCAACAACAAGAAGCTGCGCCGCGCGGTGCTGGCGGCGGTCAACCAGGAGGATTTCATGCGCGCCGGGTTCGGCGACGATCAGGAGGTGTGGCGCACCTGCCGGGCGATGATGCCGTGCGGGGTGAAGGACGTGGAGGAGTTCGGCCAGGCCGACATGCCGGCGCTCTCGGTCGCGGCGGCCCGCAAGCTGGTCGCGGAGTCGGGCTACAATGGCGAGCGCACGGTGGTGATCGCGCCGGTGGATTATCCGCAATTGGGGGCGTTCGGCACGGTGATGGCGGATCTGCTGAAGCGGATCGGGATGAACGTCGATTTCCAGCCGATGGACTGGGGCACCATGATCCAGCGCGTCACCAGCCGGGAGCCGGTGGAGAAGGGGGGGTGGAGCATGTTCCACACCTCGGGCTCCAAGGTCTCGATGATTAATCCGGCGCTCAACATGTATGTGCGCGGCCAGGGGGCGAAGGGCTGGACGGGGTGGTACGACAAGCCGGAGATCGAGGCGCTGACGCAGCAGTGGCTCGACAGCCCGGCGGAGGGTTCGGCGCGGGAGTTGTTCAGCCGCTACCAGCGCGTGCTGTTCGAGGACCCGCCGCTGGTGCCGCTCGGGCAGTATGGGGTGTTCACCGTGCGGCGCAATGAAATCACGGGGATTTTGGATGGGTCGGCGTCTTATCCTTGGAATGTCCGCCGGGTGTGACAACCGCCCACGCCCCGGCTAATCTGCCGCCGGGGAACGCCCAAGCAATCTGGAAAGAACACCATGCGCGAAGCCGTCATCGTCTCAACCGCCCGCACCCCGATCGGCAAGGCCTATCGCGGCGCCTTCAATGACACCCAGGCCCAGGCCCTCGGCGGCCATGCCATCGCCAACGCGGTGAGCCGCGCCGGGATCGACCCGGCCGAGGTCGAGGATGTCATCATGGGCTGCGCGTTGCAGCAGGGCTCGACCGGCTCCAACATCGGCCGCCAGGCGGCGCTGCGCGGCGGGCTGCCGCAGACGGTGGCGGGGATGTCGATGGATCGGCAATGCGCCTCGGGGCTGATGGCGATCGCCACCGCGGCCAAGGAGATCATCTTCGACGGGATGAGCATCACCGTCGGCGGCGGCGTCGAGTCGATCTCGCTGGTGCAGAACGACAAGATGAACCGCTTCCGCACCCAGGACCCCAAGCTGATGGAGATGGCGCCGGCGCTCTATATGAGCATGCTGGAGACCGCCGAGATCGTCGCCGAGAAGTACGGCGTGAGCCGCGAGGCGCAGGACGCCTACGCGTTGCAATCGCAGCAGCGCACCGGGCAGGCGCAGGCGGAGGGGCGCCATGCCGCCGAGATCGCCGCGATGACGGCGATCATGCAGGTGGTGGACAAGGCGACAGGGGTGGCGAGCCCGCGCGAGATCACCCTCACGATCGACGAGGGCAACCGGCCGCAGACGGTGCTGGCCGACCTGCAGAAGCTCCAGCCGGTTTTCAAGAACGGCATGCGCGTTGCCGAGGGCAAGTACATCACCGCCGGCAATGCCTCGCAGCTGTCGGATGGGGCGTCTGCGGTGGTGCTGATGGAGGCCAAAGAGGCGGAGCGGCGTGGGCTCAAGCCGCTCGGCGCCTATCGCGGCATGGCGGTGGCCGGCTGCGATCCCGGAGAGATGGGCATCGGGCCGGTGTTCGCGGTGCCGAAGCTGCTGAAGCAGCATGGGCTGAAGATCGAGGATATCGGCATCTGGGAGCTCAACGAGGCCTTCGCCAGCCAGGTGCTGTATTGCCGCGACACGCTGGGCATCCCCAACGAGCTGCTGAACGTCTCGGGCGGCGCGATCTCGGTCGGCCATCCCTACGGCATGTCGGGCGCCCGGATGACCGGGCATGTGCTGATCGAGGGAAAGCGGCGGGGCGCCAAGTATGGCGTGGTGACGATGTGCGTCGGCGGCGGCATGGGTGCTGCGGGGCTGTTCGAGATTTTCTGAGCCGCATTGTCTGAGTATCCGATGACAGGCCGCGGCGCTGGAGCGTTGCGGCCTGTCTTTCGTTTGCGCGCCGGCGTTTGCGCGCCGGATTGTGGGTGGCTATCACTGCGGGACGAGCGAAACCGGCCCCAGGAGCGAGCATGCGCAAGACGATCGGACTGTTACTCGGAGCATCCCTCGCGCTCGCCGCGCCCGCAAGCGCGCAGGTGACGGACCAGCAACTGGCGAAAATCGGCCATATCCTGGTGATCTACGCGGAAAACCGCAGCTTCGATCACCTCTACGGCAATTTCCCCGGCGCCAACGGCATCGCCAACGCGACCGACGAGCAGAAGACCCAGCTCGACCATGACGGCAAACCGCTGCCGTTTCTCACGGTGTGGCGCGGCAATGCCGCCGATGAGCGCTTCCCCAAGCTGCCGAACGGGCCGTTCCGCATCGATGCGGACCCGATCAACGCGAAATTGTCGGATGTGCTGCCGAGCCCGATCCACGCCTTCTACCACAACGCCGAGCAGATCAATGGCGGGCGCAACAACATGTTCGCCGCAATGTCCAACGTCGGCGGCTGGTCGATGGGCTATGTCGACGGCAGCAAACTCCGGCTGTGGCAGTGGGCGAAGGAATTCACCCTCGCCGATAATTTCTTCATGGGCGCCTATGGCGGCTCCTTCCTCAACCACCAGTACCTGATCTGCGCCTGCGCCCCCAGTTTCGCCAACGCGCCCGCCGACATCACCGCCAAGCTCGATGCCGATGGGCGGATGACCAAGGTGACGGACTCCCCCTCGGCGACCAAGGGGCCGGTGCGCATCGCCTCCAACACGCAGGTGACGCCCGACGGCTACGCGGTCAACACCACCCAGCCGCCCTACCAGCCCAGCGGCATCGCCCCCCCGCCTGGCGGCAACCCCGCGCTGGTGGACAGCGTGGTCAACAAGGTGATGGGCCCGCCGCTGCCGGTGCAGACCGCGCGGACCATCGGGGATATGATGTCCGATCGCGGGATCGACTGGGCCTGGTACGCCGGCGGGTTCCGCGCCGCCCTCACCGACGCGCCGCGTCCGCTTGCCGAGCGCCGGGTGATCTACACGGGCAAGGACGGTGGGCTGAATTTCCAGCCGCATCACCAGCCGTTCAACTATTACGCGCGCTTTGCGCCCGGCACCGCCGAACGGGCGCGGCATCTGCGCGACGGCGAAGATCTGGTCGCCGCCATCGACGACGGCACCCTGCCGCCGGTTGCCTTCTACAAGCCGGCCGGCATCTATAATCAACACCCGTCCTACACCGACCTGGTGCGCGGCGACGCCCACATCGCCGATCTGCTCGATAGGCTGCGCAACAACCCCAAGCTGTGGGCGGATACCGTGGTCATCGTCACCTATGACGAAAACGGCGGCTTCTGGGACCATGCAGCCCTGCCCGAAGGTGCCGGCTGGCGCGATCGCTGGGGCCCCGGCACCCGCGTCCCCGCGCTCATCGTCTCGCCCTTCGCGCGCAAGGGCTTCGTCGATCACACCGGCTACGACACCGCCTCGATCCTCAAGCTGATCATCCGCCGCTTCAAGCTGGAGACTATGCCCGGACTGCGGGCCGGCACGGGGGATCTCACGGCAGCGCTGGCGCTCGAGTAGGAAGGAAGGTCTTTTTTTGACAAGAGAAACCCAAACTTTTTATCGCTTGGCCTCGAACGCTCTATGAAGAGAGAAAGACCAACGAAAAGAAGGCCTTTGGCTCGTTTTTCAAAAAAGAACCGCTTCGTTCCTGACCGCATGGAGCAAGGCCGGTCTTCCGTCCCCGTCGCGATCGGCATAGTCTCCATCGTTCTCTCCAATGGAGCTCAGGTCGATGAACGTGAATGTGGCGCCGAACGCCGACGTGTCCCAGGCCCTCGACGAAGCGAAGGCGAACTTCGCCAAGGCCAACCCGACCAGCGGGGCGCTTTTCCAGAAGGCGCTGCCGACCATGCCGGGCGGCAACACCCGCAGCGGCGTCTATTTCGACCCCTTCCCCCTGATGTTCCGCCGTGGCGAGGGGGCCCGGCTGTGGGACGAGGATGGCCACTCCTACATCGACTTTCTCGGCGAAGCCACCGCCGGCATCTATGGCCACAGCCATCCGGTGATCCGAGCCGCCATTGACGATCGTCTGGCGCTGGGCTGGAACCTCTCCGGCGTCACCTCGCTCGAAGCCGTCCAGGCGCAGCTCATCATCGATCGCTTCCCCTCGATCGAGCGCGTCCGCTTCGTGAATTCCGGCACCGAAGCCAACATGTTCAACATCCAGCTCGCCCGCGTCATTACCGGCCGGCCGGCAGTGATGGGCTTCCAGGGCTGCTACCATGGCGGCTTCCTCACTTTCACCGCGGCCACCAACCCGATCAACGTGCCCTACGAAACCGTCATCGCCACCTACAATGACATCGAGGGCACGGCGGCGATGATTGACGCCAATGCCGAGCGCATCGCCTGCCTCATTCTCGAGCCGATGCTCGGCGGCGGCGGCTGCATTCCGGCCACGGTCGAGTTCCTCGCCATGCTGCGCGAGCGGACGAAAAAGCACGGCATCATCCTGATCTTCGACGAGGTGATGACATCGCGCCTCTCGCCGGGCGGCCTACAGCAGAAGCACGGCATCATCCCGGACCTCACCTCGCTCGGCAAATATATCGGCGGCGGCTTCTCGGCCGGTGCTTTCGGCGGCAAGGCCGAGTTCCTCGACCGCTTCGACCCCCGCCGCGGTGACGCGCTGCCACATTCCGGCACCTACAACAATAACGTCTTCACCCTGGCCGCCGGCATCGCCGGGCTCTCCAAGGTTTACACCAAGGAAGCCGCGGTCACCCTCAACGCCCGCGGCGACGCGCTGCGCGACCGTCTCAACGCGGTGTGCGTTAAGGCCGGTGTCGCCCTGCAATTCACCGGCATCGGCTCGATGATGGCGCCGCACGCCATGCGCGGCCCCATCACCTCCCCGCAGGACGTCGCCCGCGGCAACGCCAAGCTGCGTGAACTGCTGTTCTTCGACCTTCTCGCCCACGGTATTTTCATCATGCCCAAGCGCGACCTCATCGCCCTCTCGCTGCCGCTGACCGACAAGGACTTCGACACCCTCGTGGCAGGGGTCGAGGAGTTCGTCGCCGCCCGCAAATCCCTCCTGCAGTAGCGGAGAGGCCAGTCACACCGACGACGTTCGCGAATCCCCCGTTTCGGTTTGACCTGATCTACGCCGCGACTCCTGGAGAAGCCGCATTTTGGTCGTGAAACACCTTGGGCATGGAGTCTCATGTCTGGATTGTCCTTCGCGGTTGTCCTGAACAAGGCGCCGCGCAAGGACGCTCGGAGCTTAGGCCGCGACTGGGCTGCTGCGCGACGATGACACAATCCGCGCCTGACATCGGCTGTTCCTGGGGGAACGGGATCGAGCGGCAACGCGGGGTTCGCTACGAGACACGCTCCGTCCCGATTGCGTTGCAGCACCGGGAGGGGCCGGAGCATCGGCACCCAAGCCGCCCGCGTGCAAGCCGGGCGCGGAGAAGCAGGAAGCATTCATAGAGACTTCCGAGAGCCCGATGATAACCGGGGCAAATGCCCGGACGGTATGATCGGAAACCGATGTCCGCGACGCGGCCGGGTCTGGTTCCACGGGAGGATGGGAGCGCCCTTTGAGATTGATGGCATTCGTCATTTGACCTGAAGGGCCGTGTGGTCAAGCGGCTCAGGGAAGTGGTCGCACCGAAGGAGGCGTGGCCGAGCTGCGCGATGAGATCGCGCATCTGAAGGGGTGGAAGGGCCGGTCCGCGGTCAGACCGAGCGGCAGGTGCGGGCGAACAACAGCCGATGGAGATTCCTCGCATTGTTCGGCGCCGGCCATGGCGATCACGCCGTCAATGCGGTCGGTCTGGCCCATATCCACGGCCGCTTGGGAGGATGCTTCTGATCGTGCGCGTCAACCTTCCATGCGGTTCGAATATGCACTTTTCCGCCCGGGGATACTGGCTCTCAAGGTGCGCGGAAAACAATGCGACAACAATTCCTGACAGTTGTTTACATGGATTTTTCTACGGGCATTGCAGTTTTCCAAGTTCCTTAACACCGACTTAACGCTGGGGGGGGGTTACCTCCACTTGCCCGATGAAATCCAAAGGGCATCCGAAACCTCGGCGGCCCCCGGGAAACGGATTTCCTCGATCCAGATTAGGAGACTAACATGTTCGCTCTCGTGAAGAAGTTCCGCCAGCTGATGTCCGGTGACCGTCGTGGCGTCACCGCCCTCGAGTATGGCCTGATCGCAGCCGTCATCGGCGGCGTCGTGATCACCGCCGCCACCTCGTTCGGCAACAGCCTGTCCAGCGCCTACACCTCGATCGGCAGCACCCTGTCGAGCAAGGCGACCGGCATGTAATGGCCTAGCGTATCGAGCCGGGGCCGCCCGATTGGGCCGGCCTCCCGGCAGGCCCAGTCGCGCTCCGGCTCGGTACGCTATTTCATTTCGTAGGCTAGACGACAAGACGACAAGAAAAACGACCAAAACGGTTGGGGCTTACGGGGATTGGATGGACTACGGGGCAACCCTCGCGCCTTTCGGGCGTGCCGGATGCCTCCGCCGAACCGATCGGCAGCCACCCTGGCATCTCGCCACTTCCGAACTCAGCAAATTCAAATCTGACACGACAGGACGACCCTTCTTTCGCGGGTCGCCGTGCACGGGACCACCAGCTCCCACGGCGCGGCCGACCAGGCGGCAACCGACGGAACGGCCCGAGGACAGCGCAATGGACATCGAATTCGCGACACGTCTTGGCCATCTCGCCCCGCTCGCGGTGGGTTCCGGCCTGCTGATTTTCGCCGCGCTGCACGACATCGCCGCCCGCACCATCCCCAATACCGTCTCCATCGTCCTCGCCCTCACCGGCCTGCTGCTGCGCGCGCTGGACGGCGACCTGCCGACCTCGCTGCTGCTGGGTGGCATCGTCTTCGCCGTCTGCACGGCCTGCTGGCTGCGCGGCTGGATGGGCGGCGGTGACGTGAAGCTGCTGAGCGCGGCCGCACTTTTCGTGCCGCATGCGCTGGTCGGCAGCCTCCTGATTGCTACCACGCTGGCCGGCGGTGTGGTTGCCATCGCCTACCTCATTGCCCGCGCCGCCGCCCGGCGCGTCTCGCTCGCCGTTCACCCCACCCCCCGCAGTTTCCTCGCCCGTGTGCTTCGTGCCGAGCACTGGCGACTGCTGCGGGGCACGCCGCTGCCCTATGGCTCGGCGATCGCCGCCGGCACTCTCTTTGTCATTTTTGCAGGCTGAACGAACATGATGCTCCGTATCACCGTTTTCGTGATGATGTCCCTTGGCCTGCTCGGTTTCGGCACGGTCGCCTGGATCAGCATGATGCCGCCCGCGCAGGAAGCAGCCGATGCCGCGCCGGTGGTGGCGATGGACACCATCCTGGTCGCCGCGCGCGACCTCCAGGCCGGCAGCCTGGTGAAGCCCGATGACATCGGCACCGTGCAGGTGCCGCATGACAAATTCCCTGAGGGGGCGGCGATCGACAATTCGAACAACCGCCACCAGCTCGCCGGCGCCATGGTGCGCCGCCGGGTGCCCACCGGGGACCTGCTGTTGAGCCGCGACCTGCTCCGCCCCGGTGACCACGGCTTCCTTGCCGCGGTGCTGAGCTCGGGCATGCGCGCCGTCACCATCGGCGTCGACGCCATCACCGGGTCGGCCGGCCTGATCTGGCCAGGCGATCGCATCGATGTGCTGCTGACCCACCAGTTGGATGACCCTTCGCGCCCGGTCGGCCGGCGGATCGCGGCGGAGACGGTGCTGTCCAATGTCCGCGTCATCGCCATCGACCAGCAGCTCGTCCAGGGCGCGGCTCCTGGCTCCAGCGAGGCCAAGCCGGCCGCCACCGTGACCCTTGAAGTGACCGGCCTGCAGTCCGAGCGCATCTCCGTCGCCTCTCGCCTCGGCCGGCTGTCGCTGGTGGTGCGTGCCGCCAAGTCGATCGAGGAGTTCGGTGCGGACATTCGGGCCGACCCTCAGGTTGCCACCGCGGTGGGCCCGGCCCGCTCGGGCATCACCTGGGCCGGTGACGTTTCACCGGCGCTGACCACCGACACCGTGATCAAGAACCTCCCCAGTGTCGTCCGCGTCTACCGCGGCAATGGCGATGGCCAGGAGTACAAATTCTGATGACCCGCTTCCTCCCCTCCCCGCGCGGCGGCTTGCCGCTCGCCCTCCTCGCCATCGCCGCCCTCGGTTTCCAGGGCCCGGCACTGGCCGCCCCGTCCGCCCCGCCGGCGGCACCAACCACTGCTGGCGGTGCGAGCCAATCGAATATCATCGTGGAGGCCGGGGTCGGGCGGGTGATCACCCTGCCGGCGCCGGTGGCCAACGTGTTCGTCTCCGACCCCAAGATCGTCGAGGTGCGCCCGGCGAGCCCGACCAGCCTGTTCGTCTTCGGCGTCGCGCCCGGCCGCACCACGGTGGCGGCGCTGGATGCCAACGGCCAGACGGTGCGCCAAATCGAAATCACCGTGCGCCCCTCCGCCACCGCCTCCGGCGAAGCGATCCAGGCGATCGCCAAGGCCACGCCGAAGGTGACCGCCCAAATCGACCCGCAGCCCCGCCGCAGCGTGATCTCCGGCAAGGCACCCTCGCCGATGCAGGCGCACACCGCACTCGCCACCGCCCAGGCCTTCGTGCCGGAAGGCCAGCCGGTGGACAACCAGCTGCGCATCGCCGCCGAGACCCAGGTCGGCCTGCGCGTGCGCATCGCCGAGATTTCGCGCAACGTCACCCGCGCGATGGGGATCAACTGGCAGGCGATCGGCAATGTCGGCAAGCTCGGCGTCGGCCTGGCCACCGGCAACGCGATCTCCGCCGCCGCCGGCACCGCCTCAACGCTCAGTGGCAGTTACAGCGACGGCCGCGGCAACGGCATCAACGGGCTGATCGACGCGCTCGCCAATGACAATCTGATCCGCGTGCTGGCCGAGCCCAATCTCACCGCCATGAGCGGCGAGGCGGCAAGCTTCCTGGTCGGCGGCGAATTCCCGGTGCCGATCGGCCAGAACGGCGGCACGCTGACCGTCGAGTTCAAACAGTACGGCGTCGCGCTGGCCTTCGTGCCAACCGTGATGAGCGGCGAGCGCATCCGCATCAAGGTGCGCCCCGAGGTCAGCCAGCTGACCACCCAGGGTGCCGTCCAGATGGGCGTCGGCGCAAACGCCATCACCATCCCGGCGCTGTCGGTCCGTCGTGCCGAGACCACCATCGAGCTCGGCAGCGGGCAGAGCTTCGCCATGGCCGGCCTGCTGATGGACAACACCAACCAGTCGATCAACGCCCTGCCCGGTATCGGCGAGGTGCCGATCCTCGGTGCCCTGTTCCGCTCGGACAGCTTCGTGCGCAACGAGACCGAGCTGGTGATCATCGTCACCCCCTACATCGCGCGCCCGGTCAGCGACCCGACCGCTTTGCGCTTGCCCACCGACGGCATCCGCCTGCCTTCCGACCTCGAGCGCATCCTGCTCCTGCGTCAGGTCGGCATCGGCTCCTCCCCGCGCCTCGCCCAGCGCCTCCCCGGTCAAGCAGGATTTGTCGTCGAATGAACACCCTCCCTCCTGGCCGCGCCACCCGCCTGGCGCTCCCGCTTCTCGCCCTCGGCCTGCTCGCCGGCTGCGCGATGACCGACCCCTACCAGCGCCCAGGCGTCTGGCGCCCGATGGGGTCCAACGAGATGAACTTCGAGCTGCAGGTCGCCCGTGCCTCGGATCTCGTGAAGGGCCGCGGCACCGATGAGATCGACAGCGAAAGCGCGGTCGCCGCGATCGAGCGGATGCGCAAGGACAAGATGAAGCCGTTGCCGACGGCGAGCGCCTCGGGCGGCGCCGGCGGCGCCCCATCCGCAACCCCGGGAGGTTAGTAATGGCTGACGGCGATACTCTTACACTGCAGCGCGGCGGCGGCGACCAGGGGCTGAGCTCCGGCCGCCACGATCGCCCCGCCCTCATCGCCTTCGTCGAGGACGGCGTCTCCGAGACCGCGCTGCGCGAAGGACTCGCCGAAGTGGCGCTCGGCGACCTCGACATCCGGCGCGGCGGCATCAAGGCGGCGATCAACGCACTGCGCAAATCGGCCACGCCTCGCGTGTTGATCGTCGATATCGCCGGGGCCGACCAACCGCTGTCGCTGCTGCACGACCTATCGCTGGTCACCGAGCCGGACGTGCGGGTGCTGGTACTCGGCGAAATCAACAACCTCGATTTCTACCGCGAGGTCACAAGGGGCCTGGGCGCGCTGGAATACCTCGCCAAGCCGGTGACGCGGGACACCATCGGGCGGCATTTCGCTCCGCTCATCATCGGCAAGTCGCCGGTGCTGGAAACCGGCCAGGGCGGCCGCGTGGTCTCGGTCACCGGGGTGCGCGGCGGCGTCGGCGCCACCACGGTCGCGGTCAACCTCGCGCACCATTTCGGCATCGTCGCCGATCGCCACACCGTGATGTTCGACCCCGACCTGCATCTCGGCACCGCGGCGATGCTGCTCGACAGCCCCGCCGGCCCCGGTCTGCGCATGGCGCTCGAAAGCCCGGACCGGGTGGACGAACTGTTCGTCGAACGCGCCGCCCAGCCGGTCTCGGGCCGGCTCTACGTGCTGGCCGGCGAAATGCGCCTGGCCGACCAGCCGGATTATGCGCCGCACGCCGCCGAAACCCTGGTGGGCGCGTTGAGCCGCCGCTACAATTTCGTCGTCTGTGACGTGCCGTTCCGCCCCCAGGCGCTGTTCCGTGACCTGCTCGACATCGCCCATCAGCGCGTGCTGGTGATGGAGCCGACGCTGGCCTCGGTGCGCGACGCGCTGCGCTTCCTCGCTTTGCCGGCAGGGCCGTCGCAGATCCGCCGGCCGGTGATCGTGCTCAACCGCCTCGGCCAGCCCGGCGGCCTCAACCGCAAGAAGATCGAGGAGGCGCTGAAGACCAAGGTCGACGTCGTCATCCCCGACATTCCCCGCGTCGCCGAACTCGCCGCCACCTTGGGCGAGGCGGTGTCGAAGAACCGCAACGGCTTCCGCAAGGGCATCGTCGAGATCGCGCGGCTTACCGCCTTCGTCCGCCTGCTCGATGCCGGCACCGAGGCCGTGACCGCGACCCCACAGCGCACCAGCCTGCTGCGCCGTCTGCTGAGGCGCTGAGATGAGGATCACCGTCCCCAGCTTCGGTCGTCGTGGCGCAGTCAACGAGACCATGTCCGAGGCCCCGCCGCCGCCGCTCGCTCCGCCGCCAGTGGTGGAGCAGCTGCCCGACCCCAACGTGAAATCGCACGACTCGATCATCTCGGACCTGCGCGCCGCCTGCCTGGCCAAGCTCGACCCCTCGGCCATCTCCAACCTGCCGACCGAGGCGCTGGTGCCGCAGGTGGAAATGCTGATCTCGGAGATCGCCAACGAGCGGCGCATCCAGCTCAACGCCCGCGAACAGCGCCAGATCGCCGCCGAACTGGTCGACGACATGCTCGGCCTCGGCCCGCTCGAACCGCTGCTCGAAGACGAGACCATCAACGACATCATGGTCAACGGCCCCAACCTCACCTTCGTCGAACGCCGCGGCAAGGTCTACGTCGCGCCGATCCGTTTCCGCGACACCGCGCATCTCATCAACGTCTGCCAGCGCATCGCCGCCGCGGTGGGAAGGCGTGTCGATGAATCGAGCCCGATGGTCGACGCCCGCCTCAAGGACGGCAGCCGCGTCAACATCGTCCTCCCCCCGCTGGCGCTCGACGGGCCCTACGTCTCGATCCGCAAATTCGGCAAGAAGACGATCGATTTCAACAAGCTGGTCGAATTCGGCGCGATGACCAAGCCGGTCCAGCGGGTGCTCGAGATCTGCGCCCAGATCCGCCTCAACGTCATCATCTCGGGCGGCACCGGTTCGGGCAAGACGACGCTGCTGAACGCGATGAGCCGGATGATCGACAACGGCGAACGCATCGTCACCATCGAGGACGCCGCCGAATTGCAGCTCCAGCAGCCGCATGTGGTACGCCTGGAAACCCGCCCGTCCAACCTCGAAGGCAAGGGCGAAATCAACCAGCGCGACCTCGTGCGCAACGCGCTGCGCATGCGGCCCGACCGGGTGATCATCGGCGAGGTGCGCGGCGGTGAGGCGTTCGACATGTTGCAGGCGATGAACACCGGCCATGACGGCTCGATGTCCACCATCCACTCCAACAACAGCCGCGACGCCATCATCCGCATCGAGAACATGGTGCAGATGGGTTCGATGGGCCTGCCGCTTTCGGCCATCCGCACCCAGATCGTCTCCGCGGTCGACCTCATCGTCCAGGTCGAGCGCCAGCGCGACGGCGGCCGCCGCATCACCCAGGTGACCGAGGTGTGCGGCATGGAGGGCGACATCGTGCTGCTCAACGACATCTTCAAGTTCCACATCGACGGTGAGGGCTCCGACGGGCGGCTGCGCGGACACTACAAAACCGTGCTCGCCCGCCCCTCCTTCCAGTCCCGTATCACCTATTTCGGCCTCGATCGCGCCTGGGCGGCCGCACTCGATGAAGCGGGCTAGCGGGCGATGAACCATCTTCCGCTCCTCCTCCTGTTCGCCTTTCTCGGGCTCAGCGGCCTCGGCTTCACCGCGTTCCTGGTGGTCACCGGGCAATCCCGCCAGGAACGGATGCGCCTGCGCTTCCAGACCGCGACGGCACCGCACATGCGGATCCGCAAGCTGGAGCCGATCCGCCTCATCCGCGCCGCGGAGCCCGAGAAGACCAATTCGCCGACCGATCGCGCCGCCCGCATCTTCGGCTTCGAGGCCGACCGGCCCGAGCAGTATCCGATCAAGTGGTGGATGGTGCTGCTGGGCGTGCTGGTGGTCGCCCGCCTGGTCTCCGGCGTGATCATCGGGATCATCGGCGATGCCGGCTGGGTCACCCTGCCGGCGATCTGGGTGCTCATGAGCCGCACGATCTTCAACATGATGGTGCTGCGCCGGCGCGCCAAGCTCTACGCCCAGTTCCCCGACTGCCTCTCGATGATCGTCCGCTCGGTGCGTGCCGGCGTGCCGCTCACCGAAGCGATCCGCATCGTCGCCAAGGAGAGCCCGGAACCCTCGACGGTGGAATTCTCCCGCGTCGCCGGCGATCTCGCCATCGGCACGCCGATCTCGGAGGCGCTGACCTCCATGGCCGACCGCAACGAGATCACCGAGTTCCGTTTCTTCGCCACCGCGCTGACCCTGCAAAGCCAGACCGGCGGGCGCCTCGGCGAAACGCTCGACAACCTCGGCGCCATCGTGCGCAAGCGCATGGCGCTGAAGTCACGCGGCCGGGCGCTGGCGTCCGAGGCGCGCACCACGGCGCTGATCCTCGGCTGTCTGCCGCTGCTGGCGGCCGGCGCGCTCTATTTTCTCAACCCGACCTACATCAGCATCCTGTTCACCGACCCCACCGGCAAGATGATCCTCGCCGCTGCCGCCGTCATGCTCGGCATCGGCGCCTTCATCATGCGCACCATCATCGAAAAGGCGCTGGCATGATCGGCTTGGTGGCCGTCAAGATCGGCTTCGGCGTCTCGCTGACGCTGTTCGGCATCGGCGGCTTCATGATGCGCCAGGTGATGCGCGATCAGCGCGCGACAACCCGGCTGCATGCCGTGATCAACGGCGGCACGACCAGGACCGTGGTGGATGCCAAGCCCAAAGGCGAGGGGCGCGATGCGGTCAGGATGCTGTCCGGTCTCGGCCAGGGTATCCTGAAGAGCGGCGTCGTCTCCGGTCAGACGGTCACTGCCGTGCAGAAAAGCCTCGAAGGTGCCGGTATCCGCAACCGCAACGCGGTCGGCGCCTTCGTCGCCGCCAAGCTGATGCTCGCGGTCGGGCTGCCGCTGATGCTGTTCATCCTGCTGCATCGCTGGGACCTCGATTCCCTGGTGCGCAACATGATCCTCGCCGCCAGCGGCGTCGGCGGGCTCCTGGCGCCGGACTACTTCGTCCGCAGTCTGCGCAAGCGCTACCAGAAGGCGATCGCCGACGGTCTGCCCGATACGCTCGACATGCTGGTGATGTGCGCCGAATCCGGCCTCAGCCTGGAGCCGGCGATCCAACGTGTCGGCGCCGAAATCCACAACGCCCACCCCGCCATCGCCAACGAGCTGATGTTGACCGCCGGCGAGTTCCAGATCAGCACCGACAGCCACGCCGTGCTCGACAACCTCGGCGAACGCACCGGCATCCCGCAGGTGCGCCGCGTGGTCGCCACCCTGCAGCAAACCATGCAGTACGGCACGCCGCTCGCCGAGGCGCTGCGCATCCTGTCCGCCGAGATGCGCCAGGAGATCTTAACGCAATTCGAAGAGAAGGCCGCTAAGCTGCCGGTGTTGCTTACGTTGCCGATGATCCTCTTCATACTTCCGACCATGTTCATGATCGTAGGGGGACCGGCCGTTTTGCAGGCGATGCGTATCTTCAGCAGCAAATGAGTCCCCCCCGATGCGTTGGTTGTCAGTCACCCTTCTCCTCTCCGCTCTGTCCGCTTGCGGCACGCCGGTGCAGCAGGCCGGCAGTTCCAATATCCGCATTGCCGATGCCGCACTTAGCTCCGGCTCGCCGCAGGTGGCGCTCCAGGTGCTGGAGACCACGCTGAAAACCGAGCCGCGCAACCTTGAGGCGCTGCTGCGCCAGGGCAAGGCCAACGTGATGGCGGGCAACACCGCGGCCGCCGACGTCAGCTTCCGCCGCGCCATCGCGGTCGACAGCAGCAACACCGAGGCCCACGCGGCACTCGGCAAGCTCCTGCTCACGACCAACGCCATTGAGGCGGAGACCCATTTCGCCATGGTCGCCGACCGTGAACCCGGCAACATCCAGGTGCTCAACAACCTCGGCGTCGCGCGCGATCTCCAGGGCAAGCACGCCGAGGCGCAGGCCGCCTACGGCAAGGCCCTCGCGGTCAACCCCTCGCTCGCCTCGGCGCAGCAGAACCTCGCGCTGTCGCTGGCCGTGTCGGGCCGGCCGCAGGAAGGCGCCGTGATGCTCAACCAACTCGCCAGCGCCGGCACCGGCGGACGCAAGGTGCGCGACAATCTCGCAGTCGCCCTCGCCTTGTCCGGCGATACCGCACTCGCCGGTCAGGTGCTGCGCGAAGGGCTCAACCCCGCCGACACCGCCGCCGCGCTCGACGGCTTCCGCGCCCTCAAGCCCCAGGCGACGCCGTAACCGCTCAATTCACCGCTTCGGTGGGGTAGACACCCCATATATCCTCGCGCTTCAACCAGCCGCGATGCTCGCCGACCTGCAGGTCGCACCACGGCTTGGCTGCCTCGCAGGAGCGGATGCGCCCGACCACGCCGGGCTTGAGGATCGCCACCGCGGCGGCATCGTCGGCAGCGGATTTCCGCAGCACCCGCTCCTTGCCGCGCACCACGAAGCCGCGGCGGCTGACCAGGGTGGCCGAATGTACCCAGCCCTTCACCCCATCCTGATCGACGATCAACCGCCAGGTCTCGAATTCCCGCTCGATCTCCACCGGCAGATCGCGGCGATGATACTGCCACTCGATCGGGTAGCGGGTGCCCGGCCCGGTGCGCAGATTGACCTCGTCGGACCGCAGCGACGCAAAACGCGGCAGCGGCGCCTTGGTGACGCTGCCGATCGACGGCTCGATCGGCTTCGATGGAGCCACCCCCCCCGCCACCGCACCAGCGGCCACCCCGGCCACCACGCCGGTTGCGGCCGGTGTGGCGGTTGACGGGGCGGTTGACGGGGGTGGCGGCGCCGCCTTGGCCGGAGCGGCGCCGGGCTTGGGGGGCACCGGTTTCGGCGGCGGCGGCTTTTGGGCATGGGTGTTTGCCGGCGGCTGCACCACCGGCGGCGGCTTGCCGGGGTCGGACTTGCCGAGCAGCGATGGCGAGGCGAGCGGCGCGACCTGCTGCACCCCGGCGCGCGGCGCCGGCGCCGGCGGATTGGTCGCCGGCGTCACCTGGGGCGCCGCCGGAGCCTGCGGTTTCGTGGGCGCCTGCAACACGCCGGTCGCAGGCTGGGTCTGCGCCACCGCGGGGGGGGCAAGCAGCAGAAAACCTATGAGGGTCAGGCCGCGGAACCGCATGGACCCTCCGTGCCAAGTTTCGCCGTCTCGGGTCAAGCGTGCCACGCCATGACGAGGCCGAGCGGCGCCGATTTCCTCGGGCATTGCGGGTTGCATGCGCATTTCAAATCATCCACCGCCCGCCATCGATAAGCAAGGACTGGCCGGTGACGAAACGGCTGTCGGGGCCGGCGAGGAAGGCGACCACCCCCGCGACATCATCGGGCGTGCCGATGAAGCCCATCGGCGTGCTTTCCTTGATGCGATCGATCACGCTGGCCGGCAGCCGCTCATGCGCCCGCGTGCCGATTGCCCCCGGCGCCACCGCGTTGACGTTGACGCGGAAGGGCGCCAACTCGCGGGCCAAGGCACGGGTGAACCCGATCACCCCCATTTTCGCCGCGCTGTAGTCGACGAGGCCGGTATCGCCGTAGAACGCCGATTCGGAGGACATGTTGATGATCCGCCCCGCGCCCCTTTCGCGCATTCCCGGCACCACCTGGCGGCTGGCCAGCATTGTCGCGTGCAATGAGACGCGCAGCACGAACTCCCACACGTCAGGGTCGGAGTTCCAGAACTCGCTGGCGCGTTCGCGGGCGCTTTGGCCAACGTTGTTGAACAGGATGTCGATCCGCCCGAAGCGCGCGGCGATCTCGGCGAAGGCAGCCTCGATCGCGGCACGGTCGGTGCAGTCGATGGCGATCGGCAGTGCGGTACGGCCGAGGGCGGCGATCTCCTCGGCGAGCGTCGCGAGGCGATCGGCTTCGAGGTCGATCACCGCGACATCGGCGCCATCGCGCGCCAACCGCAGCGCGCTGGCCCGGCCAATGCCGTTGGCCGCGCCGGTGACCACGGCGATCCTGTCATGCAGCGTTCCGGGCATGGTTCCCTCCTTGTTGGGCCGTGGGGTGGCATCTAAGCTCGTCCCGACCGCGCCGGCAAAGCGCGCGGCGGGAGGCAGCATGCGGATCAAGGGACGGCGAATTCTGGTCACCGGAGCGGCGTCGGGCATCGGCCGCGCAGTGGCGGCGATGTTTATTGCCGAAGGCGCGGGGGTGGCGATGCTCGACCGGGATGCAGCGCGGCTCGAAGCCGAGGCGGCCAGGCTCGGCGCCCCGTCCTTCGTCTGCGACGTCTCCGAGGAAACCGCCGTCGACGTGGCGGTTCGGGCGGCGGCCGAGGCGCTCGGCGGGCTCGACGGCGTGGTCAACGCCGCCGGCATCGACCTCATGCGCCCGTTCGGCGACATGACCTTGGCGGAATGGCGGCGGGTCATGGCGGTCGATCTCGATGGCCCGTTCCTGGTGTGCGCCGCGGCTTTGCCCGCGCTCCGCCGCGCCGGTTTCGGGACCATCGTCAACATCGCCTCTGGTGCTGCACTGCGTCCGCTCGAAAACCGCACCGCCTATTGCGCCGCCAAGGCGGGGCTGGTGATGTTCAGCAAAACATTGTCCGTCGATCTCGCGCCCGACCACATCCGGGTCAACGCGATCTGCCCGGGGATCATCGACACCCCGATGTTCCGCTCCTCCTTCGAGCAGGCGGAGGACCCCACCGCCGAGTTCGCCAAAATCATGGACCGCTACCTCATCAAGCGCACCGGGGTGCCCGACGATATCGCGGCGGCCGCGTTGTTTCTCACCAGCGCGGAATCCGCCTACATGACGGGAACCGCCATCGCGGTGGATGGGGGGAGGACGTTTCACTGAATATCCATCCGGAAACAGCTTGAACCGCAGGAATTACTTGCAATTCGCTACCTGCGGAGCCGATGCGCAGGAGCCAGACGATGTGGGCGACGGAGAATCGTCGCCGCAGTCACCCTTCCCACCTTCTACGCCAACCTCTCCCGGTCGTCGAAGTGCGTCGGGGGCCCTCGCATATGCCGAGGCGCGGTAGGAAGGCGGCGGTGCGCGTGCCATAAGCGCGCCGCAACCGCGCCAGGCTCCCCTCTTCATGATCCGCCTCGACAACATCAGCAAGCAGAACGGCCACCAGCTTCTCTATATTGAGGCGTCGGCCTCGCTGCTGCGCGGCGAGAAGATCGGCCTGGTTGGCCCCAACGGCGCCGGGAAATCGACTCTGTTCCGTATGATCACCGGCGAGGAGCCGCCCGATGACGGGCAGGTTTTGATCGATCGCGGGCTGACGATCGGCTTTTTCAGCCAGGATGTCGGCGAGATGGCGGGCCGCAGTGCGGCGGCCGAGGTGATGGACGGCGCCGGCGACGTCAGCACGGTGGCGGCCGAGCTGCACGCGCTGGAGGCCGCGATGGCCGATCCGGAAACTGAGGATTTCGACGCGCTGATCGAGCGTTTCGGCGAAATTCAGGCCCGCTTCGAGTCGCTCGGCGGCTATGCGCTGGAGAGCCGGGCGCGGGAGGTGCTGGCCGGGCTCGGCTTCAGCCAGGAGATGATGGACGGCGATGTCGGCGCGTTGTCGGGCGGGTGGAAGATGCGCGTGGCGCTCGGCCGCATCCTGTTGATGCGCCCCGATGTGATGCTGCTCGACGAACCCTCGAACCATCTCGACCTCGAGAGCCTGATCTGGCTCGAGCAGTTCCTGGCCGGCTTCGAGGGCGCGCTGATGCTGACCTCGCACGACCGCGAATTCATGAACCGCGTGATCAACAAGGTGATCGAGATCGATGCCGGCTCGCTGACCGCCTATTCCGGCGACTACGCGTTCTACGAGCAGCAGCGCGTGCTGATGGAGCGCCAGATGCAGGCGCAGTTCGACCGCCAGCAGGCGATGCTGGCCAAGGAGATCAAGTTCATCGAGCGCTTCAAGGCGCGGGCCTCGCATGCGAGCCAGGTGCAGAGCCGGGTGAAGAAGCTGGAGAAGATCGACCGCGTCGAGCCGCCCAAGCGCCGGCAGAGCGTGAGCTTCGATTTCCCGCCGGCACCGCGCTCGGGCGAGGACGTGGTGAACCTCAGGGGCGTGCACAAGCGCTACGGCAGCCGGGTGATCTACGATGGGCTCGACGTGCTGATCCGCCGCAAGGAGCGCTGCTGCGTGCTGGGCACGAATGGCGCGGGAAAATCCACTCTCCTGCGCCTGGTCACCGGGACGACCGAGCCGGATGAAGGCAGCGTCGCGGTGGGCGGCAGCGTGAAGCTGGGCTATTTCGCGCAGCACGCGATGGAGTTGCTGGACGGCGATCGCACCGTATTCGAGACGCTGGAGGACGCCCATCCCCGCGCCAACCAGGGCGCGCTACGCACACTGGCTGGCTGTTTCGGCTTTTCGGGCGACGAGGTGGAGAAGCGGTGCCGCGTGCTGTCCGGCGGCGAGAAGGCGCGGCTGGTGATGGCGCGGATGCTGTTCGATCCACCCAATTTCCTGGTGCTCGACGAGCCAACCAACCACCTCGACATCGCCACCAAGGAAATGCTGATCGCCGCACTCGCGGAGTACGAGGGCACCATGCTGTTCGTCTCGCATGACCGCCATTTCCTCGCTGCCCTGTCCAACCGGGTGCTGGAGCTGACGCCCGAGGGCGTGCACCAGTACGGCGGCGGCTACACCGAGTATGTCGCGCGCACCGGGCAGGAGGCGCCCGGGCTGCGCTCCTAGCCCAGACGGGCGGCTTCGTCGGGGGTGCGCAGGGTGAGGGCCAGGGCGTGCAGCCCTGTAGCGAATTCGGCCGCCAGCGCGGCGTGCACGGCACGCGAGCGCTCCACGCGGGAGACGCCGGCGAAGGCGGCGCTCACCATCAGCACGGAGTAGTGGGTTTGCCCCCCCGGTGCCGCCCCGGCATGGCCGGCATGGAGGGCGCTGTCATCGGTCACGGTCAAAATCGTGGGGGTGAAGGCGGCGCGCAGGGTGGTATCGATGCGGATGGCACGGTCTGTCATACCGCCAAGATGGGCGCTCCGCCCGCGTGGCGCAAATCCCCCCTTCCCAAAATCCGCGGAAGGCCGCACATAAGAACACGATGACCCGACGCTTTGCGCGAACCCGGGCCTATGCGCCCGATCCGGCGGCGCCTGGGCGTATCTGTGAAAGCCCCGGATGCGAGGTGGCGGGCGAATACCGCGCGCCGCGATCGCGCATGGCACTCAATGACTATATATGGATGTGCCTCCCGCACGTGCGCGCCTACAATGCGTCGTGGGATTTCTACAAAGGCATGTCGCCCGGCCAGATCGAGGCGCAGTTGCGCGCCGATACCTCATGGCAGCGGCCGACCTGGCCGCTCGGCCACAACGGCAGCACCGCCGCGGTCGAGGAGGCGATTCTGCGCGATCCGCTGCATCTGCTGGCCACCGGCCGCGGGGCGCCGCCTCGGCGGCCGGTCAACGAGACGCCGAGCGAGCTGCGCGAGCCGCTGGCGGCCCTCGGGCTCGACTGGCCGCTGACGCTCGAGGTTCTGCGCAGCCGCTACAAGGAACTCGCCAAACGGCACCATCCGGATGCCAATGGCGGCGATCGCGGGGCCGAGGAGCGGCTCAAGACGATCAATCTCGCCTATGCGACCATTCGTGGCCGCCTGGCGACCCAACCCAAGATGGCAGCGGCGGGCTGAATTGCACCACGATGACATCCACGGCCTACCCATCCCCGAAACGCGAGCGTAAGCTCCCCCAGGAAAACTACAGGATCGCTGGCCTATGAGCACCTCCATCGCAGCCACTCTCGTGCCGACCACGTCCATCAGCGTGCCCGACATCATCGTCGATGCGCGCGAGACCTTCGGCGTCGACATCGACATGAAGGTCCCCGCGTTCTCGGTACGCACCGAGCACGTGCCGGACATCGATGCCGCATACCGGTTCGACAAGGAGACCACGACGGCGATCCTTGCCGGTTTCGCGCATAATCGCCGCTGCATGGTCCAGGGCTATCACGGCACCGGCAAGTCGACCCATATCGAGCAGGTGGCGGCGCGGCTGAACTGGCCGTGCATCCGCATCAACCTCGACAGCCACATCAGCCGCATCGACCTGATCGGCAAGGATGCGATCGTCATCAAGGACGGCAAGCAGATCACCGAGTTCCGCGAGGGCATCCTGCCCTGGGCACTGCAGCATGCCTGCGCCTTGGTGTTCGATGAATACGACGCCGGCCGGCCGGACGTGATGTTCGTCATCCAGCGCGTGCTGGAAGTGGAAGGCAAGCTGACCCTTCTCGATCAGAACAAGGTGATCCGCCCGCACCCGTCCTTCCGCCTGTTCTCGACCGCCAACACGGTCGGCCTCGGCGATACCACGGGCCTCTATCACGGCACGCAGCAGATCAACCAGGGCCAGATGGACCGCTGGAACATCGTCTGCACCCTGAACTACCTGCCGCACGGCCAGGAGACCGAGATCGTCATGGCCAAAATGGGTATGGACCCCGCGGACAAGAAGGAAAAGAAGACCGTCGAAAGCATGGTGGCGCTGGCCGATCTCACCCGCGCCGGCTTCATCAACGGCGACATCTCGACCGTGATGTCGCCGCGAACGGTGATCACCTGGGCCGAAAATACGCGCATCTTCAAGGACATCGGCTTCGCTTTCCGCATGACCTTCCTCAACAAATGCGACGAGGCGGAGCGCAGCACGGTGGCGGAATACTTCCAGCGCTGCTTCGGCTCGGAGGTCTCAACCGGTCTGATGCTCCGCAAGGGCGGCTGACCACACGTGAAATGTTGACCCATGCAGTCAGGCACATTGCTCAGGGCTGAAGGCAGGAAGGTGTTCTTTTTTGAAAAAAAGAACCAAAAAACTTTTACTCCCTTGGCTCCGCCCCCTCCGCGGAGAGTGCGAAGCCAACGGATAAAAAGTTTTTGCTTCTTTTTTCAAAAAGAAGCGCTTCCTTCCTTCTCTGCCGGCACTGTCAATGCCCTGCACTGCGGGGATAAATCGGGGATCGAGGCACGATGAGCGGCAGCAGCAAGGACAACACGCGCTCGGAGGATTTCAAGCGCGCCACCGCCGGCGTGCTGCGCGCGATCGCGCAGACCGACGAGGTGCAAGTCGCCTTCCAACCCGGTCCGTCCGGTCTGGCGGGCAAGCGGGCGCGGCTGCCATTGCCGACCCGCGCGCTGCCACCGCAGGAAATGGCCCGACTGCGCGGCGCCGCCGACAGCCTGGCGCTGCGCATCCGCCACCATGACGACATGGTCCACAATGCCCGCATGCCGGCGCGGCGGGAGGCGAAGGACGTCTACGACGCCTTGGAGCAGGCTCGAGTCGAGGTGGTGGGCTCCAAGTACATGGACGGCGTCGCCGCCAATCTTGACGCAAAGCTCGCCGAGGAATGCGAGGCCGAGGGCTACGATCGCATGACCCGCAAGGACCAGCTGCCGATCCAGGCGGCGCTGTCCTTGCTGGCGCGCGAGCGGATGTCGGGCCGGCCGGCGCCGGCCGCGGCCCAGAAGATGCTGCAGCTCTGGCGCGACACGCTTGGCGAGGACGCCACGGCGGCGATCGAGGAGCTGGCAACGGCCCGCGAGAACCAGGTTGCCTTCACCCGCGCCGCGCGCAAGCTGCTCGCGGTGATGGAACTCGCCGAGGCCGAGGTCGATGCCGAGCCCGACCAGAGCGAGGAGGGTGACGACGGCGAGCAGTCCGGCCAGCAGGACAATTCGCAGGAGGGCGAGGGGCAGTCGGAGAGCGAAAGCGAATCGATGCTCGGCGCCCAGCCCGAGGAGGCCGAGGGCGAGGCGTCCGACGACCAGTCGGGCGACGAGGCGGAGGAGGACGCCGCCGCGGCCGAAGGCGACGACAAGCCGGGCGGCCCGCAGCCGCGCCGCGACAAGCCCATTCCCGACAGCGATGCCACCTACAAATCCTACACCCGCGCCTTCGACGAGGAAGTGGCGGCCGAGGATCTGTGCGACGCCGAGGAACTCTCCCGCCTGCGCCAGCAGCTCGACCAGCAGCTCCAGCATCTCCAGGGCGTGGTCTCCAAGCTCGCCAATCGCCTGCAGCGCCGCCTGCTCGCACAGCAGACCCGCGCGTGGGATTTCGACCTCGAGGAGGGCATCCTCGATGCCGCCCGCCTCGCCCGCGTGATCATCAACCCGATGCTGGCGCTCTCCTACAAGCGCGAGCGCGACACCGATTTCCGCGACACCGTGGTGACGCTGCTGATCGACAATTCCGGCTCCATGCGCGGCCGGCCGATCACGGTAGCGGCGATGTGCGGCGATATCCTGTCGCGCACGCTGGAGCGCTGCGCCGTGAAGGTCGAGGTGCTCGGCTTCACCACGCGGGCCTGGAAAGGCGGGCAGAGCCGTGAGCGCTGGGTCGCCGAGGGCAAGCCACGCAACCCCGGCCGCCTCAACGATCTGCGGCATATCATCTACAAATCGGCCGACTCCCCGTGGCGGCGGGCGCGCAAGAACCTCGGGCTGATGCTGCGCGAGGGGCTGCTGAAGGAGAACATCGACGGCGAGGCGCTGCAATGGGCCTACCGGCGCATGCTCGCCAGGCCGGAACATCGCCGTATCCTGATGGTGATCAGCGATGGCGCGCCGGTGGATGACAGCACGCTGTCGGTCAACCCCGGCAACTACCTGGAACGCCATCTGCGCGATACCATCCGCGAGATCGAGAACCGCAACCTCGTCGAGCTGATCGCCATCGGCATCGGCCATGACGTGACGCGCTACTATCGCCGCGCGGTGACGATCGTGGATGCCGAGGAACTCGGCGGCACGATGATGAGCAAGCTCACCGAGCTGTTCGATGAGAACGCCGCCGAAGCCTGGGCCAGGGCCAGCATGGAACGCGCGCCGCTGGTCGCCTGAGGCGGGAATAGTCCATCTCCTGACATTCACCGACCTGACATTCGCCTGACAAATCTACCGAAGCCCGCCCCGAACAAGGGCGGGTTTTTTGTTGGCTGAGCGAGTTTTGTCAGAAAATGTCAGGAAATGTATGAATATCGTGACATTTCACCAAAATAGGCACGAATTTCCGGGTTAACGTGCAAAAATGTGCGCAATTGACGTCTTATGGTTAAAATTACCTTTGACTCCGCCCCGCGCATTTGTTCTATTGCGTTAGGTTTTGTTCACCAGCCGATCAAAGTTGCCGCCCGGGGGCCGCCGGAAGCAACGGAAGACGGCGGAGGGGCAGACCAGATCGGAAGGATGGTTATCATGATGTCACTCGCCAGCAACCGCCGCGCTTCGACCTCCCTGCTCTTCGCAGTGTTCGCCGCAGTGCTGACGCTCGGCATCATTCACGCATCCAAGTCTGTGAAGACGACCATGGTGGCCGCCATCAACAAGCAGGCGCCGATCCGCTACTGAACGACTCTCCTGTCGGACTGAGATGAAGCAACGCGCGGGACCTCCCGCGCGTTGCTTTTTGTCCGCGGCCTAGTGCCAGCGCTCGCTGATCGGACCTCATCAGGCAAGAAGGCCAGGGGCGCTGCCCCTGGACCCCGCTGGGGGATGATCCCCCAGACCCGCATCCGTTTAAGAGGTTGCTGAAAGGGAGAGGGGGCCATCTCCGTGGCTGCAACCATCGAGTAGGCCCCCTCTCCCTTTCAGCAACTTTCCTTCAATGCATGAGGTCCAGGGGCTCGGCCCCTGGCGGGGGTCGAGGGGGCAGCGCCCCTCGCCTTCCTCCCGAAAGGCCCCGATCAGCGAGCATTGGCCTAACCCGCCAGACGCGCCAGCCGCACTGCGGTGTGCCCGCGGCCTGGCCGCAGGCTCGGCATCACCAGCATGCAATTGTCGTAGGGCGTGCGGATTTCCGCCTCGCCGTCAAGCGCGATGATGGTGTTGCGCCGGGCGATCACCTCGCCGCCTCGGAACGCGCGCACGAAGGCGAAGCCCGCGGTGGACGCGGTTATCGTCGTCGTCACCTCGGCGAAGCGTTGCCCGGTTGGTGCGCCCGCCGGCGCGCTCGCCGCCATGCCGATGTGCCCAAGGAGGTTGGCGACGCTGCGCCGCGTGGTTGCCACGGTATCCGCCGACCAATGTTGCCCGGCCTCCACCAGCACCGCGGCCGGCGCGGCGCCTGGTGCGGTGAACCGCGGATAGTCGATCATCCGCCGCCCGTTGAGATGCCCGGCATCGGCGATCACCAGTTCCGGCACGCCGGCTGCCGCGGCCAGCGCCCGGCCACGGGGCGTCGGCCCGGAGAGGATCAGCGGGTCGGAGTCCCACAGCATGGAGTGCAGGTCGAACAGGATGTCGGCCTGATCGAGGATCGGCCGTATCGCCCGCGCGCGGTCGAGTTCGATGGAGCGGCGCGGGCCGTCGAGCAGTGCCGGGTCCCACACGCGGTTGAGGTCCTCGTCGACGAAGCGGCTCATGGTGGGTTGCGCGGGGTCGAAGCGGTCGAAGGCGGCGAGGTTGGCGAAACCCAGCGTCAGCCGCCCGCGCGCGGGGGTGATGCCGGCGCGCAGCAATGCATCAAGCACGATGGCGCCAGCGAGTTCGTTGCCATGGGTCAGCGCCAGCAGCACGACATGTGGGCCGGCCGGCGTGGCGGCAACGGTGGTGAAGCCCGGCACCCCCGCGTTGCCCGCCCGCCACGGCGCGATGTCCGGCGCCGCGATGTCCACGGCGAAGTGCGGCAGCTCGGTCTGCCATGGGCGCGATGCCGGGGAGGGCGGGTCGCCGACAGTCATGTCCCGAGGTGATCGGCGAGCCGGCGGATGAAGGCGTCGCAGGCGGCGAGCTGGGAGGCGGCGATGAACTCGTCCGCCTTGTGCGCCTGGGCGATGTCGCCGGGGCCGCAGACGATGGTGGGGATGCCGAACGCCTGATAGAGCCCGCCCTCGGTGCCGTAGCTCACCTTGCCCGCGCTGTTGGAGCCGGCGAGATGCTTGGTGAGGCCGGTGAGCGCATGGTCGGCATCGAGCGACATCCCTGGGATATCGTCGATCACGTCGAACACGAAGCCGCTCGCGGGGTCCACTGCATGCATCGCGGGCTCGATATGGGCGGCGGCATGGGCCTTGAGCCGCGCCACCTCCGCGAAGGGATCGACGCCCGGCACGGTGCGCCACTCCATCACGAAACTCGCATGCTCCGGGATGATGTTGAGGATGCTGCCGCCGGCGAAGGTGCCGACATGCGGGGTGGTATAGGGCGGGTCGAACCCCTCGACGAAGGGGCCGTCGACGGCGAAGCGGCGTTGCTCGGCGGCGATGAAGGCGATCGCCTCGGCGGCGGCCTGGATGGCGTTCACCCCCTTGCCCGGCTGGCTCGAATGCCCGGCGAGGCCGCGCACGGTGACGCGCAAAGCGAGGCGGCCTTTGTGGGCGAGGATCGGTTCCATCAGGCTGGGTTCGCCGACGATGCACATTTCCGGGCGCAGGCCGCTGTCGGTGAGGTCATCTATCAGGCGCCGCGCGCCGCCCATGTCGGTCTCCTCGTCATAGGTGATGAAGAGGTGCACGGGGCGCTTGAGGTCGCGCTTCATCAGCGCGGGCACGGCGGCGAGGCAGCTGGCGACGAAGCCCTTCATATCGGCCGAGCCGCGGCCATAGAGCAGGCCGCTGTCTGCGCGCAGTGTGAAAGGGTCACTGCTCCAGGCCTGGCCATCCACCGGCACCACGTCGACATGGCCGGATAGCGCGATGCCGCCGGGGCGTTGCGGGCCGATCATGGCATGGATATTGGCCTTCTGGCCCGTCGGGTCGCGGCTTTCGCGATAGGCGACGCCGTGGCGATCGAGCCAGGCACGCACGAAATCGATCAGCTGCAAGTTGGAGTTGCGGCTGGTGGTGTCGAATTCCACCAGCCGGGCCAGCATTTCCTCGGTCGTCATGGCGGCGGAGCCTCTGCGAAAACGAGCCCCACTATAGCCCCGCCCGCCTATTGCGCCAGCCGACCCGCCGGCTTGACCTCGGTGCCGGTGATGTTGCGCGCGGCGAGATCGGCCAGGCGCGCGTCGTCGTAGCCCAGCAGCTCGCGCAGGATTTCCCCGGTGTGCTGGCCGAGCGTGGGCGCCGGGAACCGGATCGGGGTCGGCACGCGGCCCTCGCGGAACGGCAAAGCGGATTGCGGGAAGGGGCCGGTGAAGGGGCGGTCGAGATATTGCCAGAAACCGCGCGCGGCGAGGTGCGGGTCCTGGAACAGGGCATAGGGCTCCACGGCCGCCCCCGCGGCGACGCCGTGGCGTTGCAGGTCGTGCATCGCCTCGTCCGACGGGCGCTCGCGGGTCCAGATCGCCAAGGCTGCCTCGATGTCGTCCTCGTTGGCCTGGCGTTCGGCCAGCGTGGCATGCGCGGCGAGATCGAGCCGGCCGATCGCGCGGGCGCAGCGCTGCCACATCGCGTCATCCAACACGGCGATCGACAGCCAGGAATCCGCCCCCGCGCACGGAAACGTGCCGTGCGGCGCCATGTCGGGATGGCGGTTGCCGGTGCGGATATGGGCGATGCCGGCGGATTGCGCGAGCAAAGCGGGGCCGGCCATCGGCAGCATGCATTCGATCTGCGAGAGATCGATATGCTGGCCCTCGCCGGTGGCGTTGCGATGCAGTAGCGCCACCAGCAGCGCGGCCGCGCCATTCAGCCCGCCGGTGGCATCCCCGAAAGCGATATGGCCCATGACCGGCGGATCGCCCGGCCGCCCCGCGAGATGCGGCAGCCCCGAGCCGTGCTCGAGGGTGGAGCCATAGGCCCGGCAATCGCTCCATTGGCTCGATGCGCCATAGGCGCACATCGAGAGCATGACCACCTCGGGGTTCACCGCCCGCAGCGCCGCATAGTCGAGCCCGAGCTTTTGTAGCACCCCGGCCGCGTAGTTCTCGATCACCGCGTCGGCGCCGGCGACCAGCGCCTTGGCGGCGGCGACGCCCTCGGGCCTGGTGAGGTCGAGCGTGATGCCGCGCTTGTTGCGGTTGAGGGCGTTGAACCGCCCCGCCTTCTCATAGAGCCGCTCGGCCAGCACATTCGGCCGGAAATCCACGCCGCGCCACCAGTCCGGATACTGGCAGGCCTCGATCTTGACGATGTCGGCCCCCATGTCGGCCATAAAGCGCGAGGCGAGCGGCCCCGCCCAGCCCATGGAGAGATCGACGATGCGAACGCCGGCCAGCGGCAGCTTGCCGTCGGCCTTGCCCGGCGCCACCGCCGCGCGCGGTGCCACCGGTGCCGCATCCAGTCGCGGCACCACGGAAGACGCGGCGGGGCGCGTGCGCGTCAACCGCAGCGTCGAGCCCAGCCCGGCCAGTTGCCGCCCGCCCATTTCGATGGGGATGATGGCGCCGCGCTCCCGCAGTTCGGGGTTGGCGAGATTTTCCGCCATGTCGGGCACCGGCACGATCGGCAGTCGGCGGCGCAGCGACTCCGCGAACCAGTGCGACACGTCCTGGGTCGCGATGATCGGCAGAAACCGCGCCTCCAGCTCCGCCGCATGCGGTTGGCGTTCCAGCCCGGTCACCAGGCCGGGATGCCTGGCCAAATCGTCCATCCCCAGCATGGCGCAGAACCCCTGCCACTGCGCAGGGGTGACGATGCTCACGCCGAGCCAGCCGTCCCGCGCCGGGTAGATGCCGACCGGATAGGTCGGCCAGAACCGGTTGATGCCCTCCCGCTGCTGCCCGGCGCCGCGCACATAGGCGTCCGCCGTGTTCAGCTCGGCATAGGCGATGCACGCCTCCTGGATGCTGACCTCCAGCGCATGCCCGGCGTCGCCGCGGCGGCGGGCGAAGAGATGGCCGAGGATGGCGATCGCGCCGGCGAGCCCGCCCATCGTCAGCGCCTGGAAATCGGGCGCCACCAGCGGGCCCTCGACTGGGCCGACGAGATGCACCAGGCCGGACAGCGCGCGGCAAATGACATCCGATCCCGCGAATTCCGCGTACGGGCCGGTGCGGCCGAACCAGGAAATATCGGCGACGATCAGCCCGGGATGCGCCGCCAGCAGCGCCGCGCCGTCGATCGCCGGGTCGGACGTGATCAGCACGTCAGCGCCCGCCAGCAGCGCCGCATCGAGCGTGCCGACATGGCTGTGCTTGCCGGCGTTCAGGAAGGCGAAGGGCGCGCCGATCCCGCCCTCCGGCGTGTCGATCAGCGGCGAAGCCCCACGCAGAGGATCGCCCCCGGGGGGCTCCAGCTTGATCACTTCGGCCCCGAAATCGGCGAGAATGCGGGCGGCATAGGCGGCGGCGGGGAGGGCGCCCACCTCGATCACGCGATACGACGACAACGGCATGGGGCTTCTCCTAGGCGCGGAATTCCTGCTTGCCGGTGCCGCGATACAGCACCTGGGCCTGGCGGCGGACGACTTCGGCGTGGAATGCCATCGCGGCCGGATCACGGTCGGACACCGGGCGCGGCTCATGCTCGAAATAGCCGAACGCATCCACCCCGCGGACCAGCGTCGCGCTATCCTGCACGCCGACGGCCTGCTTCACGTAGGTCGGGATGTAGCGGATGGCCAAGCCGATCCGCCGGTCCTGCGAGCGGTTCGGGGCCGAGCCGTGCACCAGCAGCACATGATGCAGCGAGGCCTGGCCCGGCTTCAGGACGCCGAAAACGCCCTTGGCATCATCCACCTCCACCGCGATCTCCTGCCCGCGGCTCAGCAGATTGTCCTTGTGGAACGTGTCCGTATGCGGCGCCTGGGTCGTGTGCGTGCCCGGCATGAACTTCATGCAGCCATTCTCGAGATTGGCCGGAGTAAACGCCAACCACACCGTCATCACGTCCGGCGAAGACAAGCCCCAATACGTCGCGTCCTGGTGCCACGAGACATAGCCGGGATCATTCGGCTCCTTGATGAAGAACGTCGTGGACCAGCAAAACAAGTTCGGCCCCAACACATCCTCGGCCGCATCGAGAATCCGGGGATGCCGCACCAACTCATTCAACCACGGCAAATACAAATGCGGCTTGTGCCGCAAATCCCCGCGAATTGGCCCGCCACTGCGCGCCTCATGCGCCTCCAACGCGACCCGCGCAGCCGCCGCCTCAGCCGGCGACAACACATCCACCGGAAAATGATACCCATCCGCCCGATACCGCGCGACCTCCGCCGCACTCAACACCTTCGGCACCGCCATCTCCTCCTCACGTTGACACCGTTACTGGTGTTCTTGATCTCTCAGCGCAGTGAAGGCGAGGGGGCGCTGCCCCCTCGACCCCCGCCAGGGGATGATCCCCTGGACCTCAAGCATTTGAAGGGATGCTGCTGAAAGAGAGAGGGGGCCTGCTCCGTGGTTGCAACCATCGAGTAGGCCCCCTCTCTCTTTCAGCAGCCTCTCAAACGGATGCGGGTCTGGGGGCTCAGCCCCCAGCGGGGTCCAGGGGCAGCGCCCCTGGCCTTCCTTCGCCGCAAGGTCACGAACGCTGGCATCAGGTGTCGGCCAGGGCGGTGACCATGGCGTCACGATGCGCCCAATCGTCCGGGGCGTGGACGGGTTGCAGGCAGACATGCGTCGCCCCCGCGGCGAAATGCGCCCGCAGCCCGGCCTTCACCGCGGCGGCGTCGCCATGAAGGACCATGCCGTCGATGAAGCGGTCGGAGCCGCCATTGGCGAGGTCGGCCTCGGTGAAGCCGGTGCGGAGCCAGTTGTTGCGGTAGTTGTCGAGCGTCATGTAGCGGGAGAGCTCGGCGCGGCCGAGGGCGCGGGCGCGCTCCGGGTCGGTTTCCATGCAGACTTTCTGCTCGACGGCGAGCCATTTATCGGGGCCGAGAATGGCCTTGGCCTCGGCGGTGTGGGCGGGGGTGACGTTGTAGGGGAGCGCGCCCATGGTGCGATCGCGCGAGAGTTTCAGCATGAGCGGGCCGAGGGCGGCCAGCGCCACGGGCCATTGGAGGGCGCCGTCTTCCTTGCCTTGGCCCCCTGCCTTGTCCTGCAAAGCGTCGAGATAGGCGCGCATGACGGGCACGGGCTTGCCGTAGTCATGGCCGCGGATGCCTTCGACCATCGGCTTGTGGCTGACGCCGAGGCCGAACACGAAGCGGTCACCGTAGAGGCTGTTGAGCGAGATCATGCCGCGCCGCGCGGTGAAGGCGTCACGCGCGTACATCGAGGCGATGGAGCTGCCGACGATCAGCTTCTTGGAGTGGGCCAGCATGAAGCCAGCGATGGTGAAGCTCTCATAGCCGCGCGATTCGGGGTACCAGAGGGCAGAGTAGCCGCTGCCCTCGACATGGCCGACGAAGGCGCTGAGTTGCGATGCGTCGAGACGATCGACGGGGTACCAGACGCCGAGGCGGCCGAGGTTCATGCGGGGTGTCTCCTATCGTGCGCCGGCTTCGCGGCCCCGGACGGGGTGGGCGCGGAGCACGTCTTCGTTGATGTCGGCCCCCCAGCCGATGCCGGTGGGGATGAGCAGTTCGCCGTTTTCCACCTTGGGGGGCACGGTGACGATGTCATCTTTCCAGGGCACGTCCTCGATGTCGATCTCCATCACTCGCATGTTGGGCACGGCGGCGCAGAGATGGGCGCTCATCAGCGAGCCGAGATGGCCGTTGAAGTTGTGGGGGGCGATGTTGATTTCGTAGGTGTCGGCCATGGCGGCGATTTTCATCGCTTCCAGGATGCCGTTCCAGGGCACGTCGATGATCGCGACATCCACCGCCTGCTGTTCGAAGTAGGGGCGGTACTGGCGGCGGTGGAACAGGGATTCGCAGGAGGCGATGCGGGTCTTGGAGGATTTGCGGATGGTGGCCAGCGCCGCGGGGTCATAGCTGTCGATCTCCAGCCAGAACAGGTCGAGCGGTTCGAGCGCTTGGGCGATGCGGATATAGCCCTCGGTCTTGTAGTTGAAGTTGAGATCGAGGTGGAGGTTCATGTCCGGCCCGCCGCCCTCGGCGAAGGCCTCCATCTGGTCGACGATTCCGTTGACGATCCCCTTGCTGATGTTGAGCTCCGGCCAGCCGGGGGAGCCGTTGAAGCCGGGCATGTGGACGACGGGCGGGTCCACATCGAAGCGGAAGGGGTTGGTTTTGAGGCCCTTGAAGCCGGCGGCGGCGATTTCTCGGGCATGGGCGACGATATCGGCGCGGCTGCGAATGGGCTCACCGCCGGTCCAGGCCTTCACCTTGTCGGGCCAGCGCACGCGGACATAGCCGCAATGGGACCAGTAGAGGGGGATGCGGTCCCGGATCGGGCCGCCGAGCAGTTCGTAGACGGGGATGCCGAGGGCCTTGGCCTTGATATCCACCAGCGCATTCTCGATCGCGGCGATGGCCTGCTGGGCGACGCCGCCGGCGACCTGGCGCATGATGCCGTGCAGGAAGGCGGTGATTTTCTCGACCGGCCGCGGGTCCCACCCCAGGATGAGGTCACCGAGGCCATGGATGGTGCCGGTGAGGCCGGAGGTGCCGAAGCGCTCCTGATATTCGGACCAGCCGACGATGCCGGTATCGGTGGTGATTTTGAGGAAGGAGAAGTGCCGCCACCCGGCGTCACAATGCAGGTCATCTATCCGCGCGATGCGCATGGCGGGCCTCCCGGTCTTTGCGATGATATTGCACCGCAATCGCCGCGCTGGCGACCCCGGCGCGGCGATTGCGATGAAAAACACCGGCTTTGTGAAAATTATCCTTTACATCCCTCGCGGAAAGCGATAAGAACAAAACAGGGACAAAATTGGAGCGACGCCATGGCGGGACAAGACAACTGGATCAACGAGCCGCGCGACGACCGCGGGCGCTGGACCACCGGGGGAGCCTCCGCGGTGGACGCGATTCGCGCCGGCATGGAGGAGGCGCTGGCGGCTCTGCCGATGCCGGTGCGCGACCAGTTCGACATCGCCGTCAGCCGGATGGCGCGCAACGCCCTTGGCGATGTCGCCGCCCACATCGGCGGCCGGGCGGACGGCGCCTTGCTGCTGGCCGACACGCTCAACCAGCTCTCGCTCAGCCGCACCGGCCGCTTCGGTCATGCGGCGCCCGACGTGATCGCGCGGCTCCGCACCATCGCCGACGGGCTGCGGGCCGGCCGGGACCATCTCGGCCACGGTGCCGCCGTCGCCGAATTTCGGGAAGCGCTGCGCCGGCCCGACATCGCGGCGCATGTCGTCCACGCCATCCGTGAGGTGGAGCAGGTCAAGATCGCCAATATCGCGGAATTGGCCCGGGTACTGGAAAATGAGGCGGGGTCGATAGAGGATCAGCCGATCATGGACGCGGTCGGGCATTCCGTGCTCAACCGCATGCGGCGCAACGGGACGGCGAGCGTCGGGGAGGTGAGCGGTCAATACGCCCATGGCCGGCGCGCTGCCGCCCCGGTGACGCGCAACCTGGCGACCATGCTGATCAATGGCCAGTTGCCCGACATTACCGGCGGCGCCACGCATTTCTACCAGCCCTACGCCATGGCAACGCCGATACTTGTGCCGAAGGCAGCCGATGGGCACTACCTGACGGAGAATCCTCCGAGTGGCTATGAGTATGTCCCCGGAGTATCCGTAAAAGATCGCAATCGCGACGACGTTCCGGTCTTCACTCGCCGCCCGGTCTGGGCCGACGGGATGCGTCAAGTCCCGATGCCCGGCATTCCCGACCGCCTGGGAAAGTTCTTCGTCGCCCCCGGAGACGGCCATGTTCGCTAGGCCCCTGGCGCTTCTGCTGTGCCTTTTGCCGCTTGTCGCCTACAGTCAGACACGCGTGCCATATGGCCCATTAGGCTTCGAACTGCCTGAGCGCGTCACGCCTGAGAAACTCTCCGAGCTTTCGCTGGCGATGCGCCAGGCGAAATGCGAGACGCAATCCTGTCGTGTCCTCAGGATCGCCATCGGCGAGGTGGTCACCAACCCCAATCAGCGCAAGAACCCGGGGACAATCTGGAACGGTCGGGCGCCGGATATTCCCTACGCTGCAATCAAGGCGAGGGAAATCGACAAGTCGCTCGCCGGGATCAAGGCTCTCTGGCCGGAACTGTGCAGCGCCGTGGTGGAAATCGGTGCGCGGGACGATTTCGTGCACGGGCACGAGACATTTTCCGGGATTGCCACGTCTGTGCTGGATGTGGCGCGGCACTTGACCAGGCCGGGACTCGACTGCCTTGGGCAGGCGCTTGCCGCAATGCCGGAGTCGAAGTTCCTGCAAGCGTCGAAGTACGGTGCCTACAACTACTGCGTCGACGAGGGCCGCGGCGCGGCGCGCTGCGCCCGGCTCAAGCCGACCGACCCCGACTTCCTGCCGGCACCGCCGTTCAAACAGGTGCGCTGAGGCGGAATGCCCGGGGAGGTGGCCCGGGGAAGACACCGGGGCTGAGGCACCATCCTTCCCCGGCTTGATCCGCTTCGCGGCTCAGGTCCGCGAGCGCGGGAGAATGAGAAATTTTACTCATAATAAGACTTTGCGCTTGCAATCATCTCATTCGAGAGATATATAGTCATCAATGAAACCAGGAGTGACCGTGACCGCATGACCCGACCGCCCTCCCACCCCCCGTGCGCCGCGCCAGGCATCGTCGCCGTGATTGGCGATATGCTGTGCGTGCTGCTGGCCGCCCTGCTGGGTGTGGCCGGGGCGCGGCCGCGCGCGGTCGCCTTGCCCGGGGTGATGGTGGGGGTGCTGCGCGCAGCGGCCGAGGCCGACATGGCGATGGAGCCGGAGGTGGAGTGGGTCGCCGTGCCCGCGCCGTGGCGGGCCGGGCAGGGGTGGGGCGCGAAATGCGCGCGCCCGCGCAAGCTGGCCCGGCCGTTTCTTGGCGCGCGGGGGCGGGGGCCGCCTGCGCGCCTTGCGATGTCTGGCGACTTGATAACCGGCATGGCCTGAAGGCGATGCGCGGGGGATGGCGCATGTACGCTGTGTTGTTCTTTTAAAATCGCATCGGGGGTGGCTGCTGCGGCCTAGTCCAGCATCTCGCGCACCACGCGGGCGACCGCGGTCAGCGACAGGATGGCGGGGACGGGGCAGATGGCGCGCACGCGGTCCTTCATGGCTTGCGTGTAGCTGATGCAGTCCATCACCACGAGGTCGGGGTTGAGCGCGGCGAGGCGGTGCGCGGCGGCGTCCACGGTGGCGTCATCGGCGATCGGCAGTAGCGGCACGGCGGCGACGTCGAGGCCGGGGCGGCGCCATTTGGCGGCGAGATGCTCGGTCTGTTCGGCGAGCGGCAGCAGCAGGCCGAGCCTTCCACGCGCCAGCAGCCCGGCGACCACACCGGACAGCACGGCCGAGGGCAGCACGACGAGGCCGGCGCCGTCGAGCGCGGGGAATTCACCGGTGCAGCACAGCATGGTCACCGTGAAGCCCTCATCGCGCATCGCGGCGAGCGCGACCTTGGCGCGAGCCTCGACGACGTGCTTGGAGATCGTCACCCCCTCGCCCGAGGGCAGCTTGGTGAACAGCGTGTCGTCGCCGTCGATCGGCGGAATGGCGGCGATTTCGGCCCGCGTCATGCCGTCGAGCGCGCCGCGCAGGGTGATGGCGACGTCGGCGCCGACGAGGGCCCGCATCTGCGCTTCGACGTCGGCACGGGGGGATTGGCCGATGACGAGCATGCCGAGGTGTTTCGGGCGGGGGCGTTTCATGCGGGGGCTCCTGCCAGGCGTTCGCGGCGATGGCGCGTGTAGAGCATGGCGCAAATGGCGAAGTTCAGCACGTTCCATGCCAGTCCGGTGAGGAACGCTGCGCCGTAATTGCCTGTGAGGTCGAACAGCGCGCCCGCCATCCAGCCGCCGATCGACATGCCCATCATGGTCGCCATCAGCACGGTGCCGACGCGCACAGCCGCCTCGCGCGGGGGGAAGATCTCGCGCACCACGATGGCGTAGGAAGGGATCAGCCCGCCCTGGAACAGGCCGAACATGGCGGAGATCACGTAGAGTTGGGCCAGCCCGTCGAACAGCGCGTAGAGGGCGAGCGCCAGGGCCTGCAGGAAGGAGCTCAGCAGCAGGGTCTGCATGCCGCCGATGCGGTCGGCGATGAAGCCGCAGGCAAGGCGGCTGACGATGCCGAAGCCGAGCATCAGCGACAGCATCACCGCGCCGGCCCGGGCGCCGTAGCCGAGATCGCCGCAATAGGCGACGATATGGACCTGCGGTGTCGCCATCGCCACGCAGCAGGCGAAACCGGCCATCGCCATGAGCGCCTGCACGGTCGTCGGCGAAAGCCCCAGCACCAGCGCCGGCGCGGCGCCGCGGGCGCGCGTTGCGGCCGGGGCATGGGCGGGCGGCCGGCGGCGGAGGAACCAGGCGAGCGGCAGCATTGCCATCACGCAGAAGATGCCGATGGCGATATGGGTGGTCCGCCAACCCACGGTTTCGATGAAATGCTGCACCACCGGCGGCCAGATGGTGCCGGCCAGGTAGTTGCCCGAGGCGCAGACCGCCACCGCCACGCCGCGGCGCTTGTTGAACCAGAACGAGATGTCCGCCATCAGCGGCCCAAACGTGGAGGAGGAGCCGAGGAAGGCGATCAGCACGCCGTGCGCCAGCATGAACTGCCAGATGCTGGTGCTGAGCCCGGACAGGATGTAGCCGGCGCCCAGGAACATCGCCCCGCCGCCGATGGTGATCGCCACCCCCTTGCGGTCCGCGAACCGGCCCATCAGCACACCGCCGAGCGCATAGCCGGTCATCAGCAGCGTATAGGGCAGCGTGGCGATGCCGCGATCGACCCCGAATTCCGCCTGCACCGCCGGCAGGGCGACGACGACCGACCACATGCCGATGCCGCCGATGGTGCAGATCACGAGTGCGATCGCCAGCCGCGTCCAGGCGTAGCGGGAGTCGATCAGGGCGTCGGTGCTGGTCACGTCGCTTGGTTTCCCCCTTGGCGGCCCGCATCGTCCCAGCCTACCTGGCGTGTCACAAGGGGACTCGCTGTGCGGCGCCAAGCAGGGCTAGGCTGCGCCAGCCGCGCGGCTTGCGATGACGCGGGCGGAGGAGACATGCCATGGCGCGTCGCACAGCAACTCCTGGATCTCGGGGACACAGAACGCGCCGGAAGCGGCAGGCCGTGAGGTCGACCGGAGGCGCGTAGACTCGTTTGCACCATGAAGGCGGCTGCTGCCACTGGCATCGCGCCGCATGGCGGCCGGGCGCCGGACACCGAGCGGCTGCATCCCGAGGCCGCGCGATCTCGAAAAATCGAAGGTGATGCCAACCGGCCTTTCCTCGATCTGCCACCAAGCACTCTCGCAACGGTCGACGGGCGAGAGGGTGAATGGCGCTTCCTCCAAATCGCATGGGAAGAGGCGCGATATCGACAGCTACCAGTTGGTGTGCGAACCGTCCCGTCGGCACGGCAAAGCCGGCTCCATCCAGCACCGGTCGGCCCTGGAGGAGGTCGATCTCGATCTGCGGCGGTAGGCGGAAGCGGCCGCGATTGAACTCCAGCCACGCGAAGTTCGGCACCGCGGCGGCGAAATGGATCGAGGCCGCCGTGCAAACCGGCCCCAGCGGGTTGTGCGGCATCAGGTCGATGTAGTGCGCCTCGCACCAACCGGCCACCTTGATCGCCTCCGTGAAGCCGCCGATGTTGCGCACGTCGAGCCGCATGAAGTCGGTGATGTGCCGCTCCACATACGGCAGGGCCTGCCATTTGCTCGCGACTTCCTCGCAGGTCCCATCGCTCGGTGAGGTGTTCACACGAGTCCTCTGGGGACGTGTTGTTCGCTTAATGTTCATGACACGACTCGGCCCGGACGGCAAGAAATATCCTCCTGTCGAGTCGCCGCATCGAATCTCCGGACGGCTTGTCGCAACGGTCGGGAACGGCGCAGGATAGCGGGATGAGCGAAACCGTTCTCGACGTCAAAGGCATGAACTGCCCGCTGCCTGTGCTACGGGCCAACCGCGCGCTGCGGAGCCTGGCGCCGGGCGAGCGGCTGCGTGTGCTTGCCACCGATCGCGCGGCAGTGGCCGACTTCAAGGCGTTCTGCCGTGAGACCGGCCACCAACTGCTGGCAACGAGCGAGGAGGCGGGGGTGCTGACCTTCCTCATCCGCAAAAAGGAGCAGCCGTGAGCACCGCGCTGATCAGCCATCCCGCTTGCCTCGAACACGACACCGGGGATTGGCACCCCGAATGCGCCGACCGGCTGCGCTACGTGCTGCGGGCCCTCGAAGGCGAGGCCTTCCTGCCGCTGATCCGCGAAAGCGCCCCGCTTGCCAGCGAGGAGCAACTCATGCGGGTGCATCCCGCGCGCTACGTGCGGGACCTGCTGGCGATCGCGCCGGAGCCCGGCGAGCGCATCCCGCTCGATGCCGACACCATCATGAGCGCGGGTTCGCGCGAGGCGGCGCTGCGCTCGGCGGGCGGGGCGATCATGGCGGTCGACGCTGTCATGGAGGGCTGGGCGAAATCCGCCTTCGTCGCCACCCGCCCGCCCGGGCACCACGCCGAGACCAATCGGCCGATGGGGTTCTGTCTGTTCGCCAATGCCGCCATTGCAGCGCGCCACGCCCAGGCGCGCTGGGGGCTCGGGCGGGTCGCGGTGGTGGATTTCGACGTGCACCACGGCAACGGCACGCAGGAGATTTTCGAGCGTGATCCGAGTCTGTTCTACGGGTCGAGCCATCAGTATCCGTGCTACCCCGGCACCGGGGCAGCCGAGGAGCGTGGTGTCGGCAACGTGGTCAATGCGCCGCTGCCGCCGGGCTCCACCGGGGCAGCGTTTCGCGCGGCGTGGGATGGGATCATCCTGCCCGCGCTCGACGCCTTTGCGCCCGAGCTGATCATCGTCTCCGCCGGCTTCGACGCCCACAAGGCCGACCCGCTGGCGCAATTGCGGCTGGAAACCTCTGATTTCGCTTGGATCACCGGGCGGCTGATGGCGCTGGCGCGCATCCATTGCGGCGGGCGCATCGTATCGCTACTGGAGGGCGGCTACGATCTCGATGCGTTGGCGGCCTCGGCGGCGACGCACGTGCGGGTATTGATGGAGGGGTGATGTTTGGGTTGGCGCGGTGCGCGGGACGCGGTATCGACCGTAAATTGGTGTTACAAACCTGGGTTATCGGAGTCTGACCTGCATGGCCGCTCGCACAGCACACCCGCCCCCGCCCGCCGACACCCCGGTTGCCGACACCCCAGTCGTCGGCAACCCGGTCGCCGATGTCGCGACGCTGTCATTCGAGGAGGCGCTGGCGGAGCTTGAGCGGATCGTGCGCGCGCTCGAGGGCGGGCAGCAGAAGCTGGAGGACGCGATCGGCGCCTATGAGCGTGGCGCCAAGCTGAAGGCGCATTGCGAGGCCAAGCTCGCCGAGGCGGAACAGCGCGTGCAGGCGATCGTCGCCGGGGCCGATGGGTCGCTCTCACTACGGAGCGCGGAATGAGCACGGAGCCGCTTGCCGATGCCCTGAAGCGGGTGGCCGGCGAGGTCGAGCAGGCGATCGACGTCCTGCTGCCGGTGCCCGACGGACCCGAGGCGCGGTTGTTCGAGGCGATGCGCTACGCCACGCTCGGTGGCGGCAAGCGGTTGCGCGGCTTCCTGGTGATGCGCACCGCGGGGTTGTTCGGCGTGGATCACGCCTGCGCCGCCCGTGTCGCCGCCTCGGTCGAGATGCTGCACGCCTATTCCCTGGTGCATGACGACCTGCCGGCGATGGATGACGACGATCTCCGCCGCGGCAAGCCGTCCACCCACAAGGCCTTCGACGAGGCGACCGCGATCCTCGCGGGCGATGCCCTGCAGACCCGCGCGTTCGAAATCCTCGCCGAACCCGACACCCATTCCAACTCGGAGGCGCGGGCCGAGCTGGTGCTGGCGCTGGCCCATGCCGCCGGCGCGCGGGGCATGTGCGGCGGGCAGATGATCGATATGATGACCGAGGGCCAGGCCCTCACCGCCGAGCAGGTCGGCCGGCTGCAGGCGCTCAAGACCGGGCGGCTGATCCAGTACAGCGTCGAGGCCGGCGCCATCCTCGGCCGCGCGCCGCTGCATCAGCGCCATCTGCTGGCCGCTTATGGGCGTGACATCGGGGCCGCCTTCCAGATCGCCGATGACCTGCTGGACGTCGAGGGTTCGGCAGCGGAAATCGGCAAAACCGCGGGCAAGGATGCCGAGCAGGGCAAGGCGACCATGGTCGCGGTGCTCGGCGTCGCCCGCGCCCGCGCCCAGGCGGAGCATCTCGCGGCCCAGGCGGCCGGGCATCTCGACAGTTTCGGCGAGGCGGCAGAGCATCTGCGCGCCCTCGCCGCCTTCATGGTCACACGGCGGAACTGAAAGCACCCCGATGAACGCTCCCACGCAGCCCACGATCGCGAGCCGGCCCGCAACGCCGCTGCTGGACCGGGTGCGGGTGCCGGCCGATTTGCGCAATTTCTCGACGGAGCAGCTCAAACAGCTCGCCGACGAACTGCGCGCCGAGACGATCGACGCGGTCTCCACCACCGGCGGCCACCTCGGCGCCTCGCTGGGGGTGGTGGAGCTGACGGTAGCGATCCACGCGATTTTCGATACCCCGGAGGACCGGCTGCTGTGGGACGTCGGCCACCAGTGCTACCCGCACAAAATCCTCACCGGGCGGCGTGAGCGCATCCGCACACTGCGGCAGGGCGGCGGGCTGTCCGGTTTCACGCGGCGTGCGGAGAGCGAATATGACCCCTTCGGCGCTGCCCATTCCTCCACCTCGATCTCGGCCGGGCTCGGCATGGCCGTCGCGCGCGACCTCAAGAACGCCCGCGGCATCAAGGACGACCGCCACGTCATCGCGGTGATCGGCGATGGCGCGATGAGCGCGGGGATGGCCTACGAGGCGATGAACAACGCGGGCGCCTTGCATTCGCGCCTCATCGTGGTGCTGAACGACAATGACATGTCGATCGCCCCGCCGGTCGGCGCGATGAGTGCCTATCTCTCGCGCCTGCTGTCCTCCAACTCCTTTCTCTCGCTGCGCGATCTCGCCGCGCGGATGGCCAAGCGCTTCCCCAAAAGCATCGAGCGCACGGCGCGCCGCGCCGAGGAATATGCGCGCGGCATGCTGACCGGCGGCACGCTGTTCGAGGAACTGGGATTCTACTACGTCGGCCCGATCGACGGGCATAATCTCGACCATCTGCTGCCCATCCTGCGCAATCTTCGCGAGGCGGAGGAGCCGGATTCCGGGCATCCCGGGCCGATCCTGCTGCATGTCATCACCAGGAAGGGCAAGGGCTACGCGCCGGCCGAAGCCTCCGCCGACAAGCTGCACGCGGTGAGCAAATTCAACGTCATCACCGGCGAGCAGGCCAAGGCGCCGCCGGGGCCGCCGACCTATACGCGGGTATTCGCCGACGCGCTGATCGCCGAGGCGGAGCGGGACCCGGCGATCGTCGCCGTCACCGCCGCGATGCCCTCGGGCACCGGGCTCGACCGCTTCGCCAAGGCTTTCCCCGACCGCACCTTCGATGTCGGCATCGCCGAGCAGCACGCGGTGACCTTCGCCGCCGGGCTCGCCACCGAGGGCATCAAGCCGTTCTGCGCGATCTACTCCACCTTCCTCCAGCGCGGCTATGACCAGGTGGTGCATGACGTGGCGATCCAGTCGCTGCCGGTGCGCTTCGCGATCGACCGCGCGGGCCTGGTGGGGGCGGACGGCGCGACCCATGCGGGGAGCTTCGATCTCGCCTATCTCGGCTGCCTGCCGGGGTTCGTCGTGATGGCTCCCGCCGATGAAATCGAGCTGATGCACATGGTCGCCACCGCGGCGGCGATCGATGACCGGCCGAGTGCCTTCCGCTTCCCGCGCGGCGACAGCACCGGTCTCGCGCTGCCGGCGCGCGGCGAGGTCCTGGAGATCGGGCGCGGCCGGGTGGTGCGCGACGGCGGCACGGTGGCCATCCTCACGCTCGGCACACGCCTGGCCGATGCGCTGAAGGCCGCCGACGAGCTTGCCGCCCGCGGCCTCAAGGCGACGGTGGTGGATGCCCGCTTCATGAAGCCGCTGGATACTGCGCTGATCGAGCAGCTTGCGCGGCATCACGAAGTGCTGGTGACGGTGGAGGAAGGCAGCCAGGGCGGCTTCGGCGCGGCGGTGATGCACCATCTCGCCTGGAAGGGCCTGCTCGACCACGGGTTGAAATTCCGTCCGATGACCCTGCCGGATCGCTTCATCGACCATGACAGTCCGGCCAAACAGATGATCGAGGCCGGATTGTCGGCCAAGGATATCGCCGCGACGGTGCTCAGCGCACTCGGCGGAAAAGGGGCCGGGGCGGCGCGCGCGTGATGCGCGTCTCGCGGCGCGCGGCGGTTCTGCTGCTGCTCGCCGCCGGCGCGGCGCGCGCCGATGAGGCGGCCGCGGCGCCCGTACGCGCCATGCTGACGGGGCTCGCGGCGGGGATGAAAGCCGGGCAGGCAACGCCTTTCGCGACCCGCGTGGCGGCGCTGCGGCCGGCGGTCTGGGGCTGCTTCGATCTCGCCGCCATATTGCAGGCCGCGGTAGGGCCGCGCTGGGCCGGCTTGTCGACAGCGCAGAAATCTGACCTCGCCGCCGCCTTCGAGGCGTTCACGGTGGCGACCTGGGTGGCCAATTTCAACGCCGATGACGGGACCCGCCTCGAACTGCTGGCGGAGCAGCGAGTGGTGGGCGAGGACGTGGTGGTCGGGACCCGCGTGGTGCCGCCGTCGGGCGATCCGACCCGGCTTGACTATGTGATGCGCAAGACGCCAGAGGGCTGGCGCGCGGTGGACATGCTGGTGGACGGCTCGATCAGTCGGGTCGCGGTGCAGCGCTCGGATTTCCGCGCCTTGCTGAAGGAGGGCAGCGCAACGCCGCTGATCGCCATGCTGCAGGACAAGGCGGCGGAACTCGCGCGGCAATAGGGCGGAATGAGCGCCTGGATCGCCATCTTGGCGGCGGCGGCGGCGGCTGGGCTGGCGCAGGCGCTGGCCGGCTGGCTGGCGCTGCGCCGCTTTCGCCACCGCACGATCGCGCCGCCGCCGCGCGTGCCGATCACCATACTCAAGCCGCTGCATGGCGATGAGCCGCTGCTGGAGGCGGCGCTGGCCTCGCTGTGCGCGCTGGACTACACGCCGATGCAAATCGTCTGCGGAGTGCAGGACCCCGCCGACCCCGCGATCGCCGTGGTGGAGCGGCTGCGTGCGCGCTTCCCCGGACGCGATATCGCCGTGGTGGCGGATGCCACGCCGCATGGGTTGAACCGCAAGATCGCCAATCTCATCAATATGTTCTCCTCCGCGAAGCACGACACGCTGGTGATCGCCGACAGTGATGTGCATGTGACGCCAGCCTATCTCGACGCCATCCTCGCTACCCTGGCCACCCCCGATTGCGGGCTCGCGACGCTGCTCTACACCGGCCGGCCCGCCAGCGACGCGCCGGCCGCGCTGCTCGGTACCGCCTGGATCAACCACGCCTTCCTGCCCGGCGCCCTGCTCGCCCGGGCGCTTGGGCGGCAGGACTGCCTCGGTGCCACCATGGCGCTGCGGCGCGAGACGCTGGTGGCGATCGGCGGACTCGAGTCCCTCGCCGATGATCTGGCCGACGACCAGATGCTCGGCCGCCGCGTTCGTGCCCTCGGCCTGTCGGTCGGGCTCGCCGGGGCAGTGGTGGCGACGACGGTGCCGGAGACCACGCTCGGCGCTCTGTGGCGGCACGAGTTGCGCTGGGGTCGTACTATTCGCTCGCTGGAGCCTGTCGGGTTCGCGCTCTCGGCCCTGCAATACCCACTGGCCTGGGCGTTGCTCGCCATCGCCCTCAGCGGTGCCGCCTGGTCGGTGGTGCTGTTCCTCGCCGCCTGGCTGCTGCGCGCGGCCATAGCACGCCTGGTGGAAGCCGAATTGCGGGGGATCGACGAAACACTTGCAACCCGCACGCCGGTCTGGCTTTTCCCGTTGCGCGACCTGTTGTCGATCGCCGTGTGGATCGCCGCCCATGCCGGCACATCGGTGGAATGGCGCGGCCAGGTCCTCGACGCCACGCGCGCGCCGCCGCGATGAAAACCGTGGTGGTGACCGCCGATGATTTCGGCATGTCCGAGACGGTCAACGAGGGGATCGAGCGTGCGTACCGGGAAGGCGTGCTGACCTCCGCCAGCCTGATGATGGGCGGTGCTGCGGTGGATGATGCGGTGGCGCGGGCGCGCCGGCTGCCTGGCCTGCTTGTGGGGCTGCATCTCGTGGTGATCGAGGGGCCTTCGGTGCTGGCGCCGGCGGCGATTCCGGATTTGGTGGATGGGGCGGGCGGGTTTCCCTCGGACCAGTTGGGGTTGGGGCTGCGGTATTGCTTTTTGCCGTGGGTGCGGCGGCAATTGGCGGCGGAGATCCGGGCGCAATTCACGGCGTTCGCAGCGACCGGGCTGTCGCTCGATCACGCGGATTCGCACAAGCACATGCATCTGCACCCGACCGTGGGGGCGCTGATGCTGCGGATCGGGCGGGAGTTCGGGTTGAGCACGGTGAGGGTGCCGCATGAGCCGGTGGATGTCATGGCGCGCTGTGGTGTCGCCCCCACCCTGGGCGCGCGCGCGATGGCGGCGTGGACGCGGCTGTTCCGCGCCCAGGCGCGGCTTGCGGGGATGCGGGTGAATGACAACGTGTTCGGGCTCGCCTGGTCCGGCGGGTTCGACGAGGCGCGATTGCTGCGGCTGATCCCACAATTGCCTGACGGGAGCAGCGAACTCTACTTCCACCCCGCCGCGGGCCGCGACGCGCCGATCGAGCGCTTCATGCCGGACTATCGCCATCAGGACGAGTTGGCCGCGCTGTTGAGCCCGGCCGTGGCAGCTTCTATCGGGGCGCTGCGCGCAGAAAAGCGATGAGCGCCGGATCGCTGGTGAGGGCAATCGCGCGGGCGTGCGCGTCCGATTTGTCCAGGCCCAGACGGCGCAGCAGCGTCGATCGCAACGCCCAGTACGGCTGATAGGCGGCGACCGCGGCGCCATCGATGGCATCGATGGCATCGAGGGCGGCAAGGCCGGTGGCCGTGCCACGCGCCTCGGCCAAGGCGGCGGCGCGGCCGACGGCAACCCCGATGGTGGGCGCCACGGCGTGGAGGCCCTCGTAGAGCAGGGCGATCGCCTCCCAATTCGTGCCGCCGGTTTCGCGACGGGCGGCATGGACGGATTGGATGGCGGCTTCGAGCTGAAAACGGCCGGGTTGGCCCAAGGCGCCGGCGCGGGTCAGCAACCGGCGTGCCTCGTCGAGCATCGGAATGGACCAGCGGGCGGTATCCTGCCGGGAGAGCGGCACGAAGTCGCCAGCAGCATCTCGGCGGGCAGGGCGACGGGATTCGCAGAACAGCAGCAGCGCGAGCAGGCCGAGCGGCTCCGGCGCGCCTTGCAGCAGGTCCGTCAGCATGCGGGCCAGCCAGATCGCCTCGTCGGCCAGCGGATTGGCCGCCGCATCGTCCCAGCCGGTACCGTACGCGGCATAGATCGCCTGCATCACCGCGTCGAGCCGCTCGGGCAGGTCGGCGGGCTCGGGGATGCGCCAACCAATGCCGGCGGCCCTGATCTTCTCCTTTGCGCGGGCAAGCCGCTGCCCCATCGCGGCGGGGCTGACCAGGAAGGCGCTCGCGATGGCGGCGGCGGTCAGCCCCAGCACCATCTGCAACATCAGCGGCGTGCGGGCGGCCGGATCGATCGCCGGATGGGCGCAGACGAACAGCAGTTTCAGCCGCTCATCGGGAAAGTCGTGCTCCGCATCATCGCTCCCGGCGAGCAACAAGGTCGGCACCGCCGCTTCGCGGGTGCGCCGGCGGCGGGCGGCGTCGATCATGCGGCGCCGTGCGGCGGTGAGCAGCCAGGCTTCGGGGCGGGCCGGCACGCCGTCGCGCGGCCAGTTCGCCAGCGCCGCGGCGAAAGCGTCCGCCAGCGCGTCCTCCGCCCCGGCGAGATCGCGCGAACGGCCGCCAAGCCAGGCCACCAGCCGCCCGTAGGCCGCGCGCGCCGCATGTTCGACGGCCCGCGCGGTCGTGGGCTCAACCAACCTGCGGCCGCACCTCGATGGTGCCATCGAGCGCGGCCGGGCATTTGGCCGCCCAATCGAGCGCCGTATCGAGATCCGGGGTCTTGATGATGTAGTAGCCGGCGAGCTGTTCCTTGGTGTCGGCGTAGGGACCGTCCTGGACATGGCGCTTGCCGTCGCGCATCCGCACCGTGGTGGCAGCAGTGTGCGCGGCGAGCTGGCTGCCGGCGACCATCACGCCCGCGTCGATCAGCGCCTTGGTGTAGGCCATCCAGGGCGCATAGGCCGCGGCAGCCAACGCGGGGTCACTCGGCATCGGCGGGCGATCGGTGCCCTGATAGATCAGGATCATGTATTCCATCGTGTCTCTCCGTCGGTGTGGCGGCGAAGGAAATTCCGCGCCGGCCATATGACGTTCAGGCGGAGGCGATTTCGACACAGTGGCGGCGCAATGTCACGGCGGCCGGCAGGAGGCGCCGATTCACCCTTCCCCGCGGGGCGGGCGGAGCGGCAACAGGAGCAAGGCGGCGAAGCCGGCACTCGCCGCGGCGATGATGGCGACGCCCTGCGGCGAGACGGCATCCACCAGCGGAGCGATCAGCGTCGGCGCGCCGGCCTGGGCGATCAGCACCGGCACCGCGAGCCGGCCGAGCAGTCCGGCATAACCGGCAGGCCCGAATATCGCCATCGGCAAGGTGCCGCGATTGATGCTGAGCACCCCGTTGCCGATGCCATAGAGCAGCCCGAACACCGCCGCCGCCACCGGCCCTCCGATCAGCAGCACCAGCAGCGCCGCCGGCACCAGCACCGCCGCCGCGCGGGCACGCGCCAGCAGACTCAGCCGCTTCGCCAGGGAGAACTCGATGATCCGCCCCAGCACCTGCCCCGGCCCGATCATCGCCGCGGCAAAAATCGCCTGTTCCAGACTGCTGCCCAGGCTCTGCAGCAGCGGCAACACGAACACCGCGACCGCCGAGCTGAGAAACGTGCGGATGGTGAAAAATCCCGACAGGCAGGCGAAGGCGCGTGCCAAACCGCGCGTGCTCCCCTCCTCGGCCGGCACCGCTGCTCCCGTCTCACGCGGCAGACCCGCCGGCACCAACGCCAGAACCATCGGCAGGTTCCACGCCGCCTGCACCGCCGCGTAGCACAGCAGGGTGTTCTGCCACCCGATCGCCTCGGCCAGCATGGCGCCAATGGGCCAGAAAATCGTGCTGGCGAAGCCGGCCAGCAGCGTAATCCCGGTGATCACCGGCGCCGCCCCACGCCCCAGCAGGCAGCCGACCGTGGCAAACGCCACATCATACAGCCCGAGCGACATGCCCACCCCAATGGCCAGCCAACCCACATACCAGGCGACAAGACCGCTCGCCGTGCCCAACACCGCCAACCCCAACGCCGAAACCGCGCAGCTCGCCACCAGAATCCCGCGCCCGCCATGCCGGTCAATGTGCTTGCCAATGCGCGGCGCACAAACCCCACTGATCAACAACGCACACGAAAACGCCCCCAACAGCACCGCCCGCGACTGACCAAGACTCTGCGCCGCGGGCAAGGCAATCACCGCCGGCAAATAAAACGTCATCCCCCACGACAACGTCTGATTGATCCCAATCACCACCGCCAACCGCCGGTTCGACGCCATGGGGTTAGGCCTCGCGGAGGGAAAGGGAAGGAAGGCCAGGGCTCTGCCCTGGACCCGCAAAGGGGCCGAGCCCCTTTGATCCCCTCCCCCTCAGAGCCATTCCCTTAAGTGAAGGGTTCCAAGGGCTCAGCCCTTGGCGGGGTCGAGGGGCGGAGCCCCCGCCTTCCTTCCTTCCCCCCACGAAGCTCATCCCTTGCCGGCGCCCCAGCGGAAGAAGTCGGGGCCTTCGCGGCGGAGGAAGTTGGCGAGGACCATGCGGTGGACTTCGCTGGCGCCGTCGACCAGGCGGGCCTGGCGGGCGTAGCGGTAGATCCACTCGACGGGGGTGTCTTTTGAGTAGCCTTTCGCGCCCATGAGCTGGAGGGCGGTATCGGCGGCTTTGTGGAGGGCGTCGGCGACGACGATTTTGGCTTGGGAGACTTCCTTGCGCGCGAGGTCTCCCTGGTCGAGTTTCCAGGCGGCCTGCATGGTGAGCAGGCGGCCGATCTGGATTTCGAGCGCGGCCTGGCCGATCAGGCCTTGCACGCTTTCCTTGTCGATGAGGCGCTGGCCGAAGGAGCGGCGCTTTTCGATGTGGGTGGCGGCGACTTCGAGGCAGCGCCGGGCGAGGCCGAGCCAGCGCATGCAGTGGGTGAGGCGGGCCGGGCCGAGGCGGATCTGGGTGAGACGCAGCCCGTCGCCGACCTCCATCAGGCGATCCTCGTCGGGGATTTCGAGCCCGTCGAATTCCAGCTCGCAGTGTCCGCCGTGCTCCTCCGGCCCCATGATGTCGATGCGGCGGACGATGCGCCAGCCCGGCGTATCGGCGTGGAACAGGAAGGCGGTGAGGCCGCGGCGCTCGTCGTCGGAGGTGCGGGCCATCAGGATGAAGTGCTTGGCCGCCTCGGCGCCGGTGATGAACCATTTGCGGCCATGGATTTTCCAGCCGGTATTGGTGCGGGTGGCCGTCGTGTAGGTCAGCGAGGGGTCGGAGCCGCAGCCTTCGCCGTCGTCATCCATCGGCTCGGTCATGATGAAGCCGGACTGCACCCGGCCATCGATGATCGGTTGCAGCCATTTGTCCTTCTGCGCCGGCGTCGCCACCTGGTTCAACACCCGCATGTTGCCGTCATCGGGGGCGGCGGCGTGGAAGACGACGGGGCCGAAGATCGAGCGGTTCATCTCCTCGTAGCAGGGCGCGATGCCCGCCATGTTGATGCCCATGCCGCCGCGCTCCTTCGGCACGCTGAGCGCCCAGATGCCGGCGGCGCGGGCCTCGGCGCGGAGCGTCTGGAGCAGGTCCATGCGGATGTTTTCGTGCGCGTCATAGTTGGCTCGGTCCGCTTCGAGAGGGATCAACCGCTCGTTGACGAAGTGCCGAATGCGGCCGCACAGGGCCTCGATGTCGGGGGGGAGGGCAAAGTCCACGATGAAGGCTCCGGGCTGCTGACGTTCCTCGCCCATTGTCGCGCGGCCCGCGCCGGAGCGCCAGCCGTTGTCGCTGCCAACCCGCACGGGTAAGGTCGCGCCCGCCCGCCCAATCCCGCGCAAGGGAGTCTGAGATGCCGATCGTCCCCCCCCAACTGCACCCGCCGTTCAACATCGTGCGCGTCAGCCACGTCGCCTACGGGGTGAAGGATCTCGCCCGCAGCCGCGCCTACTGGGCGGATGCGCTAGGTTTCGTCGTCACTGAACAAACAGAACACGCGCTCTATCTGCGCGGGCTCGAGGAGCGCAACCACCACAGCGTGGTGCTGCACAAGGGCGGCGCCTCGAACGTGCGCGCGCTCGGCTTCAAGGTCTTTGAGGCGGAGGACCTGGAGCGCGCCGCGCACTGGTTCCGCGCCCAGGGGCTTGCGGCGGGGTTCATCGATGTGCCGCACCAGGGCCGCACCCTGCGCGCGGCCGACCCCTTCGGCATGAAGCTCGAATTCTACGCCGAGATGGACCAGGTGCCCTCCCTGCTGCAGCGCTACGGGGAATACCGCGGCGCCTGCCCGCAGCGGATCGACCACATCAACTGCTTCACGTCGGACGTGCAGAAGAGCCACGAATTCTACACATCGATCGGCTTCCGCACCACCGAGTACACCGCAACGGAGGATACCGACACGATCTGGGCGATCTGGATGCACCGCAAAGGCGGCGTGCATGACCTCGCCTTCACCAACGGCTTCGGCCCGCGGCTGCACCATATTGGTATCTGGGTGAGCCAGATGACCGACATCATCCGCATCTGCGACGTGCTCTCCACCACCGGCCACCTCGCCAGCATGGAGCGCGGGCCGGGCCGGCACGGCATCTCCAACGCCTTCTTCCTCTACCTGCGCGACCCCGACGGCCACCGCATCGAGCTGTTCAACTCCGACTACATGACGGTCGACCCCGACCTCGTGCCGAAGCGCTGGAGCCTGCGTGACCCGCAGCGGCAAACCCTGTGGGGGGCGCCTGCGCCGAAGAGCTGGTTCGAGGAAGGCACCGTCTTCCCCGGCGTGCCGCCCGCCCAACCGCTGCTGAAGGCACAGCCGATCGTGGCGCACTGATGTTCGATGGCAAGCCCGAAATCTACCTCGCCGGCCCCGAGGTCTTCCTCCCCAATCCGCTCGCCCGCGCCGCCGAGCTGAAGGCGATTTGCGACCGGCTCGGCGCCATCGGCCGCTTTCCGATGGATAACCAGGCCAACGTCGCCGACCCCGACCCCGACGTGATGGCCGCCAATATCTGCGCCGCCGACGAGGCGCTGGTCGCCGCCTGCGACGCCATCGTCGCCAACATGACGCCGTTCCGCGGCCCCTCGATGGATGCCGGCACCTGCTACGAAATGGGCCTCGCCAAAGGCCTCGGCAAACTCGTGGTCGGCTGGACCGCCGACCCGCGACGCTGGCAGGACAAGGTGGCCCTGGTCTCGCCGCTAACGGCGGAGGGCGACTGGTTCCGCGACGCCGACGGCAATCTGTGCCGGGATTTCGGGCTGATCGACAACCTCATGATGGTGAAGGGCGCCCATGCCGTATTCGCCACATTCGAGGCGGCGGTCGGCTTTGTTGTCGCGCAAAGCCGGGTGAAGGGATAGGGAAGGATGTTCTTTTTGTGAACAAAAAGAACCAAAAAAACTTTTTATCCGTTTCGTCTCCAGCCCCACCGCCTTGAACCGGCTTACGGGCCACACATTCCTAAAAAATTCGCAGACACGATAAAAGTCCTTGACTCTGCCTCGTCGATGATCTAGGATTGTCGTCATGAACATCGCGACCACATCCCCCGAGCCCAACCAAGCCGAGCCGCATCCCGCGCTCCGCCTGGCCGAGGCCGTGTGCGCGCTGCTTGCCGCCATCGCCGGCCCGTCCTGGCTCTGGCGCTTCCTCCCCGGCGGGCGCGCCATGTGGGAACACCTGCAACACCTCTCGCGCGATTTCGTCGCCCTCATGCACCGGATCGCCACGGCGCCGCCCGCCCCCCCGATCATCGCCACACCCGACACCGCTCCGGCAAGCCGGCATCCCCGCACGCCAAAAGGCGAAGTGCGCCCGCGCCGCTTCATGCACGCGCGCCAACCGCGCAGCGCCACCATCGCCGTGTCTGGCGCCATCTTGCCCGCGCGCCGCCCGGCTCCCATGCATCCACCGACCAGGCATACGCCGGTCCGCGCCCGCATCGCCCGCGCCCGCTTCGCCCACGTCAGCATTGCCCTGCGCGAGCGACGACGACGCAACGGGCTCGTGGAGGCGTGGGAGACCTGCGCGCTATTTGTTTCGATTTAGCAATATAATCAAAGCCCGGAAAGGACGTGCCGATGTCACCCCGCGCTTTTGGCCTGCCCGAGATACATCTCGACAATCCGCGGATCGGCCGCCAGCGCGGCGCTGTCTCCGGCCAACGTCACCCGCCCGGTTTCCAGCACGAAGGCATGGTCGGCCACCTGCAATGCCGCGCGGGCATTCTGCTCGATCAGCAGGATCGCCACCCCGGTGCGCCGCAGCGCAACGATGGTCTGGAATATATCGCGCACGATCCGCGGCGCGAGGCCCAGCGAGGGCTCGTCCAGCATCAGCAGCCGCGGCTTGGCCATCAGCGCACGGCCCATCGCCAGCATCTGCCGCTCGCCGCCCGACAATGTCCCGGCATCCTGGCCGCGGCGTTCCTTGAGGCGAGGAAACAGGTCGAAAATCTCCTCC
>JAPLOH010000059.1:61404-75488 GCA_026400845.1 Alphaproteobacteria bacterium
ATCTCCTCCAACCCCGCCGTCATCGCCGCCCGGCCCCGGGCGCGAAAGCGGTAGAAGCCGAGCCGGAGATTATCCTCGACGCTCATGGAGGCGAACAGCTCGCGTTTTTCCGGCACCAGCGACATGCCGGCCTGCACCCGCTCCGATACGTCAGCCCCGCCGATCGCCGCGCCGTCGAACATGATCGTCCCGCGCGCCGGCAGGATGCCCATCACCGCGTTCAGCAACGTCGACTTGCCAGCCCCGTTCGGCCCGATCACGGTGACGATCTGCCCCGCCGCCACGCTGAGCGACACGCCATCGATCGCGGGGATGCCGCCATAGGCGACTGCGAGGTCCCTTATTTCCAGCAGGCTCATGCGGGGAGCCTGGAAGTAGCAAGCAAGCGGTTCTTTTTTGAAAAAAAGAACGAAAAAACTTCTATCCGTTTGTTCGGAGTTGCCCGGGGACGCTCCGATGCCAACGGATAAAAAGTTTTTGCTTCTCTTTTCAAAAAGAAGCGCTTTCTTCCTAACCGGAGAGGCATCACTCAACACTCCCCAGATAGGCCTCGATGACGCGGGGATCGACGCGCACCACGTCCGGCGGGCCATCGGCCAGCTTGGTGCCGAAATCCATCACCACCAGGCGGTCCACCAGGCCCATGACGAACTCCATGTCATGCTCCACCAGCAGGATCGTCACCCCTTCATCGCGCAGGCGGCGCAAAAGGGTGGCGAGCTCGGCCTTCTCGTTGTGGCGCAGCCCGGCGGCCGGCTCGTCGAGCAGCAGCAGCACCGGGTCGAGGCACAAGGCGCGGGCGATTTCGACGATGCGCTGCTGGCCGAGGGCGAGGCTGGTGGCCGGCCGATCAGCGGCGTCCGCCAGACCGACGCGGGCGAGCTGGCGCGCCGCCTCGGCGTAGAGGCGGGCATCCTCGGCGCGATCGAGCCGCAGCAGACCGGCCAAGGGCGAGGCATGGCCGCGCAGATGGGCGCCGATGGCGACGTTCTCGATCACCGACATGGTCGCCACCAGCTTCACGTGCTGGAAGGTGCGCGCGATGCCCTGGGCGGCGACGTGGCGCGCCGGGCGGCCGGTGAGATCACCGCCGCGGAAGCGCACGATGCCGCCGGTGGGGGTATCGACGCCACTGATGAGGTTGAAAATGGTGCTTTTGCCGGCGCCATTGGGGCCGATCAGGCCGAGGATTTCGCCGGCCTTCAGCGTGAAGTCGATATCGTTGACCGCGACCAGCCCGCCGAAACTGCGCCGCAGCCGCACCACCTCCAGCAGTGTGCTGCCGCGTTCCGGCATGGTCTGCGCGGCAAGCCGCGGGGCATCGGCCTGGATGGCACGCCGGCGCGGGCGGAAGCGGGCAACCAAAGGCCACAGCCCGTCCGGCGCCCATTGCAGCACGGCGATCAGCAGCATGCCGAAGACGATCGATTCATAGTTGCCGCGTGCGCCGAACAGCTTGGGCAGGATGTCCTGCAACCGGTCGTTCACCAGCGTGACGAGCGCCGCGCCGAGCAGGGCGCCCGGGATATGCGCCGCGCCGCCGATGACGGCCATCAGCAGATACTGGATCGACTGGTAGAAGCCGAAGGGCGTCGGGTTCACGCTGCGCTGCATGTGCACGTAGAGCCAGCCGGCGAAGCCCGCCAGCACGGCGGAATAGACGAAGGCGAGCAGGCGGGTGCGCGCGGTATCCACCCCGAAGCTCGCCGCTGCCACCGCGCCGCCCTTCAGCGCGCGGATGGCGCGGCCGGCCCGGCTATCCAGCAGGTTCATCGTCGCCAGCGCGGCCAGCAGCACGCCGAGCCAGATCACCGTGAAGCTCATCCGCGCGTCGATCAGCCGATAGCCGGCGATCTCCAGCGGCGGGATGCCGGAAATCCCGTCATTGCGGCCGACCAGATCGAGATTGGCGAAGGTGTAGTAGAGCCCCACGCTCCAGGCGATGGTGCCGAGCGCGAGGTAGTGGCCGGAGAGCCGCACCGTCACCGCGCCGATCAGCGTGGCGCCGGCCGCCGTCACCAGCAGCCCGGCGGGCAGGCCGAGCCAGGGCGAGATGTCGTAGTATTTGCTCATGATCGCCGTGGTGTAGGCGCCGAGCCCGAGCAGGGTGGCCTGGCCAAAGGAGGTCATGCCGCCGATGCCGGTCAGCACCACCAGGCCGATCGCCACGATGGCGGCGATGCCGGTGTAGTTCAGCAGCGTCACCCAGAAGGACGGCATCCCGGGCAGCCATGGTACAAGTGCTGCCAGAATAATGCAGGCGAGCGGCCAAAAGCGCGTCACTCCTCATCCTCCCCATGGCCGCGCCGCAGCGAGCGCCACAGCAGCACCGGGATGATGGCGGTGAAGACGATCACCTCCTTGAAGGCGCTGGCCCAGAACGATGAGAAACTCTCCGCCACCCCTACCAGCAGGGCGGCCAGTACCGCGCCGGGGTACGAGCCGAGCCCGCCGATGATGGCTGCCGTGAAGCCGCGCAGCCCGATCATGAAGCCGCCGTCATAGTAGACCGTCGTCAGCGGCACGATCAGCACGCCGGACAGCGCGCCGATGAACCCGGCGAGGCCGAAGGCGATCACGCCGGCCTGCGCGGTGGGGATGCCGACGAGCCGCGCGCCGAGCCGGTTCACCGCGGTCGCCCGCAGCGCTTTGCCGGTCAGCGTCTTCTCGAAGAAGGCGTAGAGCGCGAGCATCAGGGCGAGCGTGAGGCCGAGGATCCAGATCGCCTGGCCCGGGATCATCAGCGGCCCGGCGATGATCATCGCGTCCGAGAAGGGCGGCGCGCGAAAACCTTCAGGGCCGAAGAACACCAGCCCAAGCCCGGTGAGCGCCAGATGCAGTGCCACCGCGGCGATCAGCAAAGTGAGCACCGAGGCATTGCCGAGCGGCTGGAAGGCGATGCGGTAAAGATAGGGCGCCATCGGGGTGACGATCGCCACCGCCAGCAGCACCTCCACCAAAATGCCCGCCCGGCGCGGCGCCAGCACCAGCGTGGCGGCGATGATGGCGGCCGGCAGCGCCAGGGTGAACAGCGCGTGGCGCAGCAAGGTGCCCCCGCGCATCCGCCCGCGCTCCTGCCACAACCCGGCCGCGAAGGCAGCGAGACCAAGCCCGCCGAGCAGCCAGATCGCCCCTGGCGTCTGTCCGGTGGCGAGCGCGGCATAGGTCAGGCCGCCGAAAGCGACGAACTCGCCCTGCGCCACCAGGATCACCCGCGTCACTGCAAAGACCAGCACCAAAGAGAGCGCCAGCAGCGCGTAGATGGCCCCGTTGACCACCCCGTCCTGCACTAGGATGAGGAAGATCGACAGATCCATCAGACGGCGATCCGAGTGGCGCGGAAGCTCAGGGCAGCAGCTTCCAGGCGCCGCCCTCGATGGTGACCATCACGCGGGCGCGGCTGTCGAAGCCGTTATGGTCGTCCGCGGTCATGTTGGCGATGCCGTGGGTCATCACCACGTTCTTCTGCGCCTCCATCGCATCGCGCAGCGCGGCGCGGAACTCCGCACTCCCCGGCTTGCCCTTGGCGAGCGCGCCGGGCACCGCGGCGGTGAGCAGGATCGCGGCGTCATAGGCATGGGCGCCGAAGGTGGCGACGGAGCCGGCGCCGTTGGCGGCCTCATAGGCCTTCACGTATTCCAGCGCCTTGGCCTTGATCGGGTTGCTGTCGGGCAGCTGGGCGGCGACCAGGATCGGGCCGGCCGGCAGGATGGTGCCCTCGACGTCCTTGCCGCCGACGCGGAGGAAGTCGTTATTCGCCACCCCGTGCGTCTGGTAATATTTGCCGGCATAGGCGCGCTCATGCAGCGTCTTCTGCGGCAGGGCGGCGGGCGTCCCGGAGCCGGCGATCAGCACCGCATCGGGCTTGGCCGCCACCAGTTTCAGCACCTGGCCGGTGACCGAGGTATCGGCCCGGGCAAAGCGCTCATTGGCGACGATGGTGATGTTCTTCTCCGCCGCAGCGCGGGTGAACTCCCTGGCCCAGCCGTCGCCATAGGCGTCGTTGAAGCCGATGAAGCCGACCGTTTTCACCCCGTTGGCCGCCATGTGGGCGGCAATCGCGTCGGCCATCAGGTTGTCGTTCTGCGGCACCTTGAACACCCAGCGCTTCGTCGCATCCATCGGCTGGATGATGGAGGCGGAGGCGGAGAGCGAGATCATCGGCACCTTGGTCTCGGCGGCGACGTTGATCATGGCGAGCGAGGCGGGGGTGGTGGAGGTGCCGATGATGATGTCGGCCTTCTCCTCCTCGATCAGTTTGCGCATGTTGGCGACCGCCTTGGTGCTGTCGGCGCCGTCATCGAGCACGGTATAGGTGATGGTCTGCCCGGCGATCTCCTTGGGCAGCAGCGCGATCGAGTTGCGCTGCGGCACGCCGAGCGAGGCGGCCGGGCCGGTGGTGGAAATGGTGACGCCGACGCGGATGGTATCGGCGAGCGCCGGTGTGGCGAGGCCCAACACGACGGCGGCGGCAAGAATGGCGCTATTCCTGGACATGCGGCTCTCCCCTGGGTTCTTGGGGCTGGTGTAGTGTTCCGCCGCAAACTCTGTCAATGAAACGGCAGGGAACCCAAACCGGGAGTTTGCATGACCCGCCGTACCACCGCCGAGGCCACTGTCGACACGCTGGTGGCGCATGGCATCGACACGCTCTACGCCCTGCCCGGCGTGCACAACGACTACCTGTTCGATGCCGTGGCGCAGTCGGGCGGGCGGATGCGGGCGCTGCATCCGCGCCATGAGCAGACCTCCGCCTATATGGCGCTCGGTGCAGCGCTGGCCACCGGCCGCCCGCAGGTCTGCGCCGCGGTGCCGGGGCCGGGCGTGCTCAACACCACGGCTGCCCTGCTCACCGCCTACGGCACCAACGCCCCCGTCCTGCTGCTGGCCGGGCAGATCCCGACGGACGCGATCGACAAGGGCTGGGGGCATTTGCATGAGCTGCCGGACCAGCTCGGCCTGCTGCGCCACATCACGAAATTCGCCGCCCGCATCCCCTCCGCCGCCGAGGCGCCCGGCCTGGTGGCCGAGGCGATCCGCCAGTCGCTCTCCGGCCGGCCGCGCCCGGTGGCGCTGGAATGCGCGATCGACACCTGGGGGCGGCCGGGCATGGCGCGCGACGTGGCGCCGCTGCCGATCGTGCATCCCGAGATCGACGCGGCGACGATCGAGGCGGCCGTGAAGCTGCTCGCCGCCGCCGAACGCCCGCTGATCATCGCCGGCGGCGGCGGGCTGGAGGCTTCGGCCGAGCTGCTAGCGGTGGCCGAGCGCCTGCAGGCCCCGGTGCTGACCTACCGGCGCGGCCGCGGGGTGATTCCGACGAACCATCCTCTGGCGGTTTCCCTTCCGGTCGGCCATCGCCTGTGGAAGGACGCGGATGCCGTGCTGTGCGTCGGCTCGCGCATGCATTTCGCCCAGTCCAACTGGGGCACCGACGCGGCGATGAAGATCATCCGCCTCGATATCGACGCCGAGGAGCACAACCGCTTCCGCCGGCCAGATGTCGCGATCCACGCCGATGCCGCCGGGGGGCTCGCCGCCCTGCTGGCCGCGCTGCCGGCCACGTCGCGCCCGGCGCGCGCCGATGTCGCGGCCGCCCAGGCCTGGTTCGCCGAACGCCTCACGCGGCAGGAGCCGCAGATGGGCTATCTGCGCGCCATCCGCGCCGCGCTGCCGGATGACGGCATCGTGGTGGAGGATGTCACCCAGGTCGGTTTCGTCGGCCGGCTCGCCTATGAGGTTGCCGCGCCCCGGCACTACATTTCGCCGGGCTACCAGGACAATCTCGGCTGGGGCTACGGCACCGCGCTCGGCGTGCAGGCTGCCCTGCCCGATCGCGCCGTGGTGTCGATCTCGGGCGATGGCGGCTTCATGTACCAGGCCGCCGAACTGGCGACCGCCATGCGCCATCACCTCCCTTTGGTCGCCGTGGTGTTCGATGACGGCGCGTTCGGCAACGTCAAGCGCATCCAGGCCGAGCGCTTCGGCAACCGGCTGATCGCGTATGACCTCGCCAACCCCGATTTCCACGATTTCGCCCGCAGCTTCGGTATGAACGCCTGGCGGGTGGGAGATCCGTCGGAGATGCAAGGTGCGATCGAAGCAGCCCTCGCCACCCGCGCCCCGGCCCTGATCCACGTGAAGGCCGGCGAAATGCCGAGCCCGTGGGATATGCTGGCCCTGCCGCGGGTGCGCGGCTTCGACGAGGCCTGGCGCCCCAGCCTGCCCTGATATGAGCCTGCCGTAACCATCCCCAACCACAGGAGAATCCCCCATGAACCGCCGCGACATCAACGCCCCAGACGCCCCCGCCCCGGCCGGCGCCTATACCCAGGCCGTAGAGGTCTCCGCCGTCACCCGCACCCTCTATGTCAGCGGCCAGATCCCCGCCGGCGTGGATGGAAAAGTGCCCGACGATCTCGCCAGCCAGTGCCGCCTCGCCTGGGCCAATGTCGAGGCGCAACTGCGCGCCGCCGGCATGTCGCTCGACAACATCGTCAAGATCGTCACCATCCTGCCCGACCACGCGAGCCTCGGCGAAAGCCGCAAAGTGCGCATGGAGGTGCTCGGCGACCGCAAGCCCGCCAGCACGCTGATCGTCGGTGGCCTCGCGAGCCCGGCCTGGAAGATCGAGATCGAGGTGGTTGCCTGCGCGTGAAGTTGATCGGGTGGCGGGAGGCTACGGCGCAAATCCGGTCGTAGCCCACCGGCCTTGTGACCTTCCGCCGACCGGAACAATACCCGTCTGCCCCAATTCGGCGGTCGTCGGACGGGTGAGTCCAAAGTTCGTTAAGGGACCTTTGAACAGAGAAATTTTTCACTCTTTTGCGGATCAGGCGATCGGCCAGCCGGCGGCTGAGTTTGCCCGCCTAGCGTCTGGAACTCGCGGCGTTTTTCGGCTTTCGGAGGCTTCCCGTGAGGTGATTCCGCTTGTCTGAATAGCGTTTCGGTTTGGAAAAGTGGATCGCGCGTCCTGTTCAGGCTGCCGCGGCGTGCGGCTGGTTGATGAAGTAGGCTTGGTCCGGGGTCTTTCGGTCAAGGTTGGAGTGCGGTCGCGTGGACTTGTAGAAGCCGAAGTAGCGGCCGATCGAGGCGCGGGTACGGGCAGAGACAGGCGCCGTCACGGACGGCATCGCGATCCATTCCAACGCTATCCAATACGTCAGCGAAGATTACGCCATCGTCGGCACCGGGGACGCCGAGCGCCGTGTCAGCCGGCACAATCATGCCGGCGATCAGTCGCAAATCCCATGCGTCGTTATCGGAAAATCCAGTCGTGGCGTGCATCGGGGAAGTTCCTGAGATGAACATCATCACTCGAAAAGGGTGCCGAGGCGTTGCTTCATCTGATCAGCAACATAGAGTGCCAGCGCCTGAATGGTCGATGTCGGGTTAACGCCAGCTCCGGTGACAAAAAGGCTGCCGTCGACGATGAACAGATTCTTGACATCGTGGCTCCGCCCCCACTCGTTGACCACCGATCGTTCCGGATCTCGTCCCATGCGCGCCGTGCCCATCCAATGCCAGCCGCCCGCACGGATCGGAGCCTGCGTTCCGATGCCAGTCGCCCCCGCTGCGGCCAGGATCTCCTTGGCGCGATCCATGGAGAACGCCATCATCGCCTTGGTGTTCTCGCCCAGCGTATAGTCAACCTTGGAGGCTGGCATGCCGCTGCTGTCGGTGAGCGTGTCGTCGAGGGTCACACGGTTGTGCTCCTCCGGCAGGTCTTCGCAGATCGCCCCCATGCCGACACGGTGGCCCATTATGCCACGATGGGCCACGTGGTGCCCCGCACCCCATGGCACCTGCCCGTTATCCATGGCTGCCAGCAGTTCGGAGATGAGGCCCATGCCGCGGCCGAACTGCCAGGTCCATCCCCGCAGGAAACCGCGCGCGGCGTCAGTCTCGTAAAATTCCTGGCTCCAGATGCACATCGCCGGACCGCGATGCCCGTCCGATGGTTCGGGCAGGTAGCCGTGCACGCTGGCATAGGGATGCAGCATCAGGTTCTTGCCGACCAGGCCGCTGGAGTTGGCTAGCCCGTTGGGAAAGCGGCCGGATTTGGAATTGAGGAGAAGGCGGGGCGTGCCGATGCCGTTGCAGGCAACGACCACGACCTCGGCTGCCTGGAACCGCCGCACCCCCTCTGCGTCGATATAGACAACACCAGATGCCATGCCGTCCTCTCGGGTGACGATCTCCTGTACACGGCAGCGCGGCCGCAGTTCTACGCCGGCCCGGATCGCTTTCGGCCAGTAGGTGATGTCGGTGCTCGCCTTGGCGCCCTGGGCACACCCGAACGGGCAGTGCTGCAGGTTGATGCACCTTGCCCGGCCATCGTAATCCTCGGTTGCGAGCGTGGTGTCGGAGGGCCACCAGTGCCAGCCTAGCTTGTTCATTGCCCGGCCTAGCGCGGCCGCGCCGCGGCCCAGTGGCAACGGGGGCATCTGCGGCTGCTTCGGAGGGTATGCCGGGTCGCCGGCCAAGCCGGAGACGCCCATCATCCGGTCGTTTTCGTTATAGAAGGGTTCGAGCGCCCAGTAGTCGATCGGCCAGTCGCTGGCCACACCATCAAGGCTACGCACCCGGAAGTCAGACGGGTGAAATCTCGGGTAGTGCCCGTGATAGAGGATGGTACTGCCGCCAACTGCGTTGAAATTCATGATCTTGATCGGCGAGTTGTCGTCGTTGATCGGATAGTCCGACGGCATTTGCCGGCGATTGGGGCTCTGGCTGGAATCGCCCCACTGCCGCGCCTCCCAGTCGCGCCCATTGCTCGGAAAGCTCGCCGGGTTGACCCAGTCACCCTGCTCCAGGCAGACGATGCGCATCTTGGTCTCGGCGAGACTCCAGGCGACCGCTGCACCCGAGGCGCCGGAGCCGATGATCAGGACGTCCACTGTGTCAGTCATTTGCGCACTCCGTGGGGTCGCGTGTTGGGCATCACCGTCAGCCCTTGAGGCCGCCGCTGGCGATGCCATCGACGAAGGCACGTTGGACGAAGAGGAAGAGGATGGCGGGCGGCAGGGTTGAGAGCGTCGCCACCGCCATGATCTGCTGCCAAGAGGTGGAGTAGTCCCCGGTGAATGACCCGAGGCCAACGGACACCACCCAATAGGCGCTGTTGGAGACGAACGTGCGCGCGAACAGGTATTCGTCCCAGGCAGATATGAAGGCGAACACCGTCGTCGCCGCGATCCCGGGTAGTGCGAGCGGCACGGAGATCCGGAAAAAGGCACCCATGCGCGAGCAACCATCGACCAACGCCGCACTTTCGAGATCGACTGGTACGCTCTGAAAGGCGGATTTCATGAGCCAGGCGGAAACCGGAGCTGCCCAGGCGACGTTAGCAATAATAAGCGCCGTGTACGTGTCGAGCAGGCCAAGCTCGCGGAACATCACGAAGTAGGGCACCAGCAGCAGCGCCGGCGGCATCATCTGCGTCACCACGATCAGCAGCGCCGTCAAGGAAACGACACGGCTGGCCTGACGGGCAAGTGCATAGGCGCTGATGGCGGCAATTGGCAGCACGATGAACGTCGCGGTGCCGGCGATAAAAGCGGTGTTCAGGAGCCATCGGACCACATCGGTTTTCCACAGCACGGCAAGCAGCAGGCCGGGCGACAGGTCCGTGGGCAGCAGATTCGGCGGGTAGGCAAAGACCGAGCTTTCCTTGCGCAGCGCGGTTGTTACCATCCAGTAGAATGGGAACAGCACCAGTGCGGTGGTGACGAACGCGGCTGCCGTCCAGCGCCAGGATCGGGCCGCGCTAGTCATTCCGATCTCGGTTGGCGCGCAGGTACAATGCGGTGAAGGCAATCGACAGCACCAGAATCACGGTCCCCATTGCAGAGGCTCGCTCAAGCCGGAAATTGCGGAAACCTTCGAGGAACGTCTGTACCACCAGCGTCTCCGTGGCCCCGGCGGGGCCGCCGCCGGTGAGGACGAAAATGATGGTGAAGGCGCGGCCGAAGGCCCAGATGCCAAGCAACAGAACCAGCGCAACCGTGGTGGCGCGGATCGCCGGCAAAGTGATGTAGCGGAACGTCTGTCTGCTGCTGGCACCATCGATGACCGCGGCCTCGTAGAGGTCGGGTGGGATCGCCTTCAGTGCCGCCAGCAGGGTGACCATGGCGAGCGGAAACAGCCGCCAGACCTGGGCAATGCCGACGCTCCAGATCGCGACCTCGGGGTCGGTGAGGAAGCCGATCTGTCGATTGGCGAGTCCGCTGCGTTCCAGCACGTAATTCACCGCGCCGAATTGGTAATCCAGCAACCAACCCCACACGACGGCAACCACCACCAATGGCATCGTCCAGGGGATCAGCAACGCGCTGCCCACAAACGACGAGCCGCGAAAGCGACGGTTCAGCAACAGGGCCGCTGCAAGTCCGCAGAGATAGGTGGCCAGCACCGTCGAGACGGTAAATACAACGGTTACCCGCAGCGAACCGTGGAATCGGCTATCGCGGAGCAGCGATGCATAGTGCTCGGCGCCGACATACTGCCCGCCCGACATCAGCGTGCCCTCGGCCTGGAAGCCCCCCCATATGCTGAAGCCGATCGGGGCGAGGTAGAAGCCGAGCAGGCAAACCATGATCGGCAGCAGGATCACCCACTCCGGCACCCGCACCCGACGGCGTATCGGGTTGGCCCCAATAGAGTGGCGATGCGCCGCGTAGGGGTTGAAAACCTGCGCCGTCACTTGCTCAGATTTGCTTCCAGCGTCCGCTGCAGATCGTCCATGGCCTTCTCCACCGGCTTGTCGCGATAAAACACCAATTCCAGCTCATCGACGATGACCTTCATCTGGCCAAACGCCTTTGGGCCCAGGCCCGGCGGCAGGAAGGAGATCGACGACGCGGCAGCATCGACGAAGGCCCGGTACCACGGTGTCTGCTCGTAGAGCGCGGCGGGCACCAGGCTGGGCAGTGCGGGAACCACACGCTCGATTTCAGCCACGGTCGCCTGGCTCTCCGGCGTCAGCATATGCATCAGCCAGGCGGTTGTGGCCGCATTGTTCTTGCCCTTGGCCGCAACGCCGTACCAGGTCGTGCCGCGCATGACGATGCCGCTGGGCAGTGGGCTGGGCATGGCGTTCAGGTTTGGCTTGGTTTCAGCAGTCGCCGCACCAATCGCGAAGGAGCCGTTGATGGTGAGCGCCACGCGCCCATCGAATATCAGCTTGTTGGCAGCTGGGCCGTCGAGGCCGCGCGGCACGCAATTCGCGTCCCAAAGCCGTTTGACCATCTTCACCCCTTCGACCACCTGTGGGCTGTTGGCGTTGGCTTTACCCTCGGGCGTCGTGAAATGGCTGCCCATACCCAGCACGAAGGGCACAACGGACACCATCATACCGCTGACGTCGCCCGACTTGCTGGCCATGGTATAGCCGAACACGCCTTTCTCGCGGTTGGTGGTACGCTTGGCGAAGTCCTCCAACTGCTGCGCGTTCTTGGGTGGTCCATCGATGCCGGCGGCACTCAGCAGCGCTTTGTTGTAGATCAGCGCGCGCGGATTGGTTTGGTAGACGACACCGTAGGTCTTGCCGTCGCGCGTCGCATCCTTGGCGGCGGCGGCGAACTTGCTGGTGTCGATCTGCGCCTGGGCAAGCGCGTCATCAAGCGGAATGAGGTAGCCGCGCTCCATGTAGAGGGCGATCTGCGCGTCCTCGATGCGGAAGATGTCTGGCGGCGTGCCGGCGGTGAGTTGGGTGAAGATCTGATCAGCGTACCCGCTCGATGGGATCGGGATCTCGCGCACCGTCACGTTGGGGTATTTCTTGACGAAGGACTGGGTGATTTTGCGCAATACACTGCCAGTATGGGGAAGCGTCCACTCGAAAGTGGCGAACGCGATTTCCCCTGAGATGCCCTGGGCGATCGCCGGCATGGCGAGGCCCGAGGTCGCCGCGGCGAGCGTCGAGGCCCTCATCAACTCACGCCGCGTCACCGTTTTGGGCGAGGTGGATGTGAGCAGGTTCCTGTTCAGGCTTTCCATTGGCGTGTCCCCGTTTGTCTCGTTGCTCCGCTTCACAATCCGATCATCCGGGCATCATCTTGTCAAGTGGTCGTACCAGTTCAGGGGTCTTTCGTCGCAGTTCGATCAAGCGATCTAGAGTGATTTCCTCGACCCGTAGTCGACCTACGCTGCCCGTCTAACCAGATCGGCTGCTTTCCCGGCAATAATGATCACGGCTGCGTTTGTGTTGTCCGAAACCACGGTCGGCCTCACTGAGGCGTCCGCTACGCGCAGTCCCGGGAGTCCGCGAACATGCGACGCAGGGTCGACCCACCGCTGGCGCGATGCATCGCCGCGGCGGAAATCGAGCGAGCCGTCATGGCCCAGGTGAGGCGTTGTTGCGGCAGCGTGAGGCAATCGTCGGTACCTGGCGGGCGATGCAGGCGGACGTGCCGGACATCACCGAAGCGGAGACGCGCATGGCGCTGGAGAGCGTGGACCCGATGTGGGGCCGCGCGGTGATCGCGACGACCGTCGTGGTACGGGTGCCGCTTGCCATCAAGAAGTGGGGCGAGTGGAGTAACCTTATTTATACGAACGGATCGATGTTGAAGGCCCCCGCGGGGACGAAGAAGATGGACCGAACCTGTGCGGGCAACACCCTCTGGCTGGCGCGGGTGTAGGGGGAGGATCTCGGTTCAATCGATCTCCGAGCCAATCCGGTGGGTGAAGGCCGGCTATAGGACGTTCACTGCAGCAATGCCGGTGAAGCCCTGGAAAGGGATGTGGACGCCGTCGGAGGTGGTCAATTGCTCCGATGCGGCGACAATGATGGCGCCGGCAAGCGCGGCGGCCGCCATGCTCGGAGCGGAGCCGATCAGCGAGAGATTACCGAGTGCCGGGTTCAAGCTCCGAATCACATTGGCCGGACTGCGATCTCTGAGGAACCCCGGCAGGTCGAGATTGCTGCTACCGACGACGGTCGCGCTGCTGGTGCCGGCGGATCCGCAAGACCAACTTTCATGGAACCTTGGTCCGATTTTGCATCTGGCTCTGGCATCGTGCTGATATGGAGTTCACATAGAGAGGTCGGTCAGTGCCGGTGACCCGGTTGAGGTATTGACTTGGCAATGCGAGCTCGGACGTCGGAACAAAAATAAGCGCAGAGGAGTATGCGTCGTGACCAATGAATTGCGTATGCGTATCGCAGCGATCGCCTTTGCGGGTGTCTTGGGGGCCGGCGCCGCTTTCGCCCAGGGTGCCTGCCCGGCGGCTACGGTGGCCAAAAGCCAGGGCCTCAAGTCCATGTTCCCTCAGCAGTTCGAGCTCGCCGAGTTCGAGAAGGTGGCCAATTGCAAATTGACCTTCAAGGCGAACCCCGAGATCGAGCAGCTCAACGGCCGCATCGCCGGCAATCCGGCGCTGCCGCCGCTGGCCGATCGGCTGCCGGCCGAACCGCTGGTTGTGCTGCCCTATGACGAGATCGGCCGCTATGGCGGCACCTTCGTCGGCCTGTCGGAGGCACCGGAGGCCGGAACCTCGGACCTGCTGTCGGTTCGTCATGTCAGCCTGGTGCGCTACGCCGACGACCTGGTGACGATCGTCCCCAACGTCGCCAAGAGCTGGTCGTGGAACAAGGAGTTCACCGAGCTCACCTTCACCCTGCGCCGCGGCCACAAATGGTCGGACGGCACACCGTTCACCGCGGCGGACATCAAGTTCTGGCACGACGACCTGATGCACGACGCCAACATGTTCAAGAAGCCGAAGGAATACCTCCTCGTCGGCGGTGAGCGGATGACGGTGGAGGTGGTCGATCCCCAGACGGTGCGCTTCAAGCTGCCGGCGCCCAAGCCGGGCCTGTTGACGCTGTTCGCGACCCACTACATGCAGCCGTTCCAGCCGCGGCATTTCATCGGCCGCTTCCACCCCGCCCACAACAAGGACGCCGACACGCTGGCGAAGTCGCTGGGCTTCAAGGACGGATACGCGGCCGTCTCGGCTTATTTCGCCAACTCCGACTGGAAGGACGTGCCGACGCCGATGCTGTACCACCCAGACAAGGTGGCGAAGCTGCCGAAGGCGACGGCCCCGACGCTGGAATCCTTCATCACCGTCCTCGA
>JAPLOH010000152.1 GCA_026400845.1 Alphaproteobacteria bacterium
TGGTCACCAGGCCCCGCGCCTGCGCCAATGCCTGGCCGATCATGGCCACGGCCAGCGATGCGCCTGTCATCACGCCAAGCGTGGCGCCAGCCAGCGCATCGACCCTCTTGGCGTGCAGGTCAGGCCCATACAGCCCGCCGCTGAAGCCGCGAATCTCCCCGAAACGCGCCGCCTTGACCATTGTTCCAACCCGCCCCGCGATGAAACGCAGCCTCTACGGGACAGCCGCGAATCGGGGCTAGATCAGGCTGAATTGAAATGAGGGGATTCGTGAGCGACCCCACACCAATTTCCTTTTCCTGGACTCACAAGTTCAATTCCGAGATTGGTTTTCAAAGAAGAGATGCGGTTGATGAATTTCTGGTATTGGTCGTCAGCGAGAGCTCGTTCGCCCAAATTCCTCAAATTGGTGAGCGCAACAATGCTTTCATCTATATCCGCTGCCGCTATTCCAGGCCCATCTATTAGTGTAATTGCGGTAGAGAATACCGCGATACCACTGATTGGGTAGAGCGCAACAAGACCGATAAGCGCCCAATACTGTCCTTTCTCAAATGCGAGCGCGACGCTACGTGCAGATATTTTTAGAGTAGCGTAAGCGATGACCGCCGCCAGACTACCCGCGACAAACGGTAGCCATGGATGCCTATCGATTTCTCCGTAAAACGACATGAAGTAGCATATCGCCACGTATAGATAGAACCCAACACCAAGAAACGGAAACAGGCGGCTGGCCTTCCTGCTGAGACTGGGAAAAAATTTTATCGTTCCGTCCATAGCGCCCTCCGTCATTGAAACATTGTGGCGAGTCTGAACAACGCCGTCAACACATGTCTGGACTGACGGCCGGGCCATAGCGACCAAGAGTGCGTCGGGCCAATTCGTGCCGCTGCATCCGCCCTAGTTGAGTTCACAACCGGGCAGATCAGTCTGCCGGTCCACAAAAGCCCGATGGTCGTTGATCCAGCCGCGAGCAGTGGCGGGTTCCAAGGGGCCACGGCCCCTTGGCCGGCGGAGCCTTGCTGTCTTCGGCCGCGAAATCAGCGCCAATCAGAGCGGGATCGGGCTCACCCGGATCATCTCGCCATGCCGCGCCTCTTCCGCCATGCACATATCGGCGAGGCGCACGGCGACGTCGGCAGGCTGGGGGATTTTGCTCTGGTCTTCGCCGGGGAAGCCGACGCGGCGCAGGGCGGTGGCGACGGGGCCGGGGTCGGCGAGGTTGACGCGCAGCGTGGAGTCGCGGGTTTCGGCGGCCCAGCTCAGCACGAGGTGGTGCAGTGCGGCCTTGGTGGCGCCGTAGATGCCGAAATAGGCGCTCGCGTGGAGCACGATGCGGCTGCTGACGAAGACGGCGCGGCCGGCTTCGGCGTTGAGCAGGAGGGGTGCGCAGGTGCGGATGAGCCGCCAATTGGCCGAGATGTTGACGGCGACGGCCTCGTTCCAGTCCTTGTCCTGGATATGCGGCACCGGGGTGAGCACGCCGAGCGTGCCGGCGTTGGCGAGCAGGATGTCGAGCCGGCCAAAGCGGTCGAACAGGCTCGGCCCGATGCTGTCGAGGGCTGCGCCGTCGGTGAGGTCGAGCGGCAGGAGGGTGGCGGTGCCGCCGGCGGCGCGGATGGCGTCGTCGGTTTCCTCGAGCCCGCCTTGGGTGCGCGCGGTAATCACGACATGGGCGCCGCGGCGGGCGAGCTCCACCGCGGTGGCGGCGCCGATACCGCGGCTGGCGCCGGTGACGAGCGCGACTTTGCCGGCGAGCCGCACGTCTAGGTCTGCTCGGTTAGCAGGCTGAGCTGGCGGCCGTCGTTCTCGGCCATGTCGGGCAGCGGGATGGGGTATTCGCCAGTCAGGCAGGCATCGCAATATTGCGGCTTTCCGGCATTGCGCCCGGCATGGCCGAGGGCGCGGTAGAGCCCGTCCTTGGAGATGAAGGCCAGGCTGTCGACGCCGATCAGGGCGGCCATTTCGTCGACCGAATGGCGCGCGGCGAGCAGCTTGCCGCGTTCGGGGGTGTCGATGCCGTAGAAGCAGGAATGGGTGGTGGGCGGCGATGAGACGCGCATATGCACCTCGGCCGCGCCGGCGGCGCGCACCATTTCGACGATTTTGCGCGAGGTGGTACCGCGCACGATGCTGTCATCCACCAGCACCACCCGCTTGCCGGCCAGCACGGAGCGGTTGGCGGAGTGCTTCAGTTTCACGCCGAGGTGGCGGATGGTGTCGGTCGGCTCGATGAAGGTGCGGCCGACATAGTGGTTGCGGATGATGCCGAGTTCGAAGGGAATGCCACTCTCAACCGCATAGCCCATGGCGGAGGGCACGCCCGAATCGGGGACGGGGACGATGACGTCGGCCGATACGTGGCTTTCGCGCGCCAGTTCGACGCCGATGCGCTTGCGCGCGTCATACACTGGCATGCCTTCGACGATCGAATCGGGGCGGGCGAAATAGATGTATTCGAACACGCAGAACCGCGCGGCGACCCGGCCGAACGGCTTGATCGAGCGCACGCCGGCGTCATCGATGATGATGATCTCGCCGGGCTCGACGTCACGGACAAATTCGGCGCCGATGATGTCGAGCGCGCAGGTCTCGCTGGTGAGTACCCAACTCGCCGACTGGTCGGCGTGGTTGACGCGGCCGAGGATGAGGGGGCGCACGCCGAGCGGATCGCGCACGCCGATCAGCGCGTTTTCGGTCAGCGCGATAAGGGCATAGGCGCCGATCACCTGCTTCAGCGCGTCGATCAGCCGGTCCACCACGGTGGAATAGAGGCTGATGGCGATGAGGTGGATGAACACCTCCGAGTCCGTGGTGGACTGGAACAGGCAGCCGCGGCGGACCAGGGCGCGGCGCAAGGCGGTCGCGTTGGTGAGGTTGCCGTTGTGGCCCACCGCGAGGCCGCCGAACACGAAATCGGCATAGAGCGGCTGCACGTTGCGCAGCACGGTTTCGCCTGTCGTTGCGTAGCGGTTGTGACCGATGGCGCGGGAGCCCTTCAGCGCGCCGATCACCCTGGCGTCGCCGTAGTTGTCGCCGACCAGTCCCATGCCGCGATGGGAGTGGAAGCGGCTGCCGTCATGGGTGACCATCCCGGTCGATTCCTGGCCGCGATGCTGGAGCGCATGCAGGCCGAGCGCGGTCACCGCGGCGGCGTCGGGGTGGTTCCAGATGCCTCCTCGTGCATCTTGTCGTCGTCATGGGGATGCGTTGCGGCGAAAACCATCGGCGATCTCCTCGGCCTCTCAGGGCCGTGCGGTGGCACGTCCCTGCGGGGTCGCTTGCAGGTATTCCGCCGCGCTGGTCGGCCGCGGCTCCGGTGGGCGGCGGACGATCGGCCGGAAGTCGCCCGGCACGAAATTCGTGAGCCAGGCGGCAACGGCGTAGATATGGGGCAGACTGCGCGCCTGCACCACCGATTCCGGCCAGCGCTCGGGCGGGAACACGTATGCCGACCCGACATAGACGGCGGCGACGATGGCGACTCCGCGCACCGCGCCGAACACGACGCCGAGGCTGCGATCGAGGCCGCCGAGCACGGAGGTGCGCACCGCGCCACCGATCATGCCGGTGAGGATCGACAGCACCACGAGGGCGATCAGGAACACCGCGGCATAGGCGGCGCGATCGGCAATGTCGGGGTTGTTCAGCCAGTTGCGCATGGTCGGTTTGGCGTATTGCCCGGTCGCGGAGGAGATCGCGAAGGCGCCGATCCAGGCGCCGATGCCCAGCACCTCGGCTACCATGCCGCGCGCAAAGGCGACGATGGCCGAAATGACCACGATCATCAGGACGGCGGTATCAACCCAACTCATCGTGCGCGGTCCGTGATCCCATGTGGCTGCATCGGCGCCGTCATATATCGTTCTTGCCGGCCGTGGCGCCACCCTTCACGGCAGGTTTAGCGTTGAATCGGCCGACGAGGTCCGATAAATGGCCGATCTCGTCGAGCGCGATGCCCTCCGGCGCTGCCGTCGGGCGGTTGCCGCGGGCGATCCGGCGCGGCAGGCAGGCGCGCTCGAAGCCGAGCTTGGCCGCCTCCTTCAGCCGCCCATCGGCGCCGGCGACCTGGCGCACCTCGCCCGAGAGGCCGACCTCGCCAAAAAACACCATGGAGGGGTCGGTCGGCTGGTCGGTCGCCGCCGAGGCCAGCGCCGCGACCACCGCGAGGTCGGCGGCGGGTTCCGAGACCCTCAGCCCGCCCGCGACGTTGAGGTAGACGTCGGTCGCGTTCAACCGCAGGCCGCAGCGGGTTTCCAGCACCGCGAGCAGCATGGAGAGCCGGCCCGATTCGAGCCCGATGGTGGAGCGCCGCGGCGAGCCGCCGGGGTTGGGCGCCAGCAGGCACTGGATCTCCACCAGCACCGGTCGCGTGCCCTCCATGCCCGCGAACACCGCCGAGCCCGAGATATTGCCGCGCCGCTCGGCGAGGAACAGCGCCGAGGGATTGGCCACCTCGGCCAGCCCGCGCTCCGTCATCTCGAACACGCCGATCTCGTCGGTGGCGCCGAAGCGGTTCTTCACGCCGCGCAGGATGCGGAACTGATGGCCACGATCGCCCTCGAAGTAGAGCACCGCGTCCACCATGTGCTCCAGCACCCGCGGCCCGGCGATGGCGCCCTCCTTGGTGACGTGGCCGACCAGCACGAGGGCGTGGTTGCGCGTCTTGGCGAGGCGGATCAGCTCGAAGGCGGAGGAGCGCACCTGGCTCACCGTGCCGGGTGAGCTGTCGATACTGTCGAGCCACATGGTCTGGATGCTGTCGATCACCACCAGGGCCGCGTCGTTGGCCGCTTCCAGGCTGGCGGTGATCTGACGCATGTCGATGGAGGCGGCGAGTTCGAGCGACTTGCCGGTGAGGCCGAGGCGGCGGGCGCGCAGGCGGATCTGGTCGATCGCCTCTTCGCCGGAGATGTAGATCACCCGGCGTCCGCGATCGGCCAGCGCGGCGGCGGCCTGGAGGAGGAGGGTGGACTTGCCGATGCCGGGGTCACCGGCCAGCAGCAGCGCCGAGCCCGGCACCAGCCCGCCGCCCAGCACACGGTCAAACTCGGCGATCCCCGTCGCCACCCGCGGTGGCGGCTCGGCGGAGCCGGCGAGATCGACGAAGGTCAGGCCCTTGCCCTTGGACCCCTTCACCGCGGTGGGGCCGGCGGCGGCCTGTTCCTCGGTGATGGTATTCCACTCGCCGCAGGCCTCGCAGCGCCCGGCCCATTTGGGGCTTACGGCGCCGCAGGACTGGCAGACGAAGCGGGCGGCGGCTTTGGCCATCAGCGCCGCAGCTCCATCTGGATCGGCCCGTCGCGCCGGCCATGGGTGAACTGGTCCACCATCGCGTTGCCGCTTTGCATCAGCTCGGCGGCGGCGCCCTGCCAGACGATGCGGCCCTTGAACAGCATCGCCGCGCGGTCGCCGATGCGCCGTGCGCTCGCCATGTCGTGGGTGATGGCGATGGCCGTCGAGCCAAGGGTTTTCACGCAATCGACGATCAACCCGTCGATCACCGCGCCCATGATGGGGTCAAGCCCGGTGGTCGGCTCGTCGAAGAACAGCACCTCCGGCCTGGCGGCGATGGCCCGGGCGAGGCCGACGCGCTTCTGCATGCCGCCAGACAACTCCGACGGCCGTAATTCGCCGACCGAGGGGGCGAGGCCGACCTGGGCGAGCACCGTCTCGGCGCGCGCCTTGGCGTCGGCGCGGCTGGCGAGGCGGCGGGCGAGCAGGCCGAAGGCGACGTTCTCCCAGACGGGCAGGCTGTCGAACAGCGCGCCGTTCTGGAACAGCATGCCGATCTGCGCGCGGATCGCCTCCCGCCCGGCGCGATCGAGCGCCAGCACGTTGGTGCCGTCGATTTCGATGGTGCCTTCATCGGGCGCGATGAGGCCGAGGATGCATTTCAGCAGCACCGATTTGCCGGAGCCGGAGCCGCCAATCACCACCATGGAGGTGCCGGGCATCACATCGAGGTCGATCCCGTCCAGCACCACCTTGTCGCCGAAGCGCTTGGTGAGGCCGCGCAGTCTGATTTTTGGGGTCTCGCTCATCGGGCGAAGAACAACTCGGTCAGCACGTAGTCGAAAGCAAGGATCAGCACGCTGGCCGCCACAACGGCCGAGGTGGTTGCGGCGCCGACGCCCTGGGCGCCGCCCTTGGAGTTGTAGCCGTGATAGCAGCCCATCAGCGCGATGAGGAAGCCGAATACCCCGGCCTTGGCGAGGCCCGAGACCACGTCGTCGGTGCGCAGGAAGTCGAGCGTGTTGGCGAGGTAAATGCCGGGATTGAAGCCGAGTTTCACCACCCCGATGATGAAACCGCCGAGCACACCAAGGATATCGGCCACCACAACCAGTAGCGGCAGGGCGACCGCTCCCGCGAGCAGCCGGGGGGCGACGAGGTATTTCATCGGGTTGGTCGACAGCGTGGTGAGCGCGTCGACCTGGTCGGTTACCCGCATGGTGCCGATCTCGGCCGCCATCGCCGCCCCGGCGCGGCCGGCCACCATCAGCCCTGCCAGCACGGGGCCGAGTTCGCGGGTGACGGAGAGCACCACCAGCGAGGCCACGGCGCTATCGGCGGCGAAGCGGGAGAGGCCGGTGGAGGATTGCAGGGCCAGCACCATGCCGGTGAACACCGCCGTCAGCGCCACGACGGGCAGGCTCAGATAGCCGATCTCCAGCAACGCGCGCAGGAATTGCCGACCATAGAACGGCGGGCGGAAGATGTGGGAGATCCCCTCGGCGGCAAACAGCGTCAGCCGCCCGGTGCCGAGGCAGGCGCCGATCAGGCCGCGGCCGAGCGAGGCGACGAAATCAAGGAACCCGCTCACCCCTGGTACACCCTTGCGTAGCGGGCGCCGAGGCTGGTGAGGATCTCGTAGCCGTTGGTCCCCGCCATCGCCGCCAGCGCGTCGGGCGGCAAATTGGGGCCGAGCAGTTCGATCGCCGCGCCGGGGACGATCGCGGGGAAATCCGTCACGTCGAAGGTGGTGAGGTCCATGGAGACACGCCCTACCAGCGGCACCGGCCTGCCGTCAAAGAAACCCTGCCCGCGATTTGAGAGCGATCGCAGGAACCCGTCCGCATAACCCACGCCAACGGTGGCGATGCGGCTCGGCCGGGCGGCGTGCCAAGTGGCGTTGTAGCCGACCCCTTCGCCGGTCGCGATCTCGCGCACCTGCAACACGCGGCCACGCAGGGTGGCGACGTTGCGCATGGGGTTCACGGCATGGGGCGTCGGGTTGATGCCGTAGAGCGCGGCCCCGGGACGGGCGAGGTCGGAGGTGAAATCGGCGCCGAGGAAAATGCCCGACGAGTTGGCGAAACTGGCGGGAATGCCGGGCAAGGCGGCACGCACGGCGGCGAAACGGTCCCGCTGGGCCGGGTTGGCCGGGTCGTCCGCCTCCTCAGAGGCGACCAGATGCGTCATCACGTAGCGGAGCGCGATGCCGGAGAGCCGGGCCGGCTCGGAGATGAGGGTGGCAAATTCCCGGGCGTCGAGCCCGAGCCGGTTCATCCCGGTATCGACGTGCAGGATCGCCTCCCCCCCGCCGCTCTCTCGCCAGGCGTCGATCGCGGCGATCGTGCCGAGCACGGGGGTGATGGCGTGGGCGCGATACAGCCCCTCGCTCCCCGGCACCAAACCGTTCAGCACCGCCAGCATCGCGCCGGGCAAGACATCGCGGATCAGCAGTGCCTCGCCGAAATGGGCGACGAAGAAATGGCGGCAGCCGGCGGCGAACAGGGCAGGGGCCACGCGGGCGGCGCCGAGCCCGTAGGCATCGGCCTTCACCACGCCCGCCACCGCGCCGGCCGGATGGCGGGCGGCGAGATCGCGCCAATTGGCGGCGA
>JAPLOH010000063.1 GCA_026400845.1 Alphaproteobacteria bacterium
CAGGACTTCGCCACACAATGGCTCTGGACATACAACAATGATCGCCCGAACATGGGCATCGGCGGCATCACACCCGCACAGAAACTGAACATGGCCGCGTGAATTCTACGAGCGCACCCAGTTAGAAATGGGGGGATTACCTCCCCTTCCTCCCATTCCAACGCCTCAACAGGGCCGGACTTGGTGTGGTAGAGGGGCATCGGCGCACTCACGGAACGGGGAATGGTATGGCGGTTCTGATCATCGGCGGCGGCATCGCCGGGCTGACCACGGCGCTCAGTCTGCACCAGATCGGCGTCGCCTGTCGCGTCTATGAGAGCGCCGAGACCATCGAGCCGCTGGGCGTCGGCATCAACACCCTGCCGCACGCCGTCCGCGAACTCACGGAACTCGGGCTCGGCGCACAACTCGCCGCCACCGGGATCGCCACCGCCGAACTCGCCTACTACACAAGCCGCGGCCAGCAAATCTGGAGCGAGCCCCGCGGCGTCGCCGCCGGCTACCGCTGGCCGCAATACTCCATCCACCGCGGCGCCCTGCAAATGATCCTGCTCGACGCCGTGCGCGCCCGTCTCGGCGCCCATGCCGTCATCACCGGCCATCACCTCGCCGGCTGGGAGCAGTCCGAAACCGTCGTGCGCGCCCGCTTCGTCGATCGCCGCACCGGCGCCCCGCGCGGCGAGGCCGAGGGCTCCCTGCTGATCGGCGCCGACGGCATCCACTCCGTCCTGCGCGCCTCGCTCTACCCCGATGAAGGCCCGCCGGTCTGGAACGGCGCCATCCTGTGGCGCGGCGTCACCCACGGCGCGCCCTTCCTCACCGGCCGCAGCATGATCATGGCCGGCCACGAATTCCAGAAATTCGTCTGCTACCCGATCTCGCAAGAAGCCCACGACAAAGGCGAGGCGGTGATCAACTGGATCGCCGAGCGGAAGTTCAAACCCGGCGACGCCTGGCGCCGCGAAGACTGGAACCGTGCCGGTAACCTCGAGGACTTCCTGCCCTGGTTCGAAGACTGGAATTTCGGCTGCCTTGACGTGCCCGGCATCATCCAATCCGCCGCCGCCTGCTACGAATACCCGATGGTCGACCGCAACCCGCTCGACCGCTGGAGCTTCGGCCGCGCCACCCTCCTCGGCGACGCCGCCCACGCCATGTACCCCATCGGCTCCAACGGCGCCTCCCAAGGCATCCTCGACGCCCGCGTCCTCGCCCGCGACATCAAAGCCCACGGCACCACACCCGTCGCCCTGGCCGCCTACGAAGCCGAACGCCGCCCCGCCACCACCCGCATCGTCCTCGCCAACCGCGGCAACGGGCCTGAGCACGTGATGCAAATGGTCGAGCAGCGCGCACCAAACGGCTTCACCAACATCGAAGACGTACTATCCGCCACCGAACTCGAAGGCACAGCCGCCGCCTACAAACACATCGCCGGCTTCGACAAGGATGCTCTCAATACCCGCGCTCCGATCGTCACCGGAGGATAGCGCTCGGTCGAGCCTGTTTGAGACTGCGCTCTGGTGAGTCAGAGGCCACACGTCGCCGCCGGATGACCGCCAGAGTAGCGGTCTCAAACAGGCTCTGTGGTGTAATCGATGACGGTGTTGAGGGCGTCGTCCTGGTGGCGTTGCCAGTAGAGTTCATGGATGCGGTTGGCGAGCGGGCCTGGCTTGCCGGAGCCTACGGGTTTGCCGTTGAACTGGGTCACGGCGGTCACGCCGCCGGCGGTGGAGCTGATGAAGATTTCGTCAGCCCCATCCAGTTCCTCCCCCTTCACCGCGCGCACTTCGCACTGCACCTGCAGGCTGGCGGCGATTTCGAGCACGGTGCGCCGCGTGATGCCTTCGAACATGCCGGTGGCGGGCGTCGCGAGCACGCCGTTCCGGGCGATGAACACGTTGAAGCCGGAGCCTTCGGTGATGGCGCCGTCGGCGGTCGGCAGCACCGGGATATCGGCGTCGCGGTCATAGGCTTCGAGCTGGGCCATCGTGAGATCGAGCCAGTGGAAGTTCTTGATCCGCTGGTCGAGCGCGGCGGAGGGGATGCGCTGGGTGTGGGAGAGGATCATGCGCAGCCCGTCGCGCTGCTGGGCGTCATTGGCGATGCGGGCGAAGGGCTGGGTATAGGCGTAGAGCCGGTTGCGGCAGAGGCGCGGGTCCCGCGTGCCGGGGGGTGTCACGCCGCGCGTGCAGATCAGCATGATGAAGGCATCGCGAAAGCCGGTGCGCCGCGTGCATTCGGTGACGATGTCGGCGATTTCCTGCGCCGCGTAGGGCAGACTCATTTTGAGGCCGGCGATGGAGGCCTGGAAGCGCTCGATATGGTCCTGCAGGCGGAAGATCTTGCCGTTCCACACATGGATCGCGTCGTAGGTGACGTCCGAGCGCAGGAAGCCGCGTTCGAGCAGCGGCAGGGTGGCTTCGGCGAGCGGCATGTAGGTTCCGTCAACAAAGGCAACGCCTTGCACGGTGGCCAGTTCGGGATCGATGCTCATCGGCGATACTCCTGGATTGCGCGTTGGCCGGAGGGTGCGGCCGAAAGGCCCGGCTTTCAAGCCCGCGCGGTCAAGCCCCGGGCAAAGCGCGGCGGATGAGGGCGGCGATATCGGCGAGGGTGGCGAGGTCGGTCAGCCCGTCCGTGTCCACGGTGACGCCGAACTGCGTCTCCAGCAGCGCGATGGTTTCCACCAGGCGCAGACTGTCGAGCTCAGGAACAGCCTCGATCGGCGTGTCCGGGGGAAGGTCCGGCAGTGGCGCTGGGCAGACCCGGCGAAGGGTCGCGAGCAGGGCACGGTGAATGGCCGTCGCGTCAGGCTCATGCGTCATCGATTCTGCGTGCCTCCTGGCACAGGGTGAGCCAGTCGTCATACGGGCCGTCGGCGCCGGCGAAGCGGGGGAGCCGGGCGTGATGGAGTCCATCGGCGAGTGGCTGCGGGGTGGGCTGCGCGGCGCCGTCGGTCACACAGAGCAGCCGGGCCGGGCCGTGGCGGCGCAGAGCGGCGAGAATGTCATGCATCCGGCAGGGCGGCAGGGCGGCGTGCGGGGCGGTATGAACAAAGACGCGCTCGGCCACCGCGAGGTCGGCAAGCAGCTTGCGGCGCAGCAGGCGCAGGCGGGCGCAGCCGCGCTCCAGGATATCCTGCTCCCCCACCGCGTCGGTCTGCGTGAAGACGCTTGTATGGGTGCGCAGCCAGGCGGTTTCGAGAAAGTATTCGTCGCCTGTCCAGATCAACCGGGATTGCGCGGCATCGCCGGTACCCGCGAAACCGGCATCCAGCGCGGCGGGGAGGCGATCCGAGGCGATACGGGCCCAGGTGAGCAACCCGATGTGGGTGGCGCCGCTGACGTGGCGCTGCACGAAGGCGAATTCGCAATCCGCCCCGAGGCTCTCGAACCGGTCAAGCAATTGGCGGTTGGGGTCGGTCGGTACGGCCTGCCGTGTGCCGCGCCAGGCAAGCGCACGGATGCACAATGTGGCCGGACCCTCCCAGACCGGCAGCAGGGCGGCGGGAAGCAGGGCGTCCCCATCGGTGAAGCGGTATCGGTCCTCCTGCAGCTTGTGGAACCCGTCGACAAAGGCCGGGTCGGTCAGCGGCAACTCGGCGTGGCCGGTCGCGTGTTCGAAGCGGATGGCGAGCACCTGCACGCCGAGGCGGCGGCGATCCTTGCCGAGGCCGAGATCAAGCGGCCGCGCGCTGGCCGACACCAGGCGGATTTCGCGGGCGGGGCGGGCGAGGTCGAACCAGTGCGCGTCACCGGCGACGCGCGCGGGGTCCTGCAGCGCGCCATCGACACGTAGGCGCAGGATGGCGGTCACGCGGCACCCTGCCGCGCCAGGTCGAACGCGCGCAGGGCGGCGGCATCGATCTTGTTGCCGGGGAGCAGCGGCAGGGCCGGCATGATGTGGAGCCGCCGCGGCCGCATGGAGGTGGCGAGCCGGGCCGCGAGCAGCGCCTTCAGGCGATCAGGCAGCCCGACGGGTGCGGTGGCGCTCGCCACGAAAGCGACGAGGTCGGTGCCGGCGCTGCCACCAATGGGCAGCACCACGGTGTCCTGCACGTCAGGGTCAGCCCGCAGCACGGATTCCACCTCTACCGGCTCGACGCGCACACCATTGACCTTGATCTGCCGGTCCTCGCGGCCGAGCACGACGAAGACGCCATCTTCGCGCAGCCGTACCGCGTCGCCCATGGCATAACGCCGCCAGCCCGCGACCGGGTCGCCGTCCGGCAGGAGGCGGCCGGTCACGCAGTCCCCATCACGCCATTCGCCGATCGCGGTGTAGCGGCTGCGGATATGCAGGGCGCCGGCCTCGCCGGGCGCGGCGGCGGTGCCGTCTTCGCCGAGAATGGCGAATTGCGTGCCCGACACCGGCCGCCCCGCGGCGACCTGCGCCGCCTGCCCCTGCTCATCGGCCGGCACGAAGCGCAGCCCGGCCTGGGATTCGGTGGCGCCATAGACCATCTGCACGTGGCTGCCGGGCGGCAACGCGGTGCGCAACTGCGCGAGATCGGCCGTGAGCAGCGCCTCGCCATTGCTGGAGATCAGGCGCACCGAGCCGAGCGCCTCACGCGCCGCGCCCAGGCGCGTCAGGGCGCGGTAGATCGCGGGCACCCCGATGATGGCGGTGATGCGGTGGGTGCGGATGTGGGTCAGCACCCGTCCGAGCCCGAGCGGTCCGCTGGCCCCGGCCACCCGGTGCAGCGTGGCGCCGGCGAGCCAGGCGGCCACCGCGTTCAGCAGCGCCCCCATGCTGGCCGGCACGTTCAGTGACAGATAGGCGTCGGCGGAGTTGAGATGCCCACTATTCACCAGCAGCCCGGCGCGATGCAGCACCGAGCGCTGGCTGTGCACGATGCCCTTGGGCTGACCGGTGCTGCCGGAGGTGAACACGATGAAGGCCGGCGCGCCCTGGGCAATCGCGCGCCCCGGCGCCGGACCGGCGGAGCCGGGCGCGATACAGGGCAGGCCATCGATCGGCGCGTCGGTGATCATCGCGGCGAGGCTGCCGGCGGCCACCAGCGCCTGGACGCGCTCCTGCGGGTCCGCCCGATCGATGGTGACGCTCGGCACTCCGGCGGCAAGGCAGGCGAGCAGGGCGACCGCCCCCTCCGCCCCATCTGGCAGCCGGATGCCGACCGGCCGGCCTGGCGGCGCCACCGCGGCGATGGCGCCGCCCAGCGCCTCGGCCTCGGCGAGCAGGCCGCGGTACGAGATACCGCGCCGCCCATCCTGCACCGCGATGGCGTCCGGTGTCGCGGCGGCCACGGCGCGGAGCAATGCGAGGATCGGGGTTTCCGGACCGGTGACCGGGCAGAAAGGGTTGAACGGCAGCACCGGCCCGTCGAGGTCCAGCGGCAGGTCCGGCGCGTCCATCCAGCTGGGCATGGGGGATCCTGCGTCCCTGTCCGCGCTATCCGCCCGGATTTTCCAGCCCGAGTCCGCTGACCTGGCCGAACAGGGTAAGCAGCCGGGCGATATCCTCGGCGGGCAGCGGCGGGCGGCAGATCGAAGCGACGTTGGCGCGCAGATGATCGGCGCTGCCGGTGCCGAACAGCACCACGCTGACTCCCGGCGTATGGCGGGCAAAACGGTAGGCGGCATCGGTGACGCTCTCAGCGCCCGCGGGATGCACGAGGAAATCGAGCGGCCGCGCGGCATCCAGAAGTTCCGCCGGAACCTTGCCGGAGGCGGCGAGATCGCGGATGGACGCGGCCAGGAAATCCGGTCGGGCAAAAATGCTCCGCACCGCATGCATCACCAGCGTGCCCATGCCGCCATCGATCGTCAGCGGAAAGAGGCGGTCACTGGCAGTGCGATGGAGCATGTTGAAGGCGACCATCCCGACGTCCCACATGCCATCGGCGGCGGCGCACAGCAGCATCGCGTGGTCGGGGTCACGGCTGGCGGCTTCGGTGACGCCGAGGAAGCGGAACTTCCCGGCTTCCTGCGCGCGGGCGAGGGTGGGCATCAGCTCGGCCATGGCGAATTCGTATTGCGGCATGGAAATGCCGTGGAGCTGGAAAACGTCTACGTAGTCGGTGCCGAGGGCTTTCAATGATGCATCGAGGCTGGCGGCGAGCCCCTCGGCGGTGATCTGCACGCCTTTCTCGGCGAGCAGGCATTTGGTGGTGACGACCATGGTGTCGCGCGGCACGTCGCGGATCGCCTCGCCGACGATCGCCTCCGTGCCGTACTGGGCGGCGGTGTCGATCAGGGTGATGCCGCTGTCGATGGCGAGGCGGATCAGCTTCACCGCATCGGCCGCGCTGCCGCCGGTGGAGAGGCCGAGGCGGCTGAATCCGCCGCAGCCGAGGCCGGCGACACTGACGCGCAGCCCGGTGCGCCCGAGCGTGGTGTATTCCATTGCGATTCTGTTCCCTGATTGCCGCAGCGAAACTAGCGCGCCGCTCAGCGCCGGGCGAGCCCCCGCATGAAACCGAGGTTCCATCTGGCATAGCCCGGCTGGAGGAAGCCGAGCTTGTCGCCGATCAGGCGGTGCGCGTCATCCAGGCGATGGAACGGGATCGAGGGATACAAGTGATGTTCGGCATGGAACGGCATGTCCCACATCAGCAGTCGCACGAAGCGGTTGGTCAGCGTGGTGCGGGTGTTGGTGAGGCCATTGCGGTCGAGGGTGCAGCCGGTGTGCTCGGCGAGCAGGTAGCCACGCAGGAAGGGCTGGCCGAGCATTTGCGGGATGATCCAGAACAGGAAGGGCGTCGGCCAACCCCAGATCAGCCCCGCAGCGATCGCGGCGCCCGCCACCGTCAGCGACATCGCGCGGACTGACGCGATCACGCCCGGCATCTGACGGGCGTTGATGTAGGGGTGGCCTGACATGTCCCCGCGCCAGGCGTCGCGGATCATCACGGCGCGCGCCATCCAGTAATTCACCCCGGCAATGCGCAGCAGATACTGCGCCAGGGTCGCCGGCGGCGGGGCTATCAACTCGGGGTCCTGCCCGGGCACGTTGGTGTGGCGGTGGTGGATGTAGTGGAAGGCCGCGTAGAAATGGCTCGATTGCAAGGCGGGCAGGAAGGTGATCCAGCCGATGATGAGGTTGGCCCGCTGCGAGGTGAAGGCGGTCTGGTGCATCGTCTCGTGCGAGGGGGCGAACAGCGCCACCTGCACCAGCCCGAGGGCCAGCATCGCCGGCCACAGCGCCCATCCCTCGGCCGCCGCCACCCACCAGCCGGCGAGCCCGAGCAGCCCGGCGTGGAGCGCAAGGCGGATCGCCCCGGCGCGGTTCGAACGGGCGGAGAGGGTGCGCAGCTCGTCCTGCGACAAGACGCGATCATCGAGGGTCTGCAATGGAGGGTCTCCCGCCTGTTTCACCGCCGCAGCGGCCAAAGCGGCACGACACCATGAACGGCACCGCGGGCGCAATCGGTGATCGACCGGGGCCGGGATGTTCTGCTATACTCCACGGCCCAAACCCGAGCGTTGGCCCGATTTCGGACGCAGCGATACCAAACCAAGGTCCCCATTGCGCCGATGACAACGCCGTTCTCGCTTGAAGATCTCGGCCGCATGTTCGATCCGCGGACCCTCACCAAAGGGCGCTCGCTGGTGCTGCTCGGGCGTGTCGAGGCGTCGGTCCAGGGCGGGACGATCGCCATCGACGTCGAGCATCTCGGGCAGCGCCATGCCGCCCGCCTGCGCCCCTCGGCGGTCGGACCGCGCACCGTCTTCGCCGCCGCCTGCACATGCCGGCAGGCCTCCTGTGCGCATGTCGCGGCCGGCGCGCTGGTTGCGCTGGACCGCTTTCCCGCGCTGCGCCGGCCCACCGCCCCCGCCCGGGTCGCCCCCCCTCCCCCCCCGGCCCAGCCTGTCATTTTGCGCCCAAGTGCCAAACCCAAACCCAGCCCCAAGCCGAGCCGCCGCGCGCCCGCGCGCCACGCGACCTTGCCCGTGGTGACCGCCGCCGAGCCCGCCATCCATGACGGGGCTCCGGTCCCGGTGGTGCGCCTGCGCCGGGTCGAATGCCTCGATGACTACGGCAAGCCGCAGATGATCGACGCGCTGACGGTGGACTACGCCTATGACGGCGCGCTGACCCATGCCGAGGACGAGCGCCAGTTCGTCAGGACGGTGCGCGCCGGCGACCCGCCCGGCCTCTACAGTTACATCCGCCGCGACCGCGCCGCGGAGGCCGCCGCGCTGGAGACGCTCCGCCCGGACGGGTTCCACCAGATGCGCATCGCCGACGGCCCTACCGCGCGAGGCCGCCTGGCCTTCGTATTTCGCGGCCGTGACAGCGCCGAGCGCTGGCAGGGCTTCGTCGGCGGCCGCCTCGCCGTTCTGGTCGCCCAGGGCTGGCGCAACGAGATCGACCGCGACTTCGGCCCGCGCCAAGTGCGCTCGGTCGGCACATTCGATGTTCGGGTGAGCGATGCCGAGACCGGCAATTTCGCGCTCGATTTCGGCATCGAGATCGACGGTGAGCGGGTTCCGCTGCTGCCGATCCTCACCCGCCTGCTCGACCGCGGCGGCCTCGACGGGGCCAATATCGTCGGCGACGAGCTGATCACCAGCCTCGATGACGGCCGCGTGCTGAAACTCCCGGCGGCGCGCATCCGCCGCCTGCTCGCGGTGCTGACGGACCTGCTCGACGCCGCCCGCCGCACCGCCGACACCGCGCTCGTGCTGCCCGCCGGCGAGGCCGCCGCGGTGCTGGACCTCGAGGACCTGCTGCCGACGCGCTGGGAGAACGCGGCGGCCATCACCGCCTATGCGCGGCGCTTCCGCGGCGTGGAGGACATTCCGCCGGTGGCGGTGCCGCCCGGCTTCACCGCCACCCTGCGGCCCTATCAGCAACACGGCGTCGACTGGCTGCAGCATCTGCGCGCCCATGGGCTCGGCGGCTTCCTCGCCGACGACATGGGTCTCGGCAAGACCGCCCAGACCATCGCCCATATCGCCATCGAACACGCCGAAGGCCGCCTCGACCGGCCCGCGCTGATCGTGGTACCGACCAGCCTGGTGACCAACTGGACGGCGGAGCTGGCGAAATTCGCCCCCCATTTGCGCGTCGCCGTGCTGCACGGGCTCGAGCGCCACGAGCGCCGCGGGGAGCTGGAGGGCATCCACGTCGTCATCACCACCTACACCGTGCTGGCGCGCGACATCGACGAGATGCGCGACCTGCAATGGCACATCGCGGTGCTGGACGAAGCGCAGGTGATCAAGAACCCCGACGCCAAGGCCACCCGCGCGGTCTGCCAGCTCGACACCAGCCATCGCATCTGCCTGTCCGGCACCCCGATCGAGAACAACCTGCAGGAACTGTGGTCGGAATTCGCATTCCTGATGCCGGAGTTGCTCGGAGACCGCAAAACGTTTGCCAAGCGTTTCCGCACCCCGATCGAGAAGAATGACGACACCGAGCGCCGGGTGCAGCTCATCCGGCGTATCAAGCCGTTCCTGCTGCGGCGCACCAAGGCCGAAGTCGCCCCCGAACTGCCGCCGCGCCACACCATCCTGCGCCGCATCACCCTCGCGCCCTCGCAGCGCGAGCTCTACGACACCATCCGCGCCACGCTGCATGACGAGGTGCGCGCCCGTCTCGCCGAACTCGGCGCCTCCCAGGGCCGCTTCGTGGTGCTCGACGCGCTGCTCAAGCTGCGCCAGGTCTGCTGCGACCCGCGCCTGGTGAAGCTGCCCTCGGCGCGGCTGGTCGATGCGTCCAGCAAGCTCGACGACCTGCTGGAGATGCTGAGCGAAATGCTGGCCGAGGGCCGGCGCATCCTGCTGTTCTCGCAGTTCACCTCGATGCTGGACCTCATCAAGCCCCGCCTCGCCGAGGCCGCCATCCCCTTCGTCGAACTGCGCGGCGACACGCGGGACCGCGCCGAGCCCGTCCGCGCCTTCGAGGCCGGCGAAGTGCCGCTGTTCCTCATCAGCCTCAAGGCCGGCGGGCGTGGCCTCAACCTCGTCTCGGCCGATACGGTGATCCACTACGACCCGTGGTGGAACCCCGCCGTGGAGGACCAGGCCTCCGACCGTGCCCACCGCATCGGCCAGACCAAGCCGGTGTTCATCTACAAGCTGATCGCCGCCGACACCGTCGAAGACCGCATCATCGACCTGCAACAACGCAAGGCCGCCCTCGCCAGCGTTGCCCTGGGTGACGAGGGCGAGTTGGCAGGCATGCAGGTGGAAGACCTAGACTTCCTGTTCGCGCCGACTGCTTGACGTGCCGTGACGATGGAGGTCAGGCGATCGCCCGGTCGCTCCAGTCGTGCGGACCGCATCCGTTTGATTTCCCCAGCGGCTCCGTTGTCTTGGTCAGCAGCAAAAGCTCGCGGACCAACCCCAGACGTTCGCTCTGGACACACGCAGATCGGTGACATCGCGCCTTGACCGCGCGGGCAAGCGCGGCAGATCGGCCCGCCCGACGGCATGGCAAAGGGAACCGTTTCCCCACGTCGACATTTAACTCGATGTCATCACGAATAGCGAGCTTGATTCCGCCCGCGCGGAGTTGCAGAAGAAGAAGCGTGGCATCAATCTGCGCGGGTAGACGCGGAGGAAGCGAGGTCGATAGGCAATCAACGGAGCTGCGAGAGCATCCGATGAATCTTTGAATGTGCCGGGTTAGCACAGCGGTAGTGCAGCGGTTTTGTAAACCGAAGGTCGGGGGTTCAAGTCCCTCACCCGGCACCACGCCCGACAGTCCGAGGTTCGACTCGGCATCTCGGCACGATGGTTGCCACGGTTGCCGGCGTCTACTCGCTCGAAGCCGGCTGGCTGGTCATACCGTCTACTCGCTCGAAGCCGGCTGGCTGGTCATACCCCTTGAGGCAAATTTCCGACGATTTCGGCGTGATCGACGGCCGATGACGAGATGTGCCGGTCGGATTCTCCTGCACCTGTTCCGGCGTTTGCCGTCGCGGCGCTGTGTTTTTTCATTGCCCGGTGGAGGTGGTCGGTGACCATGTGGCTGTATCGCATGGTCATCTGGATGGTCTTGTGGCCGAGGATCGCCTGCAACGCCGGCAGATCACCGACGTTCTGAGCGAATTCCGACGCAAAATGATGCCGGAGATCGTGGCAGCGGAACGGAACCTTCGCGCGCCGCGATGCCTTTCGGAAGATTCCCGAGAAGTTGGTGTAGCGGTCGCCGTCATCGTGCCAGAACACGAAGGGCGCGATCATGTGACGAGGTGTGCCGAGAAGAGTGCCCAATGCCACATCACTCAATGGCACGACCCTCGGGCTGCTGGTTTTCGTCTTGGTGAGCCTGACCTCGCGGCGCGGGATCGAGACCTGCGACCATTCGAGCGAACACGCCTCTTCCAGCCGCATGCCGGTCTGCGAGAGGAGCCGAATGACCCTCCCGACCATCGGCGAGCCACTGGCGACCAGCCTGTCCACCTGCTCGCACGATGGATAGGTCGTTCTCGGCGCCGATTCCTTGAGGTGCTTCTTGGAGAAAAGTTTAACGGGGTTGGCGTCGAGCCAGTCCCAATTTACCGCGCAGGTGCACAAGATGCTCAAGGTCGCGAGATCGCGGCGCACCGTCGCGCTGATCACCCCGCCTTGGAGCCGAGCAGTGGCGTAGTCGGCCAGCCGGCCACGGGTGATCTCATCGAGGTAGAGATCGCCGAAGGTGGCCGACAGCTTGCGGAAGGTCGTTCGATACCGGCACTGCGTGTTCGGCTTCAAACTCGGCACGTAGTCGTCGAAGAACCGCTTCAACGCCTCCTTGTAGGTATGGCGAGGGCGTCCGCCACGATCCAATCGCTGATTTTCAGCTTGGAGTTGGGCAAGATATTCCTGCGCCACGGTCTTGGAGGCCGTATGGGCGGATCGACGAGTCTCCTTGCCATGCCACTGGTAGCGAACCCACCAGACGCCGCCGCGTTTATAGACAGTCGCCACTACGCTGCTGCCGCCAATCCCTGCTCGACCACCACGGCGCCCCGGCCGCCGGGGAGATGCCTGTAGAGGGTGCTGGGGGCACACCCCACCTGTTTGGCCACCTCGATGGCGGACATGGTGCCGGCGGCGAGCATGGCCCTAGCAGCGCGCACCTTGGCCTCATCGAGCGCAGGCGGCCGACCACCAACCCGGCCACGGGCGCGACTGGCTTCCAGACCGGCGCGGGTTCGTTCGACGATGATCTCGCGCTCCATCTGACCTAGCGCGCCGAGGATCGCGAACATGAATCGGCCGCTTGCGCTGCTGGTGTCGATATTTTCGGTGAGAGACCGCAGAGCGATGCCACGCCGTTGCAGGTCTTCGGAGATGTCGATCAGGTGTCGAAGGCTGCGGGCCAGCCGGTCGAGACGCCAGACCACGATGGTATCGCCCGTGCGGGCGAGTTCGAGCACCTTCGCCAGTTCGAATCGTCCAGCATTCGAACCCGAAGCCGTCTCAGTGAAGACCTTCTCGCAACCGGCCTTCTTGAGGGCATCGAGTTGAAGGGCGTGATCTTGGATCGAAGTTGAGCAGCGTGCATACCCGATCTTCATGCAGTTCTCCCAAAACTCGTGAACTCTCCGCGATCTCGGAGAGGAGTATCAGGATACCATTTTGAGAGATAGAACTCTACAGTTCTTGAGTGATATTCGGAATCATTTTGGGAGACCTACAATCGACCGTTTTAGAGACGGCTGCACACGATCAGTAGTTCGAGAACGATGTGCTATATCGTCAGTGGGGCGATCTGAAAGCCGGCTTTCAACCAGCATGGAAGGACGGGGGTGGCGACGGTGAAAAAGGGAACGATGACCCGTCCACCAGAATGGTGGTGGCATCTTCGCCGGACGAAACGCACCTATTGGAAGGCCGAGCGCCAAGCCGGGAAGGCCGAAGCTTCGAAGCAGAAACTCGAATCCGGAGACTGCCGACAATCCACAGCATCGTCCACGAGATCGTCCCGGTGATGATCCCGAGATCGTCAGAAGGACGGTCAAAGGGCTGAAAGCTGGGTTTCAGACGAAGGGGAGATGGTGATGCGATGGGTTGGCGCGATGCGGAGAGGTGTGGAATGATAGAGCAAGGACGACAGGATGCCTTATGCCTATTTTGCAATGGTTAGATCGGGATAAGCACGTCAAGGCGGCGGAGGCCGTGCCTTATCGCTTGCTCGAAGCAGACGACGCGCACAGTGCGGGAGAGACTGACTCCGCCAACATGCTGATTCAGGGTGACAACCTTGAGGCATTGAAGGCATTGCTTCCCTACTACGCGGGGCGGGTGAAGTGTATTTTCATCGACCCGCCATATAACACCAAAAGCGCTGTTTCGGTTCACTATGATGACAACATTGAGCACAGCCAATGGTTATCGATCATGTTTCCGAGGCTTCAAATCCTTCGGGAGTTGCTGTCAGATGATGGAACAATATGGGTTACGATTGACGATGCAGAATCGCATTATCTTAAAGTGATAATGGATGAAGTATTTGGACGGATGAATTTTATTGGCGTTGCCATATGGGAAAAGTCCGACAGCCCAAGAATGGACGCAGTTTTTTTCTCGTCTAGGCATGATAATGTTTTGGTATTCGCCAAAAATATGTCGAAAGCTCTGTTTAAGAAGCTATCGGTTGATGAAATACCGGAGCATTACAACAGAACGGACGATCTAGGCAGGAAGTATTACACAAAACCATTGCGCGCAATGGGTGGGCAGGGTGAAACCCGCGAGGCTAGGCCAACACTATATTATCCAATAAAGGCCCCAGATGGGACAGATATTTACCCGAAAAAGCAAGATGGCTCTGATGGCGCATGGCGTTGGCGTAAGGAAAAAGTCGAAGAAGAAGCAAGCCGAATTGATTGGGTTAATGGGAGAGGCGGTTGGGTTCCATACTATCGCATATATGCAGACAACATGAGAGATCGACCCGCCGAAACTATTTGGACGCACGAAGAAGTAGGAACCAACGAACATCGAAAGCTGAAATCACCGCGCTCAAACTGGCGGAAAGAGCGTTTGAAACCCCAAAGCCGGAGCGGTTGATTCAGCGCATCCTCGAAATCGCGACCAATAGCGGCGACCTCGTGCTTGACTCCTTCCTTGGTTCCGGCACGACCGCCGCCGTCGCTCATAAGATGGGGCGGCGGTATATCGGTATCGAGATGGGTGATCACGCCACGACCCATTGCGCGCCGCGCTTGCGTAAGGTCATTGAGGGCGAACAGGGCGGAATTTCTGAGGCTCTGGGATGGCAGGGCGGCGGCGGGTTCCGCTTCTATAAGCTCGGTGCGGCGGTGTTCGACACCGAAGGCCGCATCAACCCTGAAATCCGCTTCGCTCACCTCGCCGCCCATATCTGGTTTTCCGAGACGCACACCGCCTTGCACAAGAAGGCGAAGCAAGCCTTGCTCGGCAAGCACGATGGAACTGCCTTCTACCTGCTTTACAACGGCATTCTAGGCGACAAGCGACCGGACGGCGGCAACGTCCTGACCGCAAAGGTTCTGGCCGCCCTGCCCCCCCATGACGGCCAGAGGGTCATCTACGGCGAGGCTTGCCGTATCAGCGCGACGCGGCTCAAAGACCTCGGCATCATCTTCAAGCAAACCCCTTATGACCTGAAAGCCAGATGACAACCTTCGCCCTCAAAAAATACCAAAGCGCGACCCTCGATGTGCTGAAAGGCTATCTTGACGCCGCGCGTATCGTTGGGGCGAAGCCAGCCTTTGACGGCATGGACAAGGGCGGGGTGCGGGAGCCGCGCCCCTATCGCCCGCTCGATGGCCTTCCGACCATCCCCTATGTGTGCCTTCGGTTGCCGACCGGCGGCGGCAAGACCCTGCTTTCCGCCCACACGGTCAAGGTGGCGGCGGACGCCTACCTTGAGCGCGAATTCCCCGTTGTGCTTTGGCTTGTGCCGACGAACACCATCCGCGCCCAGACGCTCGAAACGCTCAAGAAGCCGAGCAACCCGAATTACGAAACCCTTCACGCGGCGTTCGACGGGCGCTTTCGCGTGTTCGACATTGCCGATTTTGTGCAAATCACGCCCGCTGATTTGCAGACTCACGCTTGCGTCATCGTCGGCACGATGCAGACCTTGCGCGTCAGCAACACGGACGGCCGCAAGGTCTATGCCCACAACGAGAACCTTGAGCCGCATTTCTCGACCGTCCCCAGAACGCGGAGGGGATGGAGCGCATCGAGGAAGGCGACGACAAGGGAAAAATCAAATTCTCGTTTCGCAACCTGCTGATTTTGAATCGCCCTCTGGTCATCGTGGACGAGGCGCACAACAACACGTCATCGTTGAGCTACGAGGTTTTGCAGCGTGTCAACGCGGCCTGTGTGGTGGAATTCACCGCGACGCCCGCCGCCGATAGCAACGTGCTGCACAACGTATCCGCCACGGAACTCAAGGCGGAGGAAATGATAAAGCTGCCCATTCGCTTGACCGAGCATAAAAGCTGGGAAGACGCTGTGCAGGACAGCATTTTGACGCGGCAGCGGTTGCACGACCTCGCCACCAAAGACGCCGATTATATCCGGCCTATCATCCTGTTTCAGGCCGAGGAGAAAGGGCGCGAGGTGACGAAGGAGGTGCTTTTGAAACACCTCATGGAGCAGCACCGAATCCCGCGCGAAAAGATTGCCGTAGTGACCGGCGACCAAAAAGAACTCGACGGCATCAACCTGTTTGCCCGCGACTGCCCGATTGATTTTGTTATCACCGTCGAAGCCCTCAAGGAGGGTTGGGATTGCTCATTTGCCTATGTGTTTTGTTCGGCGGCAACCGTCAATTCCAAGAAGGACGTAGAGCAGATTTTGGGGCGGGTGCTGCGTATGCCCTACGCGAAACGCCGCAAAGAACCCGACCTCAACCGCGCCTATGCCCATGTGTCCCGCGCGTCATGGCCGAACGCGGTCAAGCAGCTACACGACCGCTTGGTTGATATGGGCTTCGAGGACAGCGAGGCTGACGCCTTCATTGAGCCGACGCCGCCAGACCTCGGATTGACCGGCGGGGCGGGGTTGTTCAGCGCCGCGCCGCCGCCGACCGTCATCGAACTGCCCGACGATCTTAGCGCGTTCGACCTCACCCCCGAAGAACAGGCCACGGTTACGATTGAGAAAACCGAGCAAGGCAGCCGCGTGACCTTCACGGGCAACGTGGATGAGGCGACCGTCACGCGCCTTGCCGCTGCCGTGCAGTCCGCCGAGATACGCGCGAACCTTGAGAGCGAGGTGAGGCGCCACAAGGCGGTGTGGTGGCAACACACATCGCCCGCGCAACGCGGTGTCGCGTTCCGTGTCCCGCAACTGTGTTTCAAACTCGACGGCGAGCTTGAGCTTGCCGAAAAAGACGCCTTCCTCGATGCGAGCGGGTGGAGCTTGCTCGACTACCCCGCCGAGATGGCGGAGGCGGAATTCCGCCTCACGGAAACCGGCGTGCAATGGGAACTCGACCTCAACGCCGCAGGGAAGATAACCGATAAGGCGATAGGCAAGGCCGACCAGTTCGACCTTGACCTTGTGGATACCGGATGGACGGAGCAGCAGCTATGCCGCTGGCTTGAGCGCAAGGCGCGACAGCAGGACATTACGCAGGTTGTCTTGCTGGAATTCGTGCGGCGCAGTCTTGCCTATCTGACCGAGAAGCGCGGCCTTGCCCTCACCGCGCTTGTCCGCTGGAAATTTATTCTGGCGAAGGTGCTGTCTCAGAAGATCGGCCACTACCGCGAACAGGCAAGCGAGACGCGCTATCAGCAAACGCTTTTCGGTGCGCAAGCCGCCGTTGAAACCAGCTTCGCCTTCGAATTCGATTTCACGCCGACCGGCTACGCCCCGCACTGGAGGTATCGAGGCCACCCCTATCAGTTCCAGAGGCACTATTACGCCGCAGTGGGAGAGCTTGATAACAAGGGTGAGGAATACGAGTGCGCCAAAGCCCTCGATATGACAGGCAAAGTCAAGCATTGGGTTCGCAATCTTGAGCGCCGAGGATTCTGGCTGCCGCTGGCGAAGACGAAATTCTATCCCGACTTCGTTGCGGAGCTTACAGACGGGCGGACTCTCGTTGTGGAGCATAAGGGCAAGGTCTACGCGACGAATGACGACAGCAAGGAAAAGTGCAACGTCGGCGACCTGTGGGAGGACACGAGCAGCGGCAGGACGCTGTTCCTGATGACCGTTGAAGACAAAGGTAGGCCCAGCCTATACGAGCAGATTGCGTCGAAGATCGGCTCTTAGAAGGCGACATAGCCCGGAGCCACGGACGCTCTGCGGGTATCCAAGAGGCCGCCAGCGCAGGAGTTCGTGCCACTAAAGCTAAATAGTTTTGCAAGACTCCAAAAGAGGAGCGCGCAAAGAGGCTTCCGATGAAATACCCTGTAACTTTATCCATAAATGAATCTGAGATCGGCGCGTTTCGTGCCCATCGCTTATTTCAGGCATGCCGTGCCTTTGCTCAACGGATCGATCCTCAGTGCTACATCATGGCCGACTTCGTTGATTTTGAGCGAGTGGGTTGGACATTTGATATGCCGTCGAGCACGGCAGCATTCAAACTGCGTGTCTACCACGACACGATCATGCGCAAGCCGGTCTACTGATGCCTTCGCCGCGTCTCACCCGCGAGGCCATCGTTGAGGCCGAGTCGAAGCAGGCTGAGGTGATCGCTGCCCTTGCCACTGCGGGACAGGACGATCTTGCGGACAGAATGACGAACTGCCAGCGATGCCGACTATGGCGAGGCGATGGTTCGCGTTGGCTGGATCGATGCCGGTTGGGAGGCTGTTGGTCGTGCCGCCGGCCCGTGATCCGCGCATGGTGGAGGGCGTTGACGGAGTGGGCCGAGCCAGATGCTACACTTCTCGCAGTCTCGTTGGGAGATGATCGCATTGCCGGAATGCGCACGCTCCGACGCGGCCTACGTGATGTCCGAGATCGAGCGGCCTATCGGCGCCCTGCTTGGCGCGAAGTGGCGTTTGGTGGGATCATCAGTGGCACAACTGCAATGGTGCTGGCGGTGCATCCACATGTCCCTCAAGCCAAAATGCTCACGGTTCTCCGACAAAGGTGGTCGGACACGGTTGTATTGAACTTGATAGGCAACGAGCCATCGTGGATCATGGACACCGACACCGCCGTCCGGTTGTCCATCTTGCGGCGGGGTATAGAGCCACTGCGGGCCGTCGTGATGCCCCAAGGCGTTCCGCAACTGCCGCCACCGCCCGAGGAGCCGTATCTGGAGCCGATGCCGATGTTGTTTTGAATATTTCCTTACAAAACTGAGACAATGCCACAAGCGACTGGAACCTCTGGCCATGAAGCGCAGGCGTTGAAAACTGCCGCTATCCACCAGAACATGCTGATTGCTAAAAGCGACATCGCTCTCATTGGTCGCACCAGAGTGTTCCGCACCTGTCGCCCTACCACCTCAATCAGCCGTTCGAATTTTCTGCCGAAGACCCATTTTCCCACACTTTTCAGGTTCGCGCCAACCTGATCACTTGCTTGCCTCGGCCACTTCAATTAAAAATATTGTGCGGCGGATGATCATATGCTGGGGGAGGAGAAGGAAATGTTGGGATACATATACAAGCTGAACCACCTCCCAACGGGAAAATATTATATCGGACAAACGATAGATGATATCCAACAACGAATTGACCAACACTGGGCGAATGCTGCAAATTCGAAAGGAAAATATAAATTATCAAAGCTGTATAATGCAATTAATAAATATAAACCCGGGTCTGATTGGCGATGGGAAGTTTTGCGCGAATTATACGGCACTGAATTGGGAAATAAATATACAATGAAGGATGTATTAAATTATTATGAAGTAGATTTTATTGAAAAATATTTACCAGATTTTAATATTCTCTCCGGCGGACAGGAATTTTACAGAAATTCACGTTCATTTTATATCGCAGACTTATATCTTAATGAGACAGGAAGGAAGTTGCCTCGACGACCATCTGGCCGGCCGAAAGGTGGCTATCCGCCCGATTATGTTTGGGAATCCTACGGTTCCTATGCGCGCAGAATGTTGCTTGAGTTTCGTGCCCAGTCCGGAGATTTGTTGGCCAGTCAATTGTTGGATAGTCATAATTCACTGAATCGGGTGCGGTCTGATTATGAGACTCGATCTTGGCGTTAGTAATTCGTAGTAAGCGTAGGGCAGTTGAAAAACTCAGGACACCGATCTGCCCAAACCTGCTGCAAGAGTTCACGGGGGTGACTGTCGAAGAGCGTTCTGGCCAGAAGCTCGTCATCAACAATGCCGGATTGCTGTCTGAAAGCTGGCTTTCAGTGTAGTGACCATCTTTCGGACGGTCTCGGGATCATCACTCGAACGATCTCTATGACGATGCTGTGGATTGTCGGCAGTCTCCGGATTCGAGTTTCTGCTTCGAAGCTTCGGCCTTCCCGGCTTGGCGCTCGGCCTTCCAATAGGTGCGTTTCGTCCGGCGAAGATGCCACCA
>JAPLOH010000044.1 GCA_026400845.1 Alphaproteobacteria bacterium
AACTGGCCCGCCCGGGTCTCCGGCCTCATCGCCGCGGACCTCGGGGCCGACCCCCATCTGGTGCAGACCGTTCTTCAGCACCACATCACCGATCTGTTAACGGGGATGGGCGATCAGACGGCTGAGCATGTCCGGCGTCGTGCCGGGGCTCGGCCTCGGAACGGTCGATCGGATGCGCCAAAAGCCGAGGTGACAAATTTTCGAACGCCCGTTAGAGTTCGCCAAGAGTTGCAACCGAAAAGCGCGAGCGGACCGGATAGAGCAGCCGGGTCGCGCTGAAATCGGGCATGGGGACGAACGCCATTGAAGTCAAATATCGTGTACTCGGGCCGGAATGCACATCGAGGCAGGCAGCGGACCGGCCGTGCTCCGGGTTGAAGATATCCATTTGTCTTTTGGAGGACTTCGAGCGCTCAGCGGCGTGAGCGTTTACGCCGAACGCGGCCTGATCACGTCGGTGATCGGGCCGAACGGGGCCGGCAAGACCAGTTTGTTCAATGTGATCTCCGGCTTCTACACGCCCCGGCAGGGCAGCGTGAACCTCGATGGCCAATCGATCACCCATCTGCGGCCCAGCGCGCGCGCCAGCGCGGGCATGTCCCGCACGTTTCAGAATATCGCACTGTTCCACGGCATGAGCGTGTTGGACAACATCAAGCTCGGCGCTCATACAAATTTGAAAAGTGGCGTGTTTTCGGCCGGCTTCGGCCTGGCGTGGGCGCGGCGCGAGGAACGCGGATTGGCCGACACAATCCAGCGCGACATCATCGGCCTGCTTGAACTCGATACCGTCCAGCACCTCAACGTCGAGGACCTGCCCTACGGGCTGCAGAAGCGCGTGGAGCTGGCCCGCGCACTGGTGATGCGGCCAAAGATCCTGCTGCTCGACGAGCCGGTTGCCGGGATGAACAGCGAAGAGAAGCGCGAGATGAGCCGCTTCGTGCTCGATGTGCGCAAGAACTGGGACACCACAGTACTATTGATCGAACACGACATGGGCATGGTGATGGGTATTTCGGACCACATCGTCGTCTTGTCGTTCGGCAGGCCGATCGCCGCCGGAACCCCCGACGAGGTCCGCGCCAACCCCGATGTCGTCAAGGCCTATCTCGGCACCGGCGACGAGACGGGTGGCGATCCATGAATCCGATGGTCATGTTCGCCGAGTATTCGGCGGTGGGGATCGCGGCCGGCGGGATCTATGCGTTGATCGCACTCGGCACGGTGGTGATTTTCAAATCGAGCCAGACGTTCAATTTCGCGATGGGCGAGATGATGATGCTGTCGGCGTATTTCTTCTACACCGCCGCGGTGACCTTCGCGCTGGGGCCAATCCTCGGCATGGCAGCGGCATTGCTTGCCTCGGTCGCGATGGTTCTCGTAATCGAGCGCCTGGCGCTGCGGCCGATGATGGGTCGGCCGTTCATCGCCACCGTCATGGTGACATTCGGGATCGGCAGCATCATCCGTGGCCTGGTCGGGATGGTCTGGGGACCGAGTGACCTGCAGATCCCGGCGATCCTGGCGCGTAGCCCGGTGATCGTCGGCGGCCTGTTCATCCCCGGCAAGACGGCGCGGGCCTTCGCCATCGCGGTGGCGATTGTCGGCGCCCTGATCGCCTTCCTGCGCTATTCGCGGGCGGGGATCGCGTTGCGCGCCGCCGCCGCTGACCAGATCACCGCCTATTCGATGGGCATCGATGTCCGCCGGGTCGTAGCCTTCAGCTGGATCATCGCCGCCATCACCGGTTGCATCAGCGGGGTGCTGATGGCCAACGTCAATTCATTGACCCCGAGCCTCGGACTGGTCGCGCTCAATGTGCTGGCGGTCATCATCCTGGGGGGCATGAACTCGATCGGCGGCGTGCTCGTCGCGGGGCTGCTGATCGGCTGGCTCGAAGCCGTGACCGGCTGGATGCTGGGCACCGAGTTCCGCGAGATCACACCTTACGTGCTGGCCCTGCTGATCCTGCTCATCCGCCCGGCCGGCCTGTTCGGCTCCACCGAAGTCGAGCGCATCTGATGGCGCCGGTTTCCACGGATCGTGCCGCGGCGCCGCGCATCCCCGGATGGGTGGCGGGGGCGGTGCTGATTGTCGCGCTGGCCGCTCTGCCGGCGGTGGTGCCGCGCTACTGGATCTACTTCGCCGGTCTGCTCGGCATCAACATCATCGCCATCCACGGCCTCAACATCATGACCGGCTACACCGGCCTGCTGTCGCTCGGACATGCCGCGTTCGTCGGTGTCGGGGCCTATACCGTGGCGCTGGCGCAGAGCCGCCTTGGCCTGCCGTTCTATCTCGCCATTCCGCTGGCCGGCGTGGCCGCGGCGGTGATGGGCGTCGGTTTCGGGCTGCCGTCGCTGCGGATACGCGGGCTGTATCTGGTGATCGCGACACTGGCGGCACAGTTCATCCTGAATTTCGTGTTCGTCCACTGGCAAAGTGTGACGAACGGTGATGCCGGGCTGACCGTGCAGCCCGCCATCCTGTTCGGCTATCCGCTCAACAACGAGACCCGCGCCTACTACCTGATCCTGTTCTGCGACGTTATCGCCACGGTGTTCGCGATCAACGTGATCCGCTCGCGGGTCGGCCGCGCCTTCATCGCCGTGCGCGAGCGCGACCGTACCGCCGAAGTGCTGGGCGTACGGATTGTTTGGTACAAGTTCGTAGCCTTCGCGCTGGGCTCGTTCTATGCCGGCGTGGCGGGCGGGCTGCTGGCCTATTTCAACCAGTTCGTGAACCCAGAACAGTTCGGGCTGCTGCTGTCTGTGTTCTTCCTTTCGGCGGTGATCGTCGGCGGTATGGGCTCGATCCTCGGGGCGATCCTCGGCGCGGTGTTCATGACGCTGCTGCCGGAACTTCTGCGCGGCGGTGCACTGGGCATCGGCAACACGTTCGGCTTCGACGTCTCCTTGATATTGGTGCCGCTGCGCGAGACCGTGTTCGGCCTGCTGATCGTGGGCTTTCTGATCCTCGAGCCGCGCGGCCTGGCGCGGCTGTGGAAGCGTGCGGCGGAGCACCTGCCATTCGGCCGGGACCGCCATCATCCACCCGGGAGCGCTTCCGGGGCCGGACGCCAATAATGCCAACGCGATCGCCATGATCGTACAGAGGGAGACAACGCGATGAACAGACGCAGTGTGCTATTGACCACCGGTGCTGCCGCCATCTCGACATTCGGGATCGGCCGTGCCCGTGCGGCCGACGACCTCAACTGGAGCATCCATTGCGACCTGACCGGCCCGGCGGCCGAGGGCGGCAAGTACCAGGGCGACGGGTTCGCCGCCTATGCCGAGTGGATCAACGGCAAGGGCGGCATCCGCGGCCGCAAGGTGGTGGCAACGATCAACGACTCGACGTTCAAGGTGGATGTCGCGGTCGCGAACGTCAAGAAAGCGCTCGCCCAGGGGCGGGTCGACTACATCTTCGGCGAGAGCACCGGCATGATCCAGGCGATCTCGCCGGAGAACAACGCCACCAACAAGATCCTGATGACCTCGGGCTCGTTTGCCTCCGAACTCGCGGATCAGAAGACCTATCCCTACCACTTCGTGCCGGGGGCGACCTACGGCGCGCAGATCCGCATGCTGGTGGACTACGTCAAGACCTCCTCGGGCGCTACCCCGGCCAAACTGGTCTTCATCCACTCCAGCACCGCAATGGGCCGCGACGGGATCGATGACTCGGTCGGCTACGCCAAGTCGCTCGGCATCAACGTCGCCCTGGTGCAGCAGACCAAGTTCGTCGAGACCGATGTCAGCGCCTTCGCGCTCGCCATCCGCCAGCAACAGCCGACGCATGTCATCCACCACGGCTACTCGCTGGCGGTGTGGCCGGAGATCATCCGCCTGGTGCGCGACTACGGGATGGACAAGGTGGTGTTCCTCGGGACGATCTGGCAGAGCGAGCACGCCAAGGTGCGCGACATGAAGGACGTCGCCGACGGGCTGATCGGTATCCGGGTGTGGAACGACGACACCACCAAGCCCGCGGGCGAGATGATCAAGCTGATGGGTGAACTCACCAGGAAGAAGGACCCGAAGTTCAACGGTATCCTGCGTCTCGGGTTCATCGATGCCTGGATCAGCGCGATGATGGTCACCAAGGCGACCGAAATGGTGATCGACGCCGGGCAGGCGGTTAACGGGGACACGTTGTCCGCGGCGATGCGGTCGATCAAGAACTGGGATACGGGCGGCATTGTCGGCGCGCCGGTGAGCATTACCAATCAGCAGATCGGTCTTGGTCAGGTGGTCAAGTACAGCAAAGCCGCCAACTTCGAGCCGCAACCCGTGACCCCCTGGGTGAAGGCGGGCTGATCGTGGCGGCCAGTCTTGAAATCAAGGACCTGGCGGTCGTCTATCAGGGTGTGATCCAGGCGCTGTCGAGCCTGAGCCTCCGCGTTCCGGAGGGCGGCATCGTGGCGCTGCTCGGCGCCAACGGGGCCGGCAAGAGCACCACCCTGAAGGCGATTTCCGGGTTCCTGCCGCTTCAGGACGGCCGCATCACCCGCGGGACGATCACCATCGGCGGCGAGGACATCGGCAGCCTCGCCCCCCATGTGATCGTCCGGCGCGGGATATTCCACGTCCGCGAGGGCCGGCATGTGTTCGGCGAGATGACGGTGGAGGAGAACCTCATCGCGGCCACCTTCGCGCAGCGCAAATCGCGCCCCCGCAAGGCCGCGTTCGACGAAGTCTATGGCTACTTCCCGATCTTGTCCGAACGGCGCGCCCAGCGGGCCGGCTACTTGTCGGGCGGCGAGCAGCAGATGCTGGCGATCGGCCGGGCGCTCGTGGCCGATCCGGAGATGATCCTGCTCGATGAGCCCTCGCTCGGGCTCGCGCCGCTGATCGTACGCGATATTTTCCGCATCGTCGCTCGCATCAACCGCGAGAAGAAGGTGTCGATCCTGCTGGTTGAGCAAAACGCGGTGATCGCGCTCAAATACGCGTCGTACGGCTATGTGATCGAGAACGGGCGGACGGTGCTGGAGGGCAGCGCGGCCGACCTGTCCGCCAATGAGGACATCCGGAAATTCTACCTCGGCGTGGACCACTGAGCGCCCGGGCGGTGCCGGGCGTTCAATAGAGCGAGATCCCCATCGATCGCCCGCCATCGAGCGCCAGGATCTGCCCGGTGACGTTGCGCGTGCGCGGATCGGCGAAGAAGGCGATACCGTTGGCGATGTCGTCGGGCTGGCCGACGGTTTTGGTCGGCTGTTTGGCGATCAGCTCCTGCTGGCGCCCTGGGGTGAGCGAGCGGAACATGTCGGTCTCGATTAGACCTGGGGCGATGGCGTTGACCAGGATGCCGCGTTCGGCGAGGTCGATCGCCATGCCGCGGGTCAGCCCGACCGTGCCGGCCTTGGAGGTGATGTAGGGCGCGTGGGCGTAGCCGGCGAGATAGGCGCGCGAGGCGACGTTGATGATGCGCCCGCCGCGCTGCATCACCTTGACGACTTCCTGCGAGACCACGAACGTGCCGATCACATTGACTTCGTACATCCGTGTGTAGTCGTCCTCGGTGGTGGCATCGAACTTGCCGTCCCAGAAGATGGCGGCGTTGTTGACCAGGACGTCGATGCGACCGAGCGAGGCGATCAGCGCGCCGACCAATTCCGCGACGGCCGGCCGGTCGGTGATCGACAGCACGTGGTGCTCGATCGAGTTGCTTGCGGCGCGCAACTGGGCGGCGGCGGTGGCCAGCGGCTCGGGGTTGCGGTCGATCATGACGACGTGGAACCCGTCCGCCACCAGGCGCCTGACCGTCGCCAGCCCAATTCCCTGTCCGGCCCCGGTCACCAGGGCCACTTCCTTGTCGATCATCGCGTACTCCTCAAGCGTCCACGGGGAGGACGAAGGTTTCGGTCAGGCCGCCATCGACGACCAGGATATGGCCGTTCATGTAGCTCGACGCCCGCGAGGCCATGAATGCCACGACGCCGCCGACCTCCTCGGGATTGCCCCAGCGGCCCAGCGGAATCCGGGCCGAGACGCCGCGTTCGTAGCCGGGGCGGGCGAGGATTGCGGTGTTGATGTCGGTGCGAAAATAGCCCGGCGCCATCATGTTGCAGGTGACGCCGCGCGGGCCGAGCTCGGCGGCGAGCGCCCGGGTCATGCCGGCGAGGCCATGCTTGCTCGCGACGTAGGCGGTGATCTTCTCCCGTCCGACCACCGACATCGCCGAGCCGATATTGATCAGGCGGCCGTAGCCACGCGCCACCATCAGCCGGGCGGCTTCGCGGCAGAGCAGATAGGGGCCGCGAACATTGGTCCCCATCACCCGGTCCCAGGTCACGGTGGAGGCTTCCGCCAGCGGCTCCCAGGCGTTGATGCCGGCGTTGTTGACCAGGATGTCGAGCCGGCCCTCGGCCGCACCGATCTCGGCGATCGCGCCCAGGCAGGCATCGGGGTCGGCGAGGTCGAACGCCATGGCGCGGGCGTCGAGCCCCTGCTCGCGCAGGGTAGCCGCGGCTTGTTCGAGCTGGTCGGCACCGCGGGCGGTCAGGTAGACGCGGGCGCCGCACTGGGCGAGCGCGCGGGCCATCTCGTAGCCGAGGCCGCGCGAGGCGCCGGTGACGACGGCGATCTGCCCGTTGAGCGAGAACATTTCGGTCATCGTAGTTTCCTCAGGCGGCGAGCTGAAAGGTGAAGCTCGACTGGATGCCGCCATCGACATTGATGACCTGGCCGGTCACGAAGCCCGAAGCGGCCGAGGCGAGGTAGATCAGCGTGCCGACCAGTTCCTCCGGGCGGCCCCAGCGTTCCATCGGTGTCACCCCGTTGACCGCCTCGATGTAGCCGGGGCGCCCGGTCAGGCTGGCGTTGATGTCGGTGACGAAGTAGCCGGGAGCAATAACGTTAGCGGTGATGTTGTCGCGGCCGAGTTCGGCAGCCATCGCACGGGTGAGGCCTACGATGGCGGATTTGCTGGCGCAATAGGCGTGCAGCCGGGCGCGGCCGACGGTGGACAGCAACGAGCCGAGGTTGATGATGCGACCGCCGCGGCCGCCGGCGCGCATCACGGCGGCGCACTCCTGCGCCATGATGAAGGTCGCCTTCACGTTGACCTCCATGATGCGCTCGAAATCCTCGAGATCGCTGTCGAGCACCGGCTGCCAGTTGATGATGCCGGCGTTGTTGACCGAGATGTCGATGCGGCCGAGTTCGCCGGCGATGCGGCGGACGCCGGAGCGTATCGCGCCCTCGTCCATCAGGTCGAGCGGCAGGACGGTGGCCTGGCCACCTGCGGCAATGATTTCGTCGCGCACCTCGGCGAGCTTGGCGGCATCGCGCGCGACCAGGACGGTGTGCGCCCCGGCCGCGGCAAGGCCCTTAGCCATTGGCCGGCCAAGGCCCCGGCTCGCACCGGTGATGATGGCGACCTTGTCCTTCAGCGAGAACAGTTCGAGCATCTCAGGTCTCCTTTGTCGTGGCGGTGCCGTAGAGCCGGCGCAGCCGCACCTTGTCGATCTTGCCGCTGGGCAGTTTGACGATCTCGTCCACGAACACCACCTGGCTGGGCTTCTTGTAGCTGGCAATCAGGCTGCGGCAGTGTTCGATGATGGCACCCGCCGTTGTGGTGACGCCGGGCTTGGTGACCACGACAGCCATCACCGCCTCGCCCCATTTCGCGTCTGCGACACCGATGACCGCGACCTCGGAGACCGCCGCGTGGGTGATCACGGCCTCCTCGACCTCGCGGGAGTAGATGTTCTCGCCGCCGGAGATGATCATGTCCTTCTTGCGGTCGACCAGATAGAGGTAGCCCTCGCGGTCGAGCCGCCCGACATCGCCGGTGTGGACCCAGCCGTCGCGCAGGGTTTCGAGTGTCGCGGCGGTGTTGTTCCAGTAGCCCTTCATGACGCCGGGGCTGGTCAGCAGGATTTCGCCGACTTCGCCGGCCGGCAGGTCCATCCCCTGGTCATCGACGATACGCACGCCGACGCGGGGCGAGGCCTGGCCGACGGAGGTGAGGATTTCGCGGTCGCGATCGGTGCCATCGGGCCGGTGCTGGTGGGCGAGCAGGGTGGTGCCCACGCCCTCGGTCTGGCCGAACTGCTGCTGGAACACCGGGCCGAGCACCCTCAGGCCGTGCTTTAGCACCGGGACCGGCATGGGAGCGGCGGCATAGACGATCATCCGCAGGCTGGACGTGTCGGCGCCTTCGATCGCCGGCGCGGCGAGGAGGCTCTGCACCATGGTTGGCGCCATGTGGGTGACGGTGATGCGATGGGACGCGATGGCGGCGAGCACGGCCTCGGGGTCGAAACCCTTCTGGACCACCACCATGCCGGCCCGCCAATGCTGGGCGAGCTGGATGATTTTGGCTCCGATGTGGAACAGCGGCATCATGATCAGCAACCGGTCGGCGGCACAGTTGCGCATGTCGGAGCCAAGGATCTCGGCGGCGGCGACCTGGCCGCCCTGGGTCAGCATGACGCCCTTGGGCCGGCCGGTGGTGCCGCTGGTGTAGATCAGGAACGCCACGTCATCCGGGCGCGGGCGGAACAGGACGCCGGCCGGGTCCCCGGAGGCCAGAAGATCATGGTAGTCGAGCGCGAAATCGCAGGCGCCGCCGATGCAGATGAAGTGCTCGATGCTGGTGAGCATTGGCTTCATGGCCGCCACAGTGTCGCGGTAGGCGGCCTCGAAGATCAGCACCTTGGGGGCGCCGTCATTGACGATGTAGACCATCTCCGGCACCGCCAGGCGCCAGTTGACGGTCGCACAGATGAAGCCGGAGATTTCGCAGCTGCCATAAACTTCGTGGAATTCGAGCGAGTTCTGGCTGAGAATGCCGACTCGGTCCTGCCGTTTCAGCCCGAGGCGATGCAATGCGCTCGCCAGCCGGTTCGCGCGGTCCCGGAAGGCGGCGTGGGAAAGCTGGCGGTCGCCCCACACAAAGGCGGTCTCGTCGGGGTATTTCCAGGCGTTGTTGTCGAGCATGTCGGCGAGCGTCTGCGGGACGCCGATCACCCGCCTTCCCCCTTCCGCCGTTACCGGGCATGCTTGCCCGCGCTTGTCGTTTGCCATCCGTTCCTCCCGGTCGCTCGCGGCAGGCTACACCGGCGAAAAACCGAACACTAGTTAGAAAGACCGCCGAATCTGCCGTGAGTTAGAAACCATTCCGTTCGGACAGGAGCAGACGTAGGATGGCGCATGATGACCAAACCATTGGCCAAATCCGCCGTCTCACAAAAACGCGTCCTGGATGCGGCCGCCCGGATTTTTCGCGACTATGGCTATGCCGGTGCCACGATGCGGGTGATCGCCGAGGAGGCCGGGTTGAAGGCCGGCAGTCTCTACTACCACTACCAATCGAAGGACGCGCTGATCGGCGCGGTGCTCGACGTTGGGATGAATGCGGCGATTGAGGCGATGAACGCCGCTCTCGCCACACTGCCGCCCGAGGCGACCGGCCGGCAGCGCCTGGAGGCGGCCTTCCGCACCCATGTCGCGACCATCATCGCCAACGGCGACTACTCCCTGGCCACCAGCCGGGTCTATGGCCAGGTTCCAGCCGCCATCCGCGCTCAGCACGAGAAGCTGCGCGATCACTACGGCCTGATCTGGCGTAACATTCTTGCAACCGCGCAGCGGCACGGCGAGTTCCGCGGCGACGTCAACCTGACCCTGGCGCGCTTGCTGATCCTGGGCGCGCTCAACTGGACCGCCGAATGGTTCAAGCCCGGCAATCGCAGCATCGATGACGTCGCCCGCGGGTTCGCCGCCATCGTGATGGATGGCATCGCGGTTCCGGCCGGAACGGCTAGTTGAACGGCGAGGGCTCGGGTGGCAACTGGCCCTGGCCAAGCGAGCGGCCGCCATCGACGATCAGCACTTGGCCGGTGATGTAGCGGTTCTCGCGCGAGGCAAGGAACGCGACGGCGCGGGCGATGTCCTCGGGCTGGCCGATGCGGCCGAGCAGTTGCAGGCTGAGCATCACCTGCTGACGTTCCGGCGTCATGTAGTGCAGCATCTCGGTATCGACGACACCGGGGGCGACGGCGTTGACCTTGATGTCGCGGGGCGACAGGTCGATCGCCATCGCCCGGGTCAGGCCGACAACGGCGGTCTTGGAGGCCACGTAATGGGCCATTTGCGGGGTGCCGGCGAAGGAGCGGGACGCCATGTTGACGATGCGCCCGCCGTTGCGCATGCGCCGCGCGCCTTCCTGTGCGACGATGAACGTGCCGAGGGTGTTGACGTCGAAATTCGAGCGGAAATCCTCTTCCGTCAGGTCCTCGAACTTCCGCGTACCGGTGATGCCGGCGTTGTTGACGATCACGTCGAGCGGGGCGTGGCGCTCGACAAGTGCCGCGATGGCGGCGCGGTCCTGCACATCGATGACCGCGGCTTCCACCTCGGCGCCGCCGGCGACCAGGGTCGCGGCCACGGCATGGACATCCTCGAGCCGGTCGATTGCGATCACCCGGTAGCCGTCGGCGGCGAGCCGCTCGACGATCGCACGGCCGATCCCCCGGGCAGCACCGGTGACGAGGGCGGTTTCCTTCACGATGCGCTCCCGGCGGCTGTGCCATGGAGCTGGCGCAGGATGACCTTGTTGATCTTGCCGCTGGGCAGGCGCGGCAGGTCGCCGACGAAGATGACCGACTTGGGCTTTTTGTAGCTGGCGATCTGGGTACGGCAGTGCTCGATCAGCTCATCCGCGGTGGCGGTTTCGCCGGGCGCGCAGACCACAATGGCCCGCACGGTCTCGCCCCAATACGCGTCGGCGACGCCGATGACGGCGACGTCGTGGACCGCCGCATGGGTCGCGAGCGCCTCCTCGACCTCGCGGGAATAGATGTTCTCGCCGCCGGAGATGATCATGTCCTTCTTGCGGTCGACCAGATAGAGGAAGCCCTGGTCATCGAGGTAGCCGAGGTCGCCGGTGTGGTACCAGCCGCCGCGCAGGGCGGCGAGGGTGGCGGCGCTGTTGTTCCAGTAGCCGACCATGTGGCTCGCGGTGCGGGTCAGGATTTCGCCAGGCACCCCCGTGGGCAGCTCCTGCCCTTCGTCATCGACAATCCGGACATCAACATTCGGTGCCGCCTGGCCGATCGAGCCGAGGCGCTTGACGTCCTCGGGCGACCCGTCAGGCAGATGCTGGCGCTTGTGCAGCGTGGTGCCGCCGCCCTCGGTCATGCCGTAGAGCTGGAGGAACACCGGGCCCAGCAGCTTCAGGCCGCGCCGCAGCAGCGGCACCGGCATGGGGGCGGCGGAGTAGCAGATGGTGTGCAGCGCCGAGAGATCGGCGCTGTCGATGCCGGGCACCGCCAGCACCGCCTGCACCATGGTCGGCGCCATGTGGGTCATACTGATTTTTTCCCGCACCATCGTCTCGACAATCTCGGCCGGCTTGAAGTCGCGATGCAGCACCACCGTCGCGCCGCGCAGATGGGCGCCGAGTTGCAGGAAGCGGGCGCCGACATGGAACATCGGCATGATCAGTTGCAGCCGATCGGAGACGATCAGCCCGAGTTCGGTGGCCATGAGTTGGGCGACCGCGATATCGCCGCGGTGGCTGCGCATGACTCCTTTCGGGCGCCCGGTGGTACCGCTGGTGTAGATCAAATGCATGATTTCATCGGGCAGCGGGCGGCCCGGCGCGCCGGCAGGATCACCGCTGGCCAGCACCGCCTCGTAGTCGAGCGCCCAGTCGGGCTTTGGTCCGCCGATGCAGATGAAGGTTTCGATCGTGGTCAGACCCGATTTGATCCGCGCGATGGTTTCGCCGTACTGGGCTTCGAACACCAGGATGCGGGGCGCGGCGTCGGCCAGGATGTAGGCCATCTCGGGCGGCGCGAGGCGGAAATTCACGGTCGCGGCGATGAAGCCAGCCAGCGCGCAGGCGCCGTAGGTTTCCATGTACTCGATGGAATTCTGCGCCAGGATCGACACCCGGTCCTGCCGGCGCTGACCGAGCTTGTGCAGCGCCGCGGCCAGCCGGGCCGCACGGTCGTGATGGACGCCAAAGCCGATCCGGCGGTCACCATGGACGTAGGCGATCTCGTCGGGAAACTTGTAGGCGTTGTTGCGCAGGATATCGCCGAGCGTTTCGATCAAGGTGTTGCCTCCGCGCCGCGCACTAGGCCCGCGGCAGGCCCATACGATTGGCGATGTTGTTTTTCTGAATAGCGGTGGAGCCGCCGATGATCGGCATCAGCAGCATGTCACGGACATGGCGTTCCATGTCGAACCCGCGGGCATATCCATAGGCCCCCATCACCTGCTGACAGGTCAGCACGATGTTCAGCCCGGTTTCGCAGACATACATCTTTGCCATCGAGGTCTCGGCGCTGCAGGGCAGGTTGTTGTCGGCGAGCCAGCAGCCGCGGTAGAGCATCAAGCGGCAGGCGGCGAGCTTGGTCTGCACGTCCGCCAGCATGTGGCGGATCGACTGGATCGCGCAGATGCGCTGGCCGAACTGGCTGCGTTGCTGCGAATACTCCCACGCATCCTCGACCGCCTGGGTGGCGATGCCGAGCGCCATGGCGGCGACCTCGAGCTTTTCCACCTCCAGCGCCGGGCCGGCGAGCCTGGACCAGCCCTGGTTCCAGCCGACTTCCCCGCCGACGACGTCCTCGATGGGGATTTCGACGTTGTCGAAGTTGATGTCGTTGGTGTTCAGCCCACGCGCCCCCATGGCCGGGATATGCTTGAGCGTCACCCCCTTGGTGGTCGGCGGAATGAGGACCAGCGACAGGTTCGAGTAGCGCGCACCAGGCTCGCCGGAACGGACCAGGGTGTAGATGTAGTCGGCACTTTCCGCGCCGGAGCACCAGCGCTTGTTGCCGTTGATGACGACCTTGTCGCCGCGACGTTCGGCGCGGGTTTTGACGCTGGCGAGGTCGGAGCCGACGTCGGGTTCGGACAGGCCGTAGGCGAACAGCAACTCGCCAGCGGCGAGGCGCGGCAGCAGGCGGGTTTTCTGCTCGTCGCTGCCCGACGCCAGGATGTTCATGCTCCCGTAGCAGGCATTCATCAAATAGAGCGTGCCGATCACCATCGAGCGGCGCGACAACTCCTCCACCGTCACCATGGTCGCGAGGATGTCACGCCCGGAGCCGCCATACTCCTCCGGCACTGTCATGCCGCAGACACCGAGTTCGCTGATGTGCTGCATCAGCGCGCGCGGCACCTTGTCCTGTTCGTCCCACTTCGCCATCAGCTCGCGTGGCGCGTGCTTGTCGAGCATGCGGCGGATGCTTTCGCGCAGCATGGTGACGTGTTCGGGTTCGCCGAAATTCACGATCGTTCCTCCGCTATGCCGGTGCCGCGCGTCGCCTGCTCAGCCGCCGGTGAATTTCGGTCGGCGCCGCTCGCTGAAGGCGTTGATCGCCTCGAGATGGTCGCTGGTCCGGTTGGTCAGGGCTTCGTATGCCATGCAGCTGTCCATCATCGAGTGGGCGAGCTGCTTGAGGCCGATGTTGATCACGGTCTTGGTGTATTTGATCGACTTCATCGCCCCGGCGCCGATCTTGCTGGCGAAGGCAGTCACCTTATCGTCGAGTTCGGCGGCGGGCACGGAGTAGTTGATCAGGCCCATCGCCGCGGCCGCGGGGGCGGTCACCAGATCGCCGGTCATCAGATATTCCTTGGCGCGGGCGTAGCCGATCAGCTGCGGCCAGATGATCGCGCCCCCATCGCCGGCAGCGAGGCCGACGCGGACGTGCGGGTCGCCGATGCGGGCGTGATCGGCGGCGAAGATGATGTCGCAGAACAGCCCGATCGTGGCGCCGAGGCCGACCGCGTCGCCGTTCATCTTGCAGATGATCACCTTCTCGCAATCGAGAATGCCGAACACGATCTTTTTCGCTTCCATGATGGAGCGGTCGAACATCTCGGTGTCGTCATACATCCGGCGCATGCCCGCGATGTCGCCGCCGGCGCTGAACGCCTTGCCGGCGCCGGTAAGGATGATCACGTCGATCGAATGGTCCATGCCGAGATCGGTGAAAATCCGCGAGGTTTCCTCGTGCATTTCCGCCGTCATCGCATTGAGCGCCTCGGGACGGTTGAACGTCACCGTCATGACACGGCCCGTTTGCTCAAACTTGATGAACTGGTAGCCCGTATAGTCGACCATCTGCATCTCCCGGAAGCGGCGGGCGGCCATTGCCAACCCACGTCATTTTTCTAACGCTAGTTTGAATTCAGCCCTGGTTCAAGGGCTCACACCATCCAACGCCCGCCATCGACCACCATCGATTGCCCGGTCATGTAGCGGGCGTCGTCGCTGGCGAGGAAGGCGACGGCGGCGGCGATGTCCTCGGGCTCGGCGAAGAAGCCGAGCGGGATGGATTTGCGGATGCCGTCGAGGATCTCGTCGGAAATCTTCTCGAGCACCCGGGTGCGGGTGACGCCGGGGCAGATCGCGTTGACGTTGACCTTGAAGGGCGCCAGTTCGCGCGCGAGCGAACGGGTGAAGCCGATCACCCCCATCTTGGCCGCGGCGTATTCGGACAGGCCAATCTCGCCGGCCATCCCGGCGTTGGAGGCGACGTTGACGATCTTGCCGCGCCCGGCCTCGCGCATCGCCGGGACCACTTGGCGCGAGGCGATCAGGGTGGACATCAGCGAGACGTTCAGCACGAAGCGCCAGACCTCGGAGGAGGAGGCGTAGAACTCCGAGGCACGCTCGCGCGCGCTCTGGCCGACATTGTTCATCAAGATGTCGATAAAGCCGGCCTCGGCGTAGATCCGCTTGAAGGCGTCGGCGACCAGGGCCTCGTCGGTGCAGTCACCGGTGATGGTGAGCACCTTGGCGCCGGCCGCGCGCGCGCTGTCGGCGGTGGCGGCCAAGCCCTCGGCCTCGAGATCGAGAATGGCGAGATTGGCCCCTTCGGCGGCGAAGCGCAGCGCGCTGGCGCGGCCGATCCCGTTGGCCGCGCCGGTGACGACGGCGAGCCTTCCCTCAAGACGACGCATGGTAGTCCTCCCTGGTTGGCCGATCCGAGCGCTACAGCGACCGGCCGATGATTTCTTTCATGATCTCGTTCGTCCCGGCATAGATCCGCTGCACACGGGCATCGGCGAAGGCGCGGGTAATCGGATATTCCCACATGAAACCGTAGCCGCCGTGCAACTGGAGGCAGGCATCGAGCACCTTGCCCTGCATCTCGCTGGTCCAGAGCTTGACCATCGCCGCCGTCGTGGCGTCGAGCTTGCCTTCCAGCACCAACTCCAGGCAGCGATCGAGGAACACCCGTCCGACCTGGACCTCGGTTTTCATCTCCGCCAGCTTGAAGCGCGAGTTCTGGAAATCCAGCACCGGCTTGCCGAACACCTGACGATTGCGGGTGTAGTCGATGGTCCACTCCAGCGCCGCCTCGCAGCACGAGACCGCCTGGATGCCGACATGCATCCGCTCCCAGGCGAGCTCCTGCATCATGTAGACGAAGCCGCGCCCCTCCTCGCCGATCAGGTTGGTCGCCGGCACCCGCACGTTGTCGAAAAACAGCTCCGAGGTGTCCTGCGCCCGCGTCCCCAGCTTCTTCAGCCGGCGGCCGCGCTGGAAGCCGGGCCGATCGGCCTCGACCATCACCAGACTGATGCCGCGCGCCCCCTCGGAACGGTCGGTCTTGCACGCCACGAGGAACAGGTCGGCAGTCTGACCGTTGGTGATGAAGGTCTTTTGCCCGGAGACGATGTAGTCGTCGCCGTCGCGGATCGCGGTGGTGCGGATGGCTTGCAGGTCCGATCCGGTGCTGGGCTCGGTCATCGCGATCCCCGCGATATAATCACCGGTGGCCATCTTCGGCAGCCAGGCCAGCTTCTGCGCATCGGTGCCGTAGTGATCGATGTAGGGCGCGACGATGTCCGAATGCAGCGGAAAACCGAGCCCGGTGAGGTTCAGGCGGGCCTGCTCTTCCATCAGAATGATCGCGTAGCGGCGGTCCGCCCCGGCGCCGCCCCATTGCTCCGGAATGGCGACGCACAGGAACCCCTGCTCGCCGGCCTTCTTCCACGCCCAACGCGGAACCTCGCCCTTTTCCTCCCATTCCCCATGATGCGGCGCCAATTCGCGCTCCATGAAACGGCGCACCTGCTCGCGAAATATCGCGTGGTCTTCAGAAAACAGCGTTCGTTGGATCACGTTTCCTCCGGCCTGGATGCGGCGACGGGGTGACAGCATCGGCGGCGCCGCGAGTTTTCTAACATACGTTTGATTTCGGACGCAAGCATCGCTACGCTGGCCGGCGATGCCAATGCAATAGGAGGACAGCCATGATCGTCGAGAAGCGGACCTACACACTCCTTCCCGGCATGATGCCGGCATTCCTCGCTCTGTATGAGGCCGAGGGGCTGGCACTTCACACCAAATATTTGCCGATGCTCGGCTATTTCATTTCCGATATCGGCAAGCTCAATCAGGTGATCACACTATGGGGCTACGAGAGCATGGAGCAGCGCGATGATCTGCGGGCGAAGCTCTACGCCGATCCGGCCTGGATCGCCTTTGGTCCCAAGACCACGCCGTTCATCCAGATGATGGAGTCTGCCATTTTACGTCCAGCGCATTTCTCGCCGATCAAGTAATACCAAGGCTCCGAGAGTATGATTCCGGGGGGGATTCCGCGACGCGGTGTTGGTGTGATTCTGTATCCGGCGAACGATGGAGGTTCGCCATGCCGCTTGCACTTCGGGTTGATTTTGATGCTGCCGGGCTTCGGATGGCGGCGCGACGGAGCAAGAATGCGGCG
>JAPLOH010000299.1 GCA_026400845.1 Alphaproteobacteria bacterium
AGGCAAGATTGGCGAATTCTTCGGCGGTGCCCATGCGGCCCATCGGCACGGGCTTGCCGGTATTGGCGATATGTTCTTCGAGGGTGACGTTGCCGCCGCGCAGCACGTGCCATTTCTTCACCTGCTCAGTGATGATGAGGCCGACCAGCATGGCGTTGACCAGGATGTTGTTGGGGGCCCCTTCGCCGGCGAGCACCTTGGTGAGCGCCATGCCTGCGGCACGGCTGATGGTGGTCGGCGCTGAGCCGCCGCGCGGGGCCTTGGCGCCGATGTTGAGCACGTTGATCACGCGGCCCCAGTTGCGCTCCTTCATTTGCGGCCAGGCGAGGCGGGTGAGGCGGATGGCGGCAAACAGCTTGAGGTCGAGGTCTTCCTGCCAGATTTCGTCGGTGACGGTTTCGAATGGCGCGGTGCGCGAGGTGCCGGCGTTGTTGACGACGATATCGATGCGGCCGAGGCGCTTCATCACCGCTTCGTAGGCGCGGGCGATTTCGTCGGCCTTGGAGACATCGCAGGCGATGGCGACGACTTTGCCTTTGGCGGTGGGGGTGAGTTCGGCCTGGGCGGCATCAAGCCCTTCCTGCCCACGGGCGAGGATGGCGACGTCGGCACCTGACATCGAGAAGCGCTTGGCCATTGCGAGGCCGAGGCCTTTGCTGCCGCCGGTGATGACGGCGGCGCGGCCGGCGAGGGAGATTTCCATGGGCGTGTTCCTTCTTTCTATTGCTTGATGCCGGCGAGCCAGACCGTGCGGGCGCGCGGCCGTTCGGCGATGGCTTCGGCGATGCTTTCGGCTGGGAGGGCGACGAAGCTGGCCGGCGCGCCGACGGCGATGCCGTGGGTGGGTAGACCGAGCATGCGCGCGCCTTCGGTGGAGCAGACCTCGTAGGCCAGTGCGAGATCCTCGTCGCTCCGAAAACCCTGTTTCTGCGCGATCATCCAGGCGCGCTCAAGCATGTCGCCATTCCCGTAGGGGGACCAGAGGTCGCGGATATTATCGTTGCCGCCGTAGATGGTGACGCCGCGGGCGCGCAGCGGCTTCACCGGCGGCATGGTGACCGGGCCGGGGGCGGAGGTGAGGATGGCGACGCCACCTTTCGCCAGGGCGTCGGCGGTGGCGGCGAAGTCGTCGGCGTCATCCGTGCCCAGGCTAAAGGCGTGGCTGACGGTGACGTGGCCTTGCATGCCGGCCGCCAGGCTGCGGGCGGCGATGTCGCGCAGCTGCGCGTTGCCGCCGGGGTCGCGGTCATGCAAATGGATATCGATCCCTTTGCCGTGCTTGGCGGCGAGGCGGAAGACGATGTCGAGATGGCCTTTCTGGTCGCCGTCGATGGTGACGGGATCGAGCCCGCCGACGAGATCGGCGCCTTCTGACAGGGCGGCGTCGAGCAGATCGGCGACGCCGGGGCGAGAGGTGATGCCCGATTGCGGGAAGGCGACGATCTGGATCGGCAGTTTGGCGCGGTACTCCTGCACCACCTCCAGCACGGCGTGGAAATTGGCGAGGCCGTAGGCATCATCGATATCGGTATGGGTGCGCACGGCGACGGTGCCGGCGGCGATCATGCGGTCCATCAGGGCGCGGGCGCGGGGCTGCACCGGGCCGAGACTGCCGCGATGGGTGCGCTCATATTCGATGCGGCCGCGCACGCTGGGGGCGGGGGCGTTGGGGCGCCAGGGCAGGCCCATCAGGGTTTTGTCGAGATGGACATGGCCTTCCACCAACCCGGGCAGCAGCAGGGCGCCGGCGAGATGGGTCTCGCCTAGCCGGCCGGCATGCGGGGTGATGTCGGCGATGCGGCCGTCTTGCACCGTGATATCGACGCAGCGCCCGTCCGCCAGCAGGGCGTCGGTGATCATCATGCGCTCCGCCACGTCGCGTTGGGCCGCGGCTGCGGGGGGCGGGAGAAGAGGCGGTGGATGGCGGGGATGAAGGCTTCCAAGGGCAGCGTGTCCTCGTCCGGCGCCATCGCGTCCTGGTCGAACTTGGAGACATATTCGGCGGTCCAGGCGAAGTGCTCATGGCCGCGCCATGTGTCGCGGGCATTGGGGTCGACGCCGGGGTAATGCGGGGCGTGGACGTCCTGGAAGATCTGGTGGTGTTCCAGCATCCAGTGGTTGCGGGGCGAAATATAGGGCTGCATCAGCGCGGCGGCGAAATCGCCATGGGTGCTGGGGCAGGCGTCGAAGCCGATGTCGTGCAGCACGGCGACGGCCACCGTCTCCTCGTCATGCCCGGCCCGCAGCACGCGGGTGGCGGATTGCAGGCAGTGGCGGAAATTGCTGATGCGGTAGCCGAAGGAGGGCACGTTAGAGGTCGCCCGTAGCATGGCGATCACCAGTTCCGCCTGGTGGTTGCGGGTGAAGATGGCGCGCTGGGCGTTCATCACCGCCCAATCGGCGGCGGTGAAATCCTCCATCGAGGTATGCTCGATATACTGCCAGGCGGGGTCGGCGAGGGGGGAGCGGTTGGACATGGGGGCTCTCGATCGTGTTGGCCGAAGCACACCATGCGCGCGCGATGAAGGGAAGCACCCCATTCCTCGTGCCCCCTTTCCTCGTACCCGGTTTGCCGCGAAACTCCCGCCATCAGGGGAGGACGCCATGGCGCACGCAACGGCCGATGACGGAGTGAGACTCTACTACGAGGATACCGGCGCCGGCATGCCGGTGATCTTCGTGCATGAATTCGCCGGCGACCACCGCAGTTGGGAGCCGCAGATGCGCCATTTTGGCCGGCGCTACCGGTCGATCAGCTACAACGCGCGCGGCTATCCGCCGTCCGACGTCCCGGCCGACGTGTCCTCCTACTCGCAGAACCGCGCCGCCGACGACATCGCCGCCGTGCTCGACCATCTCAACATCGGCCAGGCGCATGTGGTGGGGCTGTCGATGGGCGGCTTCGCGACGCTGCATTTCGGCTTCCGCCACGCCTCGCGCGCCCGCTCGCTGACGGTGGCCGGCTGCGGCTACGGGGCCGACCCGGCGACCCGCGAGGAGTTCCGCGCGGAGGGTGCCAATACGGTGGAATTCATCCGCGAGAAGGGCATGGCGGCTTTCGCCGACCGCTACGCCTTCGGCCCGACGCGGGTGCAGTTCCAGAACAAGGACCCGCGCGGATTTGCCGAATTTCAACGCCAACTCGCCGAGCACTCGGCGCTTGGTGCCGCCAATACCCAACTCGGCGTGCAGCGCGAGCGGCCTTCGCTGTGGGACCTCCAGGACGAGATGCAGGCGTTGCGCGTGCCGACGCTGATCCTCACCGGCGACGAGGATTGGCCCTGCCTGGCGCCGGGGGTGCTGATGAAGCAGACCATCGCGAGTTCCGCCCTTGCGGTGATGCCGAATTGTGGCCACGGCATCAACCTCGAAGACCCCGGAGAGTTCAACCGCATCGTCGGTGATTTCATCGCGCAGGTGGATGCCGGGCGCTGGCCGATGCGCGACCCCCGCGCCATGGCCGCCTCCATCACCGGCATGCGCTAGGAGACAGCCATGAACGAACTCGCCCTCCATCCCGTGCTGAGCAAGCCCGGCCCGACCGCCGATCTCGCGGGTTTCCTCGCGGCGCTGCGGCTCGATCAGGTGGATGATTTCGCCCGCCATGCAGCGCGGCGGCATTTGATCGACACGCTGGCCGCGGTGATCGCGGGCGCAACGCAGGAAGTCACCGGCATCGCCGAGCGGGTGCTGGGCCGCGTGCATGGCAAGGGCGACGTGCCGGTGCCCGGCTTTGCCACGCAGTATGATCTGCTGACGGCGGCCTATCTCGCCGGCACTTCGGGGCATGGGCTGGAACTGGATGACGGCTACCGCTCCGGCTCGGTGCATCCCGGCACGGTGGTGGTGCCCGCCGCCTGGTCGATGGCGGCCGCGCGGGGGGCGAGCGGGGCGGAACTGCTGCTGGCGGTGATCGCCGGGTATGAGGCGGTGTGCCGCATCGCCGCCGCGGGACATCCGGCCTCGCGGCTGCGCGGTTTCCACAATACCGGGATTGCCGGGGTATTTGGCAGTGCGGCGGCCGCCGGGAGCCTGCTCGGCTTCGATGCCGACGCGATGGAGCAGGCGATCGGCACCGCCGCGTCCTCGGCCGCCGGGCTGTTCAGCTTCCTCGCCGGCGGTGACGTGAAGCGCATCCACCCCGGCCATGCCGCGCGCGAGGGGCTGCTTTCGGCGTTGCTGACGGCGGAGGGGCTGCCGGCGCCGCGTGGGGTGCTGGAGTTCAAGGACGGCTATTTCAATGCGTTTTCTGGTGGCCATCGGGACCCCGAGCGCATCGACATCATGGGCTCCGGTGACAACAACGCGAAGTCCGCCTTCGCGATCGCCAATTGCTACATGAAGCCCTACGCCTGCTGCCGCCACATCCATTCGGCGATCGACGGTGTGCTGCACATCCTCGGCGAGCAGGACCTCGCGCCCGAGCAGGTGGCGCGGATGGAGTTCGGCACCTACGCGGTGGCCGCCTCGCACGCCAAGGTCGGCTGGTCGGAGATGACGACGGCGCAGATGTCCTTTCCCTTCGTGATCGCCGCCACCTTGGTGCGCCGCCAGGCCAGCCTGCACGAATTCGGCGCCGCCGAGCGGGTGGATGCGCGGATTCTCGCGCAGACCGCGAAGGTGCATGTGCATGTCGATGCGCAATGCGAGGCCGATTATCCGCGCAAGCGCGCCGCCAAGACGCGCATCGAGACCACGGATGGGCGGGTGTTCGAGCATTATATGCCGGAGCCCTATGGTGCCGCCTCCAACCCGCTCACCGACGCGGCGCTTGAGGAGAAGTTCCTCGGGCTGGCCGAGCCGGTGCTGGGGGCGACGCGGGCGCGGGCGGCGTTGGATGCGCTGTGGAAGATCGACAGCGCGGACAATGTCTCGGAGGTGGCGGCGTTGCTGGCGCCTTGACAGACGCCGCCCGCGCCGTACGGTCGCCACTACGCAACAACACGGCGGGCGCGTCCGCCAGGGAGAGCATATGATCGGGAAGAACTTCGCGCGCCGCGCATTCGCCGCGCTGATGATGGCTGGCAGTCTCGGCGCCGCCGCGCAGGCCGGCGAGGTCACGTTCTGGACCTGGCGGCAGGAGGACAAGGCGGCCTACGCCGAGTTGTTCGCCGATTTCACCAAGGCCAACCCGGATGTGACGGTGAAGTTCGAGGCTTTCGCGGTCGAGAGCTACGCCACCACGCTGTCCACCGCTTTGGCGGCCGGGCGCGGGCCGGATGTGATCCACACCCGCGCCTATGGCGGGCTCGAGCAGTTCGCCAAGGCCGGGTATCTCCTGGCGCTCGACCCCAAGGAGGTGCCGGAACTCGGCAATTTGCCGGCCGACGCGCTGGCATCGGAGACGCTGCGGTCGGATGGCAAGGTCTACTCGCTGTCCTTCGCCTCGCAGACGCTGGGCATCTTCATCAACAACGACGTCTTCACCAAGGCGGGCGTGCAGGCGCCGACGACGTGGGACCAGCTGATCGCGGTGTCCAAGACTCTCAAGGCCGCGGGCATCACGCCGATCGCCAACGGGATGGCGACCGCATGGATGGACGAGGTGTTCACCTCCGTCCTCACCAACCCCTTCCTCGGGCCTGACTTCGTGGCCGACATCTTGGCGGGCAAGGCGAATTTCTCCGATGCCCGCTACGTCGCGGCCCTCGGCAAGCTGCTTGAACTGCGGGACTACATGCCGCAGGGCTTTATGGGCATCGACTACGCGACCGGCCAGCAGCTCTTCCTCTCCGGCCGCGCCGGCATATTCGTTGGCGGCAGCTTCGAGATCGCCAATTTCCGCAAGCAGAACCCGAAGATCAACATGAGTTTCGTCGCCCCCCCGGCACCGGCCGCGGGCGCGCCGCGCTACGTCTCGAAATTCTATGACGGCGGCTACGCGGTGAACGCCCCAAGGCGGCGAACCAGAAGGACGCCGTGCGCCTGGTGCGCTGGATGGGCACCAAGCAGTTCGGTGACAAGTTCGCGGCGCTGCTCGGCAACATCTCGCCGATCAAGGGCGTGACGCTGAGCGACCCGATGCTCGCCGAAGTGGCGAAGCTCAACGAGACCTCGATGCCCTACATCACGGCGGTGCATTTCCGCTACGAGACGCCCACGGGTTCGGAACTCCTGCAATCCGGCGTGCAGAAGATGATGGCCGGCTCGATGACCCCGGCCGAGGTTGGCGCCTCGCTCACCCAAGGTATCAGCCGCTACTTCAAGCCGTTCCAGAAGTAGCGACATGACCACGGACCGTTTGCGCCGGGCTGCGTTGGCGCGGCGCAAACGGTCGCTGTGGATCGCGGTGTTGCTGGCGCCCGGCCTCATCGTGATGGGGCTGTTCGTGGCAGCGCCGCTGCTTTCGGCGTTCCGCTACGCGTTCTACTCGTTCCACGGCTTGGCACCGGCCGATTTCATCGGGCTGCGGAATTTCACGGAAGTCCTGACCGAGGCGCCCTTCGCGGACTGGACCTGGCGGGCCTTGCGGCACAATGGCGTTGTGTTCGCCGCCCTGATGGTGGCGCAGAACGGCCTGGCATTCCTGATTGCCTTCGTGCTGCTGAAGGCATTGCCCGGGCATCGGCTGCATCAGGTGATCGTATTCCTGCCGGTGGTGCTGTCGGCGGTGATTGTGGGTTTCCTGTGGAAGCTGTTCCTTCACCCGCTGTTTGGCCTGGTGAATGCGGCGCTGGCGCTGGTGGGGGTGCAGGGCCTGCCATGGTTGGGCGACGAACGCACCGCGCTGGGGGCGATCATCTTCACCAACGCCTGGCATTGGGTGGGGTTTCCCGCCCTGATTTTCCTGGCGGGGATGCAGCGCATCTCGAAGGAAACCCTGGAGGCGGCGCGCATCGACGGGGCAGGGGACTGGCGGTTGATGACCGGGATCATCTGGCCGCTGGTGGCGCCGGCGACCACGATCGTGTTCATCCTCACCTTCATCGGCAGCTTCAACTGGTTCGAACTGCCCTATGTGATGGCCGGGTTGAACGGCTCGCCCGGCGGCGCGACCGATGTGCTCGGGCTGTATTTCTACCGCACCGCCTTCGGCAACGTGACCTCGGGGTTGCAGGATTTCGGCCATGGCAGCGCCCTGGCGGTGCTGATGTTCCTGTTCATCGCGATCGTCTCGGGCCTGGCGCTCAGGGTGCTGCGCCGGCGCGAGATCCAGGTCTGATCCGATGCAGCACGGCGAGCGGCTCAAGAACGGGCTGATCCAGTTTCTGCTGATCGTGAACGCGTTCATCATGTTGTATCCGCTGGTCGTGATGGTGCTGTCGGCGTTCAAGACCAATGCCGAGCTGTTCGCCTCGCCTTTCGCGCTACCGGAGAGCTTCTCGCTGGCCAATGCTGGGCGGGTGTGGAGCGAGACGAATTTCGTCCGCTATCTGCTGAACTCGGTGACGATCACGGCTGTGTCGGTGGTGGTGATCGTGGTGTTCGGCACCATGGCGGCCTACGCCATCGCGCGCTACCGGTTCCGGCTCAGCGGCGCGGTGTTCATGTTCTTCCTCTCCGGGTTGATGGTGCCGTTGAAGCTGGCGATCATCCCGCTGTTCATCCAGCTCGACCTGCTCGGCCTGATCGACACCCGCCTCGGCCTGGTGCTGGTCTACGTCGCGATGGGCTTGCCGTCGGCGGTGTTCATCATGACCGGCTTCCTGCGTACGCTCCCCGGCGAGTTGGAGGAGAGCGCGCGGATCGAGGGGGCGTCGGAGTTGCGCACGATGTTGCAGGTGATGCTGCCGCTCGCCCGCCCGGCGATGGTGATCGCCGCGATCCAGAATGCCGTGCCGATTTGGAACGACTTCTTTTTTCCCCTCGTGTTCATCTCCACCGACCGGCTCAAGACCCTGCCGCAGGGGCTGACCGTGTTCATGGGGGAATACAACACGGATTGGGGGGTGCTGTTCGCCGGGCTCACCCTGTCGGCCCTGCCGATCACGCTGGTCTACATCGTGCTCTCGCGCCAGTTCATCGCGGGGCTGACCCAGGGCGCGATCAAGTAGCGCGGCCTGCGGAAACTCTGTCATTGAGTTTGCTCGCCCGTCACGGCATTAAGCGCGTCAGTGCTGGGCATTTCCCGGCGCCGACAGGGAGTAAAGCAATGAAGTTCTCGACCTCATTCGGGGCCGGGGCGCTGGTCGTGGCCGGGCTGTTCGCCGGCTCCGCGATGGCCCAAGGCACCGGTTCCGCCACCATCGACGCGATCACCAAGCGCGGCGAACTGTTTTGCGGCACCGCCGGCAACTCGGCCGGCTTCTCGTTGCCGGACAGCCAGGGCGTGATGCGCGGCATCGACGCCGATCATTGCCGCGCCGTCGCCGCCGCCGTGCTGGGCGACGCCAAGAAGGTGAAGTTCATCCCCCTCACCGCCCAGGCCCGCTTCACCGCCCTGCAATCCGGCGAAGTGGATCTGCTGTACCGCTCGACCACCTGGACGCTCGGCCGTGAAGGCAACCTCGGCGCCATTTTCGCCTCGGTGAACTTCTATGACGGCACCGGCTTCCTGGTGAAGAAGGCCTCGGGCGTGAAATCCGCCAAGGAGATGGACGGCGCCACCATCTGCGTCGCGCCCGGGACGTCCACCGAACTCGCCATCGCCGACTACTTCCGCGTCAACAAGCTGAAGTTCACCCCGATCCTGATCCAGGACGCGTCCGAGATCACCAACGCCTACCAGTCCGGCCGCTGCGACGCGTATTCGACCGACGCCTCGGGGCTGGCCGCCTATCGCGCCCAGCAGGGCCCGAAGGCTGAGGATCACATCCTGCTGCCCGAGATCATCTCCAAGGAGCCGCTCGGCGCCATGGTCCGCAAGGGCGACGACAAGTGGTTCGACCTCGTGCGCTGGACCTATTTCGCCGGCCTGATCGCCGAAGAATACGGCATCACCGCCGCAAATATCGACACCATGACGACCAACACGGTGCCCGAAGTGCGTCGCCTGCTGGGCATTGAAGGCGACATGGGCAAGGCGCTCGGCGTGGACAACAAGTGGGCGTTCAACGCCGTCAAGCAGGTCGGCAATTTCGGCGAGATCTGGGAGCGCAACATCACCCCGCTCGGCATTCCCCGCGGGATCAACAACCTGTGGAACAAGGGCGGCCTGCACTACGCGCCGCCGATGCGCTGAGCCCTTAGTCAGCGACGAGCCGACGCGCCGCCGGCCCTCCAAAGGGGCCGGCGGTTTGCGTTTGCAGCGCCAGCCCGATATCCGGTTGTAGCGCCAGCACCTCGGCCGCCGTGGTGTCGCGGGCGATCAGCACCAGGCCGCTCTCGGCCGCGCCCATGAAGCGGCGTGGCGGATCGAAGGTGCTGCCGACGGCCTGCACCAGCAGCCGCTCCACCATATCCGCCGGCTGCACCACGCCTTTCAGCCGCAACAGCCGCTCGCCGAGCAGGCCGGACAGGTTCTCCAGCCACTCCAGCAGCGTCTCGACGCTGGCCTGGCCGGGCTGGCCCAGCATGACGGAAATGCGGGGATGGCCGGAGATATCGCCGGCCGGCGGCATGGTGGGGGCGGCGGCCTCGGTGGTGAAGGCCAGCAGCGCGCGGCGGGCAGGGGTGGCCTCCTGCACCAAGATGGCCAGGGGATTGGCGGCCTCGACTGTGCCCGCCACGCCGGTATCCGCGGCGCGATCGAGCTTGGTCAGCACGATGATCCCGGCGGCGGCCACCTGGGCGGCGGCGGTTTCGAAGCCCTCGCGGGCGAAGACCGGCGTGGCCGCATCGCAGGCGGTGACCACGCGGACGCGCATGCCGAGCGGGCCCAGTTCGCCGAGCGAGCGGATGATCGGCCCCGGCATAGCCAAGCCGCTCGTCTCCAGCACGATGCGGCGAAACGGGGTCTCGCGCGAGGCGACCAGGGCCTCGATGGTATAGAGGAGGTCATTGGCGATGGAGCAGCAGACGCAGCCATTGGCGAGCATGGCCATCGGCAGGCCGGTCTGGTCGGCCGCGACCACGGCGCCATCGATGTCGATGGCGCCGGCCTCGTTCATGATCACCGCGGTATCGGCGGACTCGGGCTGTGCGAGGAAATCGCGCAGCAACGTGGTTTTGCCGGCGCCGAGGAAGCCGGTCAGCAGGATGAAGTCGGTCAAATCCTAGCCCTTGCTGTCCTTCACCATCGCCTCGACATCCGCTAGCAGCTCGCGCGTGTCGAACACCATGCCGTCCTTGATGGTGGTGCTGAGGCAATGGGTCCAATCGGCGGCGCCGGTGGTCTCGTTCATGCGCATGGCGCCGGTGCCGTAGAGCATCTTGAAATCGGCCAGCGGGTTTTCGTCGTGGATGAGGATATCGGCGCGCTTGCCGACCTCCAGCGTGCCCGTCACGTCACCCACGCCCAACAGTTCCGCGCCGTGCGAGGTCGCGGCGCGCAGCACCTCCAGCGGATTGAACCCGGCCTCCTGCAGCAGCTCGAACTCGCGCATCAGCCCAAAGCCGTAGAGCTGGAAGATGAAACCGGAATCGGAGCCCGCACACACCCGCCCGCCGCGGTTCTTGTAGTCGTTGATGAACTGCATCCACAGCAAATAGTGGCGCTTCCAGTCCAGCTCGTTCTGCGTGGTCCATTTGGTGAGGTAGGAGCCATGGGCGCCGCGCGAGGGCTGGTAGAACTTCCACACCGTGTCATGGGTGTAGCGGTCATGCCAGTCCGCCCGCCGCGCCCGCATGGCGTCGCGGCTCGCCTCGTAGATGTTGAAGGTCGGCACGAACGTGAAGCCGGTCTCGATGAAGGCATCGAGCGTGTCGTTCCATTTCTGGCTGCCGGGTTGTGCCGCCTGCTGGAACATCTGCCCGGCGACCGAGAAGCGGTGATACTCGTCGCCGTAGTTGTAGTGGTCGGGGAAGGCCTGGATGGTGGTCTTCTCGAACAGCGCCTCGGGCAGCCCGTAGTAATGCTCGGCCGAGGTCAGCCCCCAGCGCGCCGACGTCAACGCGTTCATCCGGCTCACCGCGAGTTGCGCGTGATGGCAGCAGGAGCGCAGCCCCTGCTCGCGCGCCTCGTCGAGTGCCGCCTCCATGATGTTGGGCGGTGCGCCGAAGAACTTGATGCCATCCGCCCCCTTTGCCTTGATGGCGCGCACCCAGGCGCGCGCGTCGGCAGGGGTATGGATGGTCTTCATCATGTCCGGCACCGCCGGGAAATAGGAATGCACCACCAGGTTCGGCGCCGCGATCGAGCCCTCGGCGGCGCGGCGCTTCTGGTCCAGCGTGAACGCCAGCCCGTTCAGCGAGCCCGCCTCCCGCACCGTCGTCACCCCATGGGCCAGCCACAGCTTGTAGACATAATCGGCCGGCGGCTGCGGCCCGACCGAGGCATGATAGGCAACCCCGCTCTGCCCGTGACAATCGACGAACCCGGGGGTCACGAACTTGCCGTGGCAGTCGATCTCGTGCTCCCCGCCATCCGGCCGCCCTGCGGCCTTCAGCGGCATTCCCGGCGTGCCGACGCGGCGGATCTCCGCGATCTTGCCGCCCTCCACCACGATATCCACCGTGCCCCAGGGCGGCGCCCCGGTGCCGTCGATCACCGTCGCGCCGCGTAACACCATGCGCTTGAACGGACCGAGGCCGCGATCCCGCGTGGTCGCCGGCGCCGGGATCGGCATCGCGGCCTGCGAAAACCGCGATATTGCCTCTTCACCGATTTCAATACTGGACATGCGCCGTGGCCCCTCGTTGCTCGGCGCTGATTTGCGTCCCCCGGGCGGTGCCAAGTCAAGCCCCGGGACAGTTGCCGCACCATGGGCTTCGCGGGCACCCGACAGGGCCCGCCGCCTTCGCCCGATTGCCCTGGTCGCGCGAGCGTCCATGGTTGCACGGCGCGGCTCGGCGTGCTGGCCTGCCGCCATGCATGCCCTGCTCGCCGCGACGAAGGCTTTTCTCGATCCCATCCCGGCCGCCGCGGCCTTCCTCGCCGATTGGCCGCGGGCGGCGCCGACGCGGGTCGCGGTGCCATCGACGTTGCCGGTGCTGGCTTGGCTCGCCGACTGCGCGGCCCACACCGCGCCGGCCACCGCGCCATTGATGCGCGCCTTGCTGGCTACCCCCAACCTCTCCTGGCGCCAGACCTACAGCACCGCCGACCTGCCGCCCGCCTTCCTCGCCCGCTACGGCTGGACCGAACTGGTCGGCAAGCGGGGGCCGGTGCCCTCGGAGGCGATCGCCGCTGGGTTCCTGCTGCTGGGGCCTCACACACACTATCCCCGCCACAGCCACGCCGCGGAGGAACTCTACATCCCGCTTGCGGGCACCGCCGAGTGGCTGCGCGGCGAGGCCCCCTTCGCGCCGGTGCCGCCGGGCGTGCCGATCCATCACCCGTCCTGGATGGCGCACGCCATGCGCACCGGGGCGGCGCCGCTACTCGCCTTCTATGTGTGGCGCGGCGGCGATCTCACCCAGAAATCGACCTTCATTTGAGGCCCCCCATGCTGACCCCAGACCGCCGCGCCCGCGCCGAACGCTTCCTCGCGCAGAATTTCCGCCCGCTGCTCTACAACCCGCAAATCCGCCCGCACTGGATCGGCGACACCGACAGCTTCTGGTATCGCCACGAGACGCCCACCGGCACCACCATCATGCGCGTCGATGCCGCCACCGGCGCCGCCAGCCCGGCCGCCGACCCCGCGGCGCTGGAAGCCAGCCTCATCCCGCCGCCAACCCGCCCCGGCGAAACCCTCTCGCCCGATGGCCGGCTCGCCGCATTCGTGCGCGCGCATGATCTCTGGCTGCGCGATATTGCGACCAACCACGAACGCCGCCTCACCCATGACGGTGCGCCCCACCACGCCTGGGCCAAATCGCCCGACATGAACCTCACCACCGTCACCCTCCGGCGCCGCGGCATCACCCTCCCCGCCAACGTCCTCTGGTCGCCCGACAGCGGCAAACTCTTCACCTCCCGCCTCGACGAGCGCGACGTGCTCGATCTCCCGCTCCTCCAACACGTCCCCGATGACGGCTCCGTCCGCCCCAAACTGCACAACATGAAATTCGCCCTCAGCGGCGATTTGCACCTCCCGGTCGAGACGCACCACATCATCGATGCCACAACCGGCGCCATCAGCCGCGGCGCCGGACCATGCGTCACCGGCATGGTCACTGCGATCGAGAAGGAGGAGGCCTGGTGGGCCGCCGATTCCAGCCGCGTTTTCTACCTGGACCGTGACCGGCTGTGGCAGCGCCAGAGCCTGCATGAGATGACGGTGGAGGGCGCCCATAGGGTGATCCACACCGAAACGGCGGCCACCTTCATCGACAACCAGCTCTCCGTGCTCGGCCTGCCCTGCATCCGGATTCTCGACGGGTCCGGCGAGTTCATCTGGTATTCGCAGGCCAGCGGCTGGGGGCACCTCTATCTGCACGATCTCGCCACCGGCGCCCGCAAGGCCACCATCACCCAGGGCGCGTGGAACGTGCGGGACCTGCTGCATGTCGATCCCGTCGCCCGCACGGTGGAATTCACCGCCGCCGGCCTCACGCCGGGCAGCAACCCCTATCAGCGCACGCTGTGCCGCGCCCCCCTCGATGGCGCGGCGCTGACGGTGCTCACCCAAGGCGCCTTCGATCATCAGCTCGCCATCCCCCTCAAGCGCATCCCGCGCGACCACATCCGCCCACCGCTCGATACCGGCTGGTATCGCGCGCCCTCCGGCCGTTACTTCGTGCATACCGAGGCGGACCTCGTCTCCCTGCCGGTCACCCGCATCCGCCGCGCCGATGGCAGCCTGGTCGCGACGCTCGCCACCGCCAGCATCGACAATTCCATCTCCGGCGATTTCCGCTTCCCCGAGCCGTTCACCAGCATTGCGGCGGATGGCAAGACCACGCTGTACGGCGCGATCTGGCGGCCCAGCGATTTCGATCCGGCGAAATCCTACCCGGTGATCGACTACATCTACCCGGGCCCCCAACGCGGCCAGTACCCCGCCATCACGCTGACCGATTTCATGCCTGAGCTCGGCCGCGCCATGCTGCAACAGGTGTTCGCGGAGCTCGGCTTCATCGTCATCAATGTCGATGGCCGCGGCTCCACCCCGCTGCGCTCGAAGGAATTCCACGACTACAGCTACCGCAAACTGCAAGACCCCGGCTGCATCGAAGACCACGTTGCCACCCTCCAGCAACTCGCCGCCACCCGGCCATGGATGGACCTCTCCCGCGTCGGCATCACCGGGCATTCCGGCGGCGGCTACGCCTCCGTCCACGCCATGCTGCACTACCCCGACCACTTCCACGCCGCCGTCGCCAGCTCCGGCAACCACGACCAGCTCGGCTACAGCTTCGCCTGGACGGAGAAATACCAGGGCGCCGTGACCGCCACCTCCAACGCCACCACCACCTACAGCACCGCCGCCAACCCGCCCTTCGCCGCCAACCTCCGCGGCAAGCTGCTGCTCGCCACCGGTGACATGGACGACAACGTGCATCCGGCCCTCACCATGCAACTCGCCCACGCCCTCATCGCCGCCGACAAGGATTTCGACTTCATCCCGCTGACGAACGACGACCACACCACCGTCTGGGGCAAACCCTACTTCCTGCGCCGCGCGATGGAGTTCTTCGTGCGGCATTTGGAGGCGTGATCTCGGCGCACCGGAGCTGAACTCAGCTCAGGCTGCCCGAATAGTCTTGCCAGATGCTGGGTTCGAGACGGAGATGCGTCGCGGCGGGGAACGTTGCGTGCCAGTGCGTGGCAACCGCGCCGGCAGGCGCCGCCCAGACGCCCGGGCGGCCCGTCGCATACCCCAGGAACGCGTCGAGCAAGGCCAGCCGGTGGCTCCAGCCGATATGCATGGGGTGCAGCACCATGCTGAACATGCGGCCGCGCTTGTATTGGGCGTCGAACTCGGCGCGCCAGTTGCGGGCGAGGAAGTCGGCGTGTTCCAGGCCGGTGCCTTTGGCGGGGAACAGCAGGAACCACTGGTCGTCGAAGTGGTAGTAGTAGGGCATTGCGAGGATGGCGCGGCGGGCGGCGAAGTCGGTCACCCACCAATGCGGAATGTCGTCGGCCGGGCTGTTGCCGAAGTAGCGGTAGCCGGCCTCCAGCAGCAGATCCATGGTGTTGGGGCTGATGGTGCCGACCGCGAAATTGTCTTCCGGGCGGGGCAGGGAATACCAGCCGGTGGGTGCCATGCCGGTGATTTCGGCGATGGTGGCTGAGGTGGCGGCGATGCGGCGGGCTTCCTCGTCGCGCGGGAGGTTCGTCACATCCTCGTGGCGGAAGCCGCCGGCGGCGATTTCGTGGCCGGCTTTCGCGAGCGCACGCACGCTCTCCGCCTGGGCGGCGGCGATGACGGCGGGGACGACGAAGGTGGCTTTGATGGCGTGGCGATCGAGCACGCCGAGCAGTTGCTCCAGCCCGTCGCCGGCGCCGAAGCGGGCCTGGTTGGCGGCGAGGTCCGCCGCGGTGATCCCGGCGGGGCCGCGGGCGACGCTCATGTCCACCACCACGGTGAAGGCGCAGTGGCGGCCTTCGGGCCAGGTGACTTCGGCGTCGGTCAACGAGCGTTCGTCGGAGATGGTGTAGCGGTCTTTCCAGGGCATCAGCGCGTCTCCCCATGCGCGAGGCAGTGGTGGGCGAGGTCCTCGCAGGTGGGGAACCAGACGCCGGGCAGGGTTTTCATGCGGGCGATCAGCCGGTCGAGCATGGCGACGCGAAGTGCGCGGCCGGAGACGAAGGGGTGCATGCAGATGTTGAGGTAGCCGCCCTTCTGATATTCGCGCTCGAAGGCAAGCCACCAGAGTTCCTCCACCCGGTCGGTATCGGAGAGGCGTTGGGCCGGGTTGGAGCTGCCGAGCCAGGCGAAGCTGTAGTACATCGCGTCGTCGATGGCGTAGTGGAAGGGCAGGTTGAGGATTTCGCCGCCCGAGGCATCGGTGTCGTAATAGGGCAGCTGATCGGCGCTGCCGTGGGAATTGTAGATCAGGCCCATCTCGGTCAGCAGTGTGTGGCTGTGCCAGCTGCGGCTGCCGACCGGGCGCTTGCCGCCGACTCGCTCCAGCGCATCGAGGGCACGGGTGAGGTGGTCGCGTTCCAAAGCCGGGTCCTTGGGCACGTGGTGTTCCCACATGTGGTCGGCGAGCTCGTGGCCGCTGCGCACGGCGGCGCGCAGCGCCTGCGGGTACAGTTCGCAGATGCGCCCGGGGGGGAAGATGGTGGCCTTCACGTCGTGGCTGTCGAACAGTTCGAGCAGGCGCCAGATGCCGACGCGGCCGCCGAATTCGCCCTTGGCGAGCTGCATGGGCGGCTCGTTCATGAGCCGGCGCAGCAGCATGGCATCGAAATCGAGGGTGAAGTTGACGGCGAGGCGGGTGCCCGGCGGGTAGTGAAGGGCGGCGAGGCGGCGCTGGCGGCTGGCGGCGTCGCGCGCGGCCTGGGCCAAGGCATCTCGTTCGCGCAGCAGGTCATCCATCATGGCGTGCGTCTCCCGGTGTTTCCCGGCGGGGATGATAGGCGCGGGTTGCGGGTAAGGGGAGGGGTGACGCGCCGCGCCGGCCGCGCGATGATGGGGGCAACCAAAACGGGAGGAAGACGCCATGAGCACCGAAGCACTCCACGCCCTGCTGCGCGACCTGACCTTCACCGAGGGGCCGCGCTGGCACCAGGGGCGGCTGTGGTTCTCCGATTTCTACAGCCATCGCGTCATCGCGGTCACGCCCGAGGGGGTGGCGGAGACCATCGTCACCGTGCCGAACCAGCCCTCCGGGCTCGGTTGGCGGCCGGATGGGACGTTGCTGATCGTCTCTATGCTCGATCGCAAGCTGATGCGGCTCGATGGGGGCGCGCTGGTGGAGGTGGCCGATCTCTCGGGCCTCGCCGGGGGGCCGTGCAATGACATGGTGGTGGATGGCGCCGGGCGGGCGTTCGTCGGCAATTTCGGCTTCGACCGCTACGCCGGCGAGGCCGAGCGGCCGGCGACCCTGGTGCGCGTCGAACCTGACGGCAGCGTGGCGGCGGCAACGACGGGGCTGATGTTCCCCAATGGCAGCGTCATCACGCCCGATGGGAAGCGCATGATCATCGCCGAGACCATGGGCCAGCGCCTCACCAGCTTCGCCCTCTCCGCCGACGGGCTGCTGTCGGACCGCACCGTGTTCGCCGACCTGAAGGGGCATTTCCCCGACGGCATCTGCCTCGATGCCGAGGGCGCAATATGGGTGGCCGATGCGCGGGGGCCGGACCTGCTGCGGGTGCATGAGGGCGGGCGGATCAGCGCGCGCATCGCCATGCCGGAGGGGCGCCACGCCTTCGCCTGCATGCTTGGTGGGGATGACCGTCGCGATCTCTACGTCTGCTCGGCGCCAGGCAGCGGGCCGGCGGCGGCGGCTAAGCGCCAGGCGGGTATCGATGTCGTGCGGGTGGACGTGCCTGGGGCGGGCCTGCCATGACCGTCGATATGGGGCTGGTCGGAAAAGTCGCCATCGTCACCGGCGGCGGCGCGGCGGGGGAGGGGATCGGCAACGGGCGCGCGGCCTGCATCCTGCTGGCCCGCGCGGGTGCCAAGGTGTTGGTGGTGGATCGTGACCTCGCACTCGCCGAACGCACCGCGGCGATGATCGCGGCCGAAGGCGGGACGGCGGCCGGGGTGTCCTACGACGTCACCGAATCGGCGCAATGCAAGGCGATGGTGGATGACGCCATGGCGCGCTGGGGGCGGCTCGATCTGCTCGACAACAACGTGGGCATCGGCAGCCGCGGCAGCGTGGTGGAGGAAAGCGAGGAGACCTGGCACCGGGTCATGCGGGTGAACGTCGACAGCATGTTCCTCACCTGCAAGCACGCCATCCCCGCGATGATCGCCGGCGGCGGCGGGGCGATCGTCAACGTTTCGTCCATCTCCGCCCTCCGCCCGCGCGGCCTCACCACCTACACCGTCTCCAAGGGGGCGGTGATCGCGCTGACCCAGGCGATGGCGGTGGACCATGGCAAGGACGGCATTCGGGTGAACTGCGTGGCGCCCGGGCCGGTCTATACGCCGATGGTCTACAGCCGCGGCATGTCCGACGCCGCCCGGCGCAACCGCAAAACCGCCTCGGTGCTCGATATCGAGGGCACCGGCTGGGACATCGGCAACGCCGTGCGCTTCCTGCTCTCAGACCACGCCCGCTACATCACCGGCCACACGCTGGTGGTCGATGGGGGGACCACACTGCGGGCGCCGGAGCGGGAGTCACAGGAGCATTAAGCTCAGAACACCAGTGCGGCGGCCTTGAGCGCGAGGGCAAGCAGCACGAGCGAGCTCACGGTGAAGATCGTGAACCGCACCATGATCACGTTCGTCGTCGCCTGCACCAGGCTGTGGGCGACGCGCAGCGCGACGTAAAGCCAGGCGAGCCCGGCGTTCATGCCCGCGCCGGCGCCGAGCAAAGCCAGCGTGAGGGCGACGGCGTAGAACAGGGTCGGCTGTTCCATCAGGTGGTTGTAGTTGTCGGCCTTCCACTGCACCTCCGGCGGCAGAGCGTCGAGCAATGCCTTGCCGGCGCGTGGATCTGGCTTGATTTTGGCGGCGCGGATCGCCGGGATGCGCACGGCGTAGAGCCACGCCTGCATCACGAAGCTCCACAGCACGAGGGCGATGACTGGAGCCAGAATGGGGGCGAGGATGGGGCTCGGCATGGCGGGTCCTTCGGGTTGGGGGATGAGCCTAGCGTCGGTTCCGGGCGGCGTAAAATGCGGTGGTTGACGGATACCGACCAGTTGGTATGTTTCTCCCATGCCAACTATTGATGCCGCATCCAAGCCCCCGCCCGTGCGCGACCGCCTGCTGCTGGCGGCGTTCGGCCTGATCCGCGGCAAGGGGTTCAGCGCCACCTCGGTTGATGATCTGTGCACCGCGGCCGGGGTAACCAAGGGGGCGTTCTTCCACCACTTCGCCAGCAAGGAGGCGCTGGGTGTCGCGGCGGCCGCACATTGGGGCGCGGTCACGGCGCCGATGTTCGCCGCCGCGCCGTATCACGACCATGCCGACCCGCTCGATCGGGTGCTGGCCTATCTCGACTTCCGCGCTGGCCTCATCGAAGGTTCGCCCGCCGAGTTCAGCTGCCTGGCCGGCATGCTGGTGCAGGAAACCTACGCCACCAGCCCGGCGATCCGCGCGGCCTGCAACGCCGCGATCTCCGACCATGCCGCGACACTGGAGGCTGATATCGCCGCGGCGCTGGTCCAGTACGGGGTGCGCGATGTCACCGCAGCGTCACTGGCGCTGCACACCCAGGCCGTGCTCCAGGGCGCCTTCGTGCTGGCGAAGGCGCGCTGTGGCCCCGCCGTCGCCATCGACAGCATTGCCCATCTGCGCCGCTACGTCCTGCTGCTGTTCCAACCATCGAGAGGAGACCGTCAATGACTGCTCAACCCGGCCGCTTCATCTGGTATGAATTGATAACCGACGACGTTCCCGCCGCCGCCGCGTTTTATGGCGCGGTGACCGGCTGGACCGTGCAGGACAGCATGCAGCCCGGCATGGATTACCGCATGTGGTCGACCGGTTCGGCCATGGTCGGCGGGCTGATGGCGATCCCCGCCGAGGCCGCCGCCAATGGCATGCGGCCGGGCTGGTTCGCCTATGTCAGCGTCCCCGACGTCGATGCCGCCGTCGCCTCGATCACCGCCGCCGGCGGCACGCTGTGCATGCCGGCCATGGACATCCCCAATATCGGCCGGATGGCGATGGTGCTGGACCCGCAGGGCGCCGCCATCTACGTGATGACCCCGATCGGCAGCGCGCCCAGCCCGGCCTACGCGCCCGGTGTAACCGGCCATGGCGGCTGGCATGAGTTGCACACCACCGACGCCGCCGCCGCGGCGGGATTCTACGCCGCGCAGTTCGGCTGGACCGCGGCCGGAACCATGGATATGGGACCGATGGGCACCTATCATTTGTTCAATTCCGCTGAGCAGCTGACCGGCGGAATGATGAATAGTCCCGCCCTCGGCCGCCCGGCGTGGCTCTACTACTTCGTGGTCGATGACATCCTGGCAGCGCAAGCCCGCCTCACCGCGGCCGGCGGCAAGGTGCTGCACGGACCGACCGAGGTACCCGGCGGCGG
>JAPLOH010000019.1 GCA_026400845.1 Alphaproteobacteria bacterium
ATCCGCGCCGCCTCCGAGGCGCCCCGTGTCACCGGCGCCCATCTCTGCGTCGCCGATCGCGCCGCCTCCGGCGTGAAAACGGCGGAAGCCCAAGGGCGTACCGATATCGGCGAGCCGCCGGCGCAGTTCCTGATGATCGAGGCGACCGACGCCGCGGCGCTGGCCGATCTCGCGCCCGAGGCGGCGCTGTTGGCGGCGGGAGCGATGCAGATCACCCGCGGGACGTATATTCTTGAATATACGCGCAATAAGACTGCTTGGAATTAGAGGAAAGGAAGCGGTTCTTTTTTGAAAAAAAGAACCAAAAAACTTTTACTTGTTTGCTTCGCGCTCTCCCATGAAGGCGGCACAGCAAACGGATAAAAAGTTTTTGCTTCTTTTTTCAAAAAGAAGCGCTTCCTTGCTTTGCCTTGACCCGCGGCCCGAGCACGTCGCCGGCGCCGGTGCGTTCGGTGATCAGGCGGTAGTGCTCGGGGCGGCGGTGTTTGGCGAAGTTGAAGATCGAGGTTTTGTACGCGGTGCAGAGATCGAGATCGCAGCGCGCCACCTGCAACTCATCGCCCAACGTGGTGCATTGCGAGATGATTTCGCCTGACGGCGCGATAATGCAGGACTGGCCAATCTGATCGACGCCCTCCTCCACACCCGCTTTGGCGGCGCCGACCACGAAGGTGCCGTTCTGGTAGGCGCCGGCCTGCATGACGAGATGGTTGTGGAAATTGCCGAGATCATCGGTCTGCGGCATCGCCGGGTTATGCACGGGGGTGTTGTAGCCGAGCACGATGAGTTCGACGCCTTGCAGCCCCATCACCCGGTAGGCCTCGGGCCAGCGGCGATCATTGCAGATCATCATGCCGATTCGCCCGCCAAACGCTTCCCACACTGGCCAACCGAGATTTCCGACCTCGAAATACATTTTCTCGAGGTTCTGGAACGGCTCGCCCGGCCGCGGCGCGTCATAGCCGGGCAAATGGATTTTGCGGTACTTGCCGATGATCTCGCCGTCCTTGCCGACGAGGATGGAGGTGTTGAAGCGCCGCTTGCGCCCGTCCTCGTTAGTGAGTTCGGCATAGCCCAGATGGAAACCGACGCGCAGCCGCCGCGCTGCCTCGAACAGCGGCTGCACCGCAATGTTGGGCATCTGTGTCTCGAACCAGGAATCGAGTTCCTGCTCGCTTTCGATCGCCCAGTGCGGGAAGAAGGCGGTGAGCGCGGCCTCGGGGAATACCACGAGATCACTGCCCATCCGCGCGGCGTCCTCCAGCATCGCGAGCAGGCGCAGCACCACGTCCTGGCGGGATTCGGCGCGGCTGATCGGGCCGAGCTGGGCGACGCCGACGGTAAGGATGCGTGACATTATTTCCCCGCGATCATCTTGAGGTCGATGGCATTGCCCATGGCGAGATAGCCGGCCCGATTCGGGTGCAGCTTGTCGCCGGGGCCGCCGGTGGAGGAGTTGGGCTGGAAGCTGTCCTTCAGCTCGCCGGTCTTGGCGTCGAAGGTGGCGGCATCGAAATCCACCACCCCGTCGAAAATCCCGGCGGTGCGGACGAACTGGTTGAAGGCGCGGCGCTTCTCCTCGATGGGGAAGGCGCCGTAGCTGCCGTTGGTGCTGTTGAGCGAGGAAGTCAGCGTGGCCATGAAGATGCGCACGCCGGGGATGCGGGCGCGCAGCCGCTTCACCCCATCGCGCACCCCGGCGATCACCGCGTCGGCGGAGGAGCCGGCATTGCCGAAATCATTGATCCCCTCCAGCCAGATCACCGCGCCAACGCCGGAGAGGCTGATGATGTCGCGCTCCAGCCGCTGCACCGCCGCCGGCCCGCCATTCGCGGGCTTGGCCGGCGAATACTCGGCCGGGCCGACCACCTGGTTGCCGCCGATGCCCTGGTTCACCACGGTGAAGCGGTTGCCATAGGCGGCGTGCAGGCGGCGGGACAGCACGTCGGCCCAGCGGTCATCGCCGTTGATGGTGGAGGCGGTGCCATCGGTGATGGAGTCGCCGAATGCCACGATCGCCTTCGTGCCCTGCGGCGCGTCCATGTCCAGCGCATCGAGGAAATACCAGGACGTCGTGGAGTTGGGGAAACCGGCCTCAGTGACGTCGCCGCCGATCGAGCCGCTGCCGGGCGGGCTGACATAGGAGGTCGTCAGCGCCTTGGCGTGCCAGGTCATCGGCCCGCTGTCGCCGGCGACATGGAAGGAGACGGCGAGGCGGCGGCCGGCCAGCATCGGGTCATCGGCCGATTTCACGAAGGGCAGCGCCACCGGATCGCTTACCGCGGAGCCGCCGGGGGCGATGGTGATGCTGGTCTTCTTGTCGAACGTCACCGGTCGGTTCGTGCCCTTCAGCAGGGCGCTGCCGCTGAGTTGCAGGCCGATGAATACGCCATCGAACGTCACCGGCTTGGTGCCGAAGGCGTTGGAGAGGCGAATACGCGCCTGCCCGCCCCAGATATCCGGGCGGATGATGAGGCGGAACGTCTGATCCCGCGCACCAGTTTCGGGCGAGGGGAAGGCGAAGCGCAACTCGGGCTGGGCGGTCGGGTTCCCCACGGGGTAGGGGCCATGCGCCGAGGCCGTCCAGGCGGTGACGAAATTCGGCGCGGCGGCGTGGGCCTGCGGGGCGGCGAGCAGCGTCAACAGGGAGGCGCCGAGCAGGCGGCGGGTCAGGCGGGACATCTTCGGTCTCCTCTTGTTATTGCCCGAACACCGCGCGCAGCCCGTCGCACACGCGGACCACCTCGTCGTCGGTGAGTTCGGGATACATCGGCAGGCTCATCACCTCGCGCGCGGCAATCTCCGTCGCGGCGCAGCGCGCGGGGCCGAGGGCGATGCGGTCGAGATAGGCGGGCTGGAGGTGCACGGGGGCGGGGTAGTGCACGCCGGTGCCGATGCCGCGGCCGCGCAGATCGGCCTGCACCGCGGCGCGGTCGGCCACAAGCAGCACGTATTGATGGAAGACGTGGCTGGTGCCCGCCCGCCGCACCGGGCGCAGCGCCGCAGGAAGGGCGGCGTCATAGGCCGCGGCGATCGCCTGGCGGCGCGCATTGGCGGCATCGAGATGCGGCAGCTTGGCGCGCAGGATGGCGGCCTGGATTTCATCGAGCCGCGAATTCACCCCGGCTGAGTCGGAGATGTAGTGCGTCCGCCAGCCATACTGGCGCAGCGCCGCGATGTTGTCGGCGCGCTCGGCGTCATTGGTGGCCACCACGCCGCCATCGCCGAGCGCGCCGAGGTTTTTGGTGGGGTAAAGGCTGAAGCAGGACACCTCGGTGAAGCTGCCGACCTTCTGCGCCCCGATCGTCGCGCCATGCGCCTGGGCGCAATCCTCGATCACGGGGATGCCGTGCTTGGCCGCACTCGCCTGAATGGCGGCGAGGTCGGCGGGTTGGCCGTAGAGATGCACCACGATCACCGCGCGGATCGGCGGCAGCCCGGCGGGCGGGTTGGCCAGTACGGCATCGAGTTCGGCCGGGTCCATCGTGTAGTGCAGCGGGTCGATATCGATCAGCACCGGCGTGGCGCCCACCAACTCGATCGCGGCCACCGTCGCCACCGCCGTATGCGACACCGCAGCCACCGCGCATCCCGGGCCGATGCCGAGGGAGCGCAAGGCAAGGGCCAGCGCATCGGTGCCGTTGGCGCAGCCGATCGCGCGCGTGGTGCCGAGCCAGGCGGCATATTCCGCCTCGAAGGCGCGGCCCTCGGCACCGAGGATGTACCAGCCGGAGGACAGCGCGCGGGCCACTGCCGAGTCGATCTCGGTCTTCAGCGCCCGGTAGCCGGCGCCGGGATTGGCCTGGGGTATGATCGCAACGCTCATCGCAGCCTCACAAATAATTCTTCAATCGCAACCGATACCATTCGATGGAGCGGCGGATACCCTCCTCCAGCCCCACCTTCGGCGCCCAGCCGGTGGCCAGGCGAAACGCGCTGTCATCCGCGTGGTAGGAGCCGATGTCGATGGTGGCGCGGTCGGCGGGGAATTCGCGGGTGACGAACTGCGCCTCCGGCACGATGCGCGCCATCAGACCGGCGATCTCCAGCAGCGAGGCCGGGGGCGGGCCGCCGATGTTGAACACCCGGCCGTAACAGGCGGGGTTCACCGCGGCGAGGAAGGCCTCGGTGACGTCATCGACATAGGTCATGTCGCGCAGCTGCTCGCCGCCCCACACCTCAAACGGCTGGCCCTCCAGCACGCGGCGGATCCAAATGCCGAGGAAGGTCTGCCGGGCGTCGCGGATGCGCAGGCGGGGGCCGTAGCAGTTGGTGAGCCGCAGCGAGACCACCGGACGCCCGGCGGTGCGGTGCTCGATCATCCAGTACTGCTCGCCGGCGAATTTTGACACGCCATTCGCGTCCGGCGGAGCCACCGGGTGCTTCTCGTCGACCGGCAAATACTGTGGCCGCCCGTAGAACTGCCTGGTGGAGGCATGCACCACGATCGCTGCGGGCGCGGCCTCGCGGGCCGCCTGGATCAGCTTCACCTGGGCCACCGCGTTGATGTCGATATCCGCCAGCGGATCGCGCTGCCCGCCCATATGGCTGGTCTGGGCGGCGAGGTTGAAGATGACGTCGACGCCCTCGCAGAGATTGCGCAGGTCGATCTCGCGGATATCGGCGCGCACCAGCGTCACGCCCGCCCCGTCCAGATTGGCGGGATTGGCGCCGCCGCCGAACAGGAATCCGTCGAGCGCCGTCACCACTGCGCCCCGCGCGGCCAGCGCGTGGCAGAGATTGGCGCCGAGGAACCCGGCCCCGCCCGTCACCAGTATCTTCCGGCCCGCCCAGTCCATCGGCATCTCCATTCTGCTTGCGTGTGGTACAATCGGATCGTGGCGAAAGGAAGCCCGCGCGGAATTGCACAGCAGGCGATCGCGGGTTGAAGCGGCGGGGCCGGCGGCGCTACCCTGCGCCGACGATCGGCAGGACCGCGATGCACCCCAATCCCCATTCGCCGCACGGCTCGCTGGCCGGGCTGACGCTGGCCGCGGTGGGCATCGTCTACGGTGCCATCGGCACCTCGCCACTCTACGCCATCAACCAGATCTTCTTCCACTCCGGCTTCACCCCGGGGGAGGGCGATGTGGTCGGCGGGTTGTCGCTGGTGATCTGGACCATCACCTTGGTGGTGGCAGTGAAATACGCCGCCCTGGTGCTGCGGGCGCAGAATGACGGCGAGGGCGGTGTCTTCGCGCTCTACGGCCTGCTGCACCCGTTCAAGCGGCGCGGCGCCAAGCTGCTGCTGTGGTCGCTGATGGCCGGCGCCGGGCTGCTGTTCGGCGACGGCATCATCTCGCCGGCGATCAGCGTGCTCTCTGCGGTGGAAGGCCTCGAAGTCGCCACCCCCGCCTTCGCGACCACCCGCGTGCCGCTGACCATCGCGCTGCTGACAATGCTGTTCGCCGTGCAGTACAAGGGCACGGCGGGGATCGGCGCGGTATTCGGGCCGGTGGTCCTGCTGTGGTTCGCCGTCATCGCCGGCCTCGGCGTGGTGCAAATCATGGCGCATCCGCAGATCCTGGCCGCCTTCAACCCTTCGCTCGGCCTGCGATTCGTGCTCCGGAACGGCCCCTATGAGACGTTGCTGCTGCTGACCGGCCTGATCCTGGTGGTCGCCGGGGCGGAGGCGATGTATGCCGATCTCGGCCATTTCGGCGCGCGGCCGATCCGCCTCGGCTGGTTCACCGTGGCCTTCCCGGCGCTGCTGCTGAACTATCTCGGCCAGGGCGCCTATCTGCTCGGGGCCGCGCCGGTGGTGGGGCAGAACATCTTCTTCAGCATGGTGCCGGCCGATCTGCTTTACCCCATGGTGGCGCTGGCGATGGCGGCGGCGATCATCGCCTCGCAGGCGCTGATTTCGGGCGCCTTCACGCTCGCTGCCCAGGCCACCCGCCTCGGCCTGTTTCCGCGCCTCACCGGGCAGGTCTACATGCCGTTCGTGAACTGGTCGTTGTACGCCGGCTGCGTGCTGCTGGTGCTGCTGTTCGGTTCCTCGACCGCGCTTGCCGGCGCATACGGCATTGCGGTCGCTGGCATCATGGTCGTCACGTCGTTGGCAATGGCGGCGGTGGCGCGGCTGGTGTGGCGGTGGCGGCGGCGCAGCGTGGCGCTGGTCTGGGGCGGGCTTTCGGCGGTGAACCTGGCGTTCCTGGTGGCCAACATGCTGAATTTTCTCGAGGGCGGGTTCGTTCCGATCGCGGTGGCCGGCGTGGTGTTCGCCGTCATGCTGACGTGGCAATGGGGCCGCAAGGCGACCGCCGCCGGCTACTCGGCCCGTCCGGCGATGACGATGGCGGAGTTGGTCGAACTGCACCGCGCCAGTCCGAGCTTCGTCGAACGCAACGCCGTGGTCATGGCGCCCAAGCCGGTGCGCCATCTCACCGATCGAACGCCGGCCCTGATGCGCCTGCTGTGGGAGCGCCACGGGATGCTGGCGCGCAACATGATCTTCGTTCAGGTGACCCATCGCAAGACGCCCTACATCCACGAGGAGCGCTGCGACGTCACCGTGTTCGACCGCGACCCCGCGCGCGGCAGCCTGGCCAGTGTGGAAATCCGCTTCGGCTTCATGGAGGAGACCAACGTGGAGCGCGCGCTTGCGGAGCTTGCGCGCCATAAGGAGATCGACCTGCCCGCCGATCCGCATCGCTGGATTGTCCATGTCTCGCACGAACATCTGCTGCCCGCCCGCTCGATGGGGCGGCTGGCGCGGCTGCGGCTGTGGCTGTTCGTGCTGCTGCGGCAGATGTCGCAGCCGAGCTACTACTATTACGGCCTTGGCGACGAGGTGCAGCTCTCCGCCGAGATCATGCCGGTGCGGGTGCGCTGACCGAGGCCAGCCGGGCCCGGAGAAAATCGCAGATCGCCTCGTATTCCGCCCGCGCGGCCGCCCCGGTGAAGCGGGCGCGCATGAAGCCGTGGATCATCCCGGCGGCCTCGCGATAGGTCACGTCGACCCCCGCCAGCGCGAGGCGCGCCGCATAATCGCGCCCCTCGTCGCGCAGCGGGTCGAGACCGGCGGTGTGCACGAAGGCGGGCGGCATGCCGGTGAGCCGGGTGGCGAGCGCCGGGCGGGCGATCGGGGAGGTTACTTTGCGCCAATCCGGCCCGAGCAGAAGTTTCATGTAGGCATCCATCGCCGAGGTGGTGAGACCGAAGCCGGTGGCGTTCTGGCGGAAGGATTCGGCGGTGAGGTCGGAGCCGGTGCAGGGATAGATCACCGCGTGCGCGGCGATTGCCGGCCCCTCCTCGCGGGCAGCGAGGCAGAGGGCGATGGCGAGATGTCCGCCCGCGCTGTCGCCGGCCAAGGCGATGCGAGCGGGATCGATGCCGTAGTCGGTGGCGTGGGCGGCGACATCGTGCAGCACGGCCTGGCAGTCCTCCAGCGCAGCCGGGTGGGGATGCTCCGGTGTCAGCCGGTAATCCACGCTGATCACCGTCGCCCCGGTCTCGGCGCAGAAGCCCCAGGCGACGGGGTCCGAGCTGTCGAGATCGCCCTTCATGAAGCCGCCGCCGTGCATGTAGAGGATGCAGGCATCGTGGCCGGTCGCCGCGGCGTGGCGGTAGACGCGGATCGGGATCGCCCGGTTGCCGGCGGTGACCGCGCGATCCTCGATGCGCATGTCGGCCGGGCGGGGGGCCGCGAGGGCGGCGGTGTAGCGCGACCAGGAGTGCCGCTGCTCCTCGACGGTGGCGCCGGCATAGGCGGTTTTCTGCGCCTCCTGGATGATCCGCATATCCGGATGCACCTTCACCCCTTCAACCATGCCACTTCCTCCATCGTGAGCGCGACCTTCAGCGCATCGAGCGAGCTTGCCAGTTCCGCGGGGCTCAGCGGCCCGATCAGTGGGAATACCGGGAAATCCTGCGCGAGATTATAGGCGAGTGCGAGCCCCGCCACCGTGACCCCGCGCCGTGCCGCGAGTTCCACAGCCCGGGCGCGGCGGCCGGGCTGTGCCAGCAGCGCACCAGCTCCGGGTCCGGTGGCCTGGCCGCGATGGCGCGATCGGTGAAAAAGCCGCGCGCCTGGCTCGACCACGCGAAGAGCGGCGTGGCGGTGCGCTTCAGCCAGTCGATCGAGGCGGCGTCGCCGGCACTGCGGCAGCCATCCCAGGGCGGCGCGATCATTTCGGCGAGGCTGAACTGGTTGGAGAGCGCGGAAAAGCCGGCCTTGCCGGTGCGGGACGCATATTGGTTGGCGGCGTCGATCCGCGCCGTGGTCCAGTTCGAGCCGCCGTAGCGGCGGATGCGCCCGGCGCGGACATGCGGGTCTATCGCGTCCACCCATTCCTCCACTGGCACGGCGGGGTCGTCGCGGTGGAGGAAGTAGATGTCGAGGCAGCCCCGCTGGAGCGCGTCCAGGCTGGCTTCAAGCTGGGGCGCCACGCGGTCCGGCCGGCAATCCGGCGTGTGGCACCCCTTGCCGATCACGGTGACCGCATCGGTGAGGCCACGCGCGGTGAGCCACTGGCCGAGCACTGTATCGGCACGCCCGTACTGGAAGGCCGTATCGAACAACGTGCCACCGGCGGCATGGAAGGTATCGAGGATCGGGGCCGCCTGCTCATAGTTGTCACGGTCGGACATCCCGAGCGCGAGATGCGAGACGGGGCGGGGAATGCGAGCGAGGTCGAGCTGCTTCATGACTGGTCTCCATCGCCGTGGGCTGCGTTTATCCTATGGTTGCACCGGATGCGCTGTCGCGCGAGGGTGCGGCGGAGAGCAATGGGAGTCGGACGATGAAGCAGGCATTGATCGTGTGGGGCGGCTGGCCGGGCCATGAGCCCGAGCAATGCGCCGCCATCGTTGCCGACATGCTGCGCGCGGAGGGGTTCGCCGTGCAGGTCGAGACCGACGTGGAAGTGTTCGGCAGCGCTGACCTCACCGCCCTCAGCCTGATCGTGCCGATCGTCACCCAGGCGACCATCACGCGCGCCTCGGTGAACGCGCTGATCGCCGCCGTGCAGGGGGGCGTGGGGCTCGGCGGCTTCCACGGCGGCATGGGCGACAGTTTCCGCAACGAGGTCGGCTATCAGTTCATGGTCGGCGGCCAATGGGTGGCGCATCCCGGCAATATCATCGACTACACCGTCAACATCACCCGCCCCGAGGACCCCATCGTCGCCGGCATCGCCGATTTCCCGTATCGCTCCGAGCAGTACTACATGCACGTCGACCCCAACAACGAGGTGCTCGCCACCACCACCTTCACCGGGGAGCACGCGCCCTGGATCGATCGCCATACCATCCCCGTGGTGTGGAAACGTCGCCATGGCGCCGGCAGGGTGTTCTACTCGTCACTCGGCCACCAGGCCCACGAGCTCGCGGTGCCGCAGATGCGGACTATCCTGCAACGCGGCCTGAACTGGGCCGCCCGATGAGCACGAGCATCGGGAGCCCGCGCCCCTTCCGCATCGCGGTCCCGACCCCGGCGGTGGTCGATCTGCGCAATCGCCTCGCCGGCACCCGCTGGCCGGACGAGGTGAACGACGACGCCTGGTCCTACGGCGCCGCGCTGCCCTTCATGCGCGAGCTTGCCGACTACTGGCGCAAGCGGTTCGACTGGCGGGCCGTCGAGGCGCGGCTCAACGACCTCCCGCAGTTCACGCTGAAGATCGACGACACCAAAATCCACTTCGTCCACGCCCGGGGCAAGGGGCCGAAGCCGCTGCCACTGGTGATCAGCCATGGCTGGCCCGGCTCCTTCGTGGAGATGGAGCGCATCATCCCGCTGCTGACCGACCCGGCGGCGCATGGCGGCGATCCGGCTGATGCGTTCGACGTCGTGGTCCCCTCGCTTCCCGGTTTCGGCTTTTCCGACCGCCCCACCGCGCCGGGCTGCGGACCCAAGGCGATTGCCGGCATGTGGCAGCAGTTGATGACGGCACTCGGCTACGATCGCTTCGGCGTGCAGGGCGGCGACTGGGGCTCGGCGATCTCGATCTGGCTCGCCCGCAGCCACCCGGAGCGCGTGATCGGCGCCCATCTCAACTTCATGATCTCCTCGCTGCAACCGGCCGAAGGCGCACCGCTCACCGAGGCCGAACGCGCCTATGTCGCCTCCGCGGTGAAATGGCGGGACAGCGAGGGCGGCTATTTCTCCATCCAATCCACCAAGCCGCAAACCCTTGGCTACGGCCTCACCGACTCCCCCGTGGCGCTTGCCGCCTGGATCGCCGAGAAGTTCCGCACCTGGTCCGACTGCAACGGCGATATCGCCACCGCGATCCCGATCGACGACCTGCTGGCCAACATCGCGGTCTACTGGTTCACCGGCAACATCACGTCATCGCTGCGCATCTACAAGGAGAACAAGGCCGCCCCGCTCCACTTCGCCCCCGGCGAGCGCGTGCAGCCCCCCGTCGGCTTCGCCCACTTCCCCAAGGAAATCCTCCACCCGCCGCGCAGCTACGTGGAACGTGTGTTCGACATCCAGCGTTGGACCGAGATGCCCAAAGGCGGCCACTTCGCCGCGATGGAGCAACCGGACCTGCTGGCCGAAGAAATCCGCGCCTTCTTCCGCCCGTTGCGGTGAGGGGGTGGAAGCAAGGCGAGGGGCGCTGCCCCCTCGACCCCCGCCAGGGGCCGAGCCCCTGGACCTCATGCATTGAAGGCAAGGTGCTTAAAGAGAGAGGGGGCCAACACTGTGGTTGCAACCACAGTGTTGGCCCCCTCTCTCTTTAAGCACCTTGCCTTCAATGCATGAGGTCCAGGGGCTCGGCCC
>JAPLOH010000024.1 GCA_026400845.1 Alphaproteobacteria bacterium
GCCGCCGGACTGGCGGGACCACATGCGGGCGTAGGGGCCGTTTTGAGTGAGGAGGTTGGCGTGGCTGCCTTGTTCGACGATGCGGCCATGTTCGAGGATCACGAGGCGGTCCATGCGGGCGATGGTGGAGAGGCGGTGGGCGATGGCGATGACGGTTCGTCCGCGCATGAGGGTTTCGAGCTGGGACTGGATGGCGGCTTCGACTTCGGAGTCGAGCGCCGAGGTTGCTTCGTCGAGCACCAGGATGGGGGCGTTTTTGAGGATGACGCGGGCGATGGCGATGCGCTGGCGCTGCCCGCCGGAGAGTTTGACCCCGCGTTCGCCGACATGGGCATCGAGGCCGCGGCGGCCGTCCCAGTCTTCCAGGCGATCGATAAAGTCGAGCGCTTCGGCCTGGGTGGCGGCGGCGATGACTTCGGCTTCGCTGGCCCAGGGGCGACCGTAGCGGATGTTGTCGCGGATGGAGCGGTGCAGCAGGGAGGTATCCTGCGTCACCATGGCGATCTGGGTGCGCAGGCTTTCCTGGGTGACCTCGGCAATATCCTGCCCGTCGATCAGGATGCGCCCGGATTCGGGGCGATGGAAGTTGAGCAGCAGGTTCACCAAAGTGGACTTGCCGGCGCCGGAATGCCCAACCAGGCCGACGCGTTCGCCGGGCGTGATATCGAGGCTGAGATCGTGCAGCACGCCGCGCGCGGTGCCATAGCCGAAGCTGAGATGTTCGAAACGGATCGCCCCCTGCGTCACCTGAAGTTCGGCGGCCTCGGGTGCGTCGGGCATTTGCCTTGCGACGGCGATGGAGCGCATGCCTTCCTGCACGACGCCGACGTTCTCGAAAATGGTGGTGACGTTGTCGCCCACCCACCCCGCCATGTTGCTGATTTGCCAGGCCAGCGGCAGCGCCATCGCCACCGTTCCGACGCTGATCGCGTCCGCCTGCCACAGCAGCAGCGAGGCGCCGGCGGTGGCGACGATGAGGGCCGCGTTGAGCAGGTTCAGAGTGATAACGTAGCGCGTGGTCATGCGGAGCTGGCGGCGGAAGGTTGTCGTGTGTTCGTCTATGGTCTCGCGCACGAAGCTGTCCTCGTCGCGCGCGCGGGCGAACAGTTTGACGGTGAGGATGTTGCTGTAGCTGTCGACGATCCGCCCGGTGAGCTTGGAGCGCACCTCGCTCATGGCGCGCGAGCGGTCGCGCATCCGCGGCACGAAAAAGCGCAGCATCAGCCCATAGCCCACGAACCACACCAGCATCGGCATCGCCAGCCGCCAGTCGATCCCGAGCAGCAGGATCACCGCCGAGGCACCGTAGACGATGATGTACCACACCGCGTTGGTGGCGCTGACCACGCTTTCGCGCAAGGACGGCCCGGTCTGCATCACGCGGTTGGCGATGCGGCCGGCGAAATCGTTCTGGAAGAACGACCAGCTTTGCCGCACCACGTGCCAGTGGCTTTGCCAACGGACGAGGTTGGTCATCCCCGCGTTGATCGCCTGGTTGGTGGTGAGCGCGCGCAGAAACAGCGCGGCCGGGCGCAGCACCAGCATCACGGCGGCCATCATCGCCAGTTCATGCCAGTGGCCGGAGAAGATCGCGGCCGGCGTTTCGGTGCTGGCCAGCGTCACCACCCGGCCGATCATGGTGGGGATGGTGACATCGAGCAGCGCCACCAGCAGCCCGGCGACGAACAGCAGCGCCAGCAGGCCGCGCACCTGGCCGATGAAATGCAGATAGAACCGCAGCAGGCCGCGCCGCCCCGCCAGCACCGGCGGCGGCCGGTCCGGGGCGACGTCGGTGGGGCGCAGCAGCCTCTCGAAGAATGCGAACATTTGTTCCGTTTCACCCCGGCGCGGCGATCGCGTCAAACGCTATCAGCGCCCGGCCGCCATGCCCTATGCTGGCGGGATGGACGACGACGATCACGACGGCCCCCGCCTCCCCCCGGGCACCAAGAACTACATGACGCCCTCCGGCCATGCCCGGCTGGTGGCCGAGTTCAACCAACTCGCCCGCGTGGAGCGGCCGCAGATCGTCGAGATCGTCTCCTGGGCGGCCGGCAACGGCGACCGCTCGGAAAATGGCGACTATCTCTACGGCAAGAAGCGGTTGCGCGAGATCGATCGCCGAATGCGCTTCCTCACCAAGCGGCTGGAGATCGCCGAGCTTGTCGACCCCACCGCCCAGACCAACCGTGACCGCGTGTTCTTCGGCGCCACGGTGACCTATGTGAACGGGCGCGACGACGTGCGCACGGTGACCATCCTCGGAGTCGACGAGGCCGACATCACGCGCGGCGAAGTCAGCCTGCATTCGCCGATCGCACGCACCTTGCTGCGCCGAGGTTTGGGCGAGACGGCGCGGTTGCAAACGCCTGTCGGGATCGAGGAGATCGAGATCATCACCATCACCTACCCCACGGCCTGACTGTGGCTTTCGCGCCACAGCTGCCTCTATTGCGGGCAGCGCAATGCCGGGCTGACGAGGTTTGTCTTCATTTTGACGCGAACGAAGTGGATAGTCGCGTGATCATCAAGGGCGAGACGCGATGAAGCCGCTGATTGGCATTTCCTGTTGTGTGAAATTGTTCGGCGTTTCGGGCATGGCGAACCACGCGGCGTCGGACACCTATATCCGCGCCACCGATCGGGTAATCGGCGGCGTGCCGGTGCTGATGCCGGCCAATGGCGAACTGGCCGATATCGAGACTCTGCTGTCGCGCATTGATGGCATCATGCTCACCGGCAGCCGTTCCAACGTGCACCCCTCCAACTACGACGGCCCGCCGCACGCCGAGGGCACGCCGGAGGACCCGGCCCGCGACGGGATGACGCTCCGGCTGATCCGCGCCGCGGTGGCCCAGGGCGTGCCGGTGCTGGCGATTTGCCGGGGCATGCAGGAACTCAACGTCGCCCTCGGCGGCAGCCTGCACCAGCGCCTCCAGGATTTGCCGGACCGGTTCGACCATACCGCGGTGATGCAGCCGAACCGCAAGGTCACCGTGGGCAAGGCGCATAATATCCGCGCAACCTCCGGCGGCTGGCTGCATCGTCTCGCGGGATCGCTCGATATCCCGGTCAATTCGCTGCACAACCAGGGCGTCGAACGGTTGGCTCCCGGTCTGCTGATCGAGGGCATCGCGCCGGATGGCACCATCGAGGCGGTGCAGGGCACCGGGCCTGGCTTCGTGATCGGCGTGCAGTGGCACCCGGAATATGATTGGGAGCACGACAGCGTCTCGCGGCGGATTTTCGAGGCGTTCGGCCAGGCGGTGCGGGCGCGGATGGGCGGGATGCAAAGCGCGGCGGCAGACTAGGCCCCTCGAACTAGGCGCTCAGCAGTAGCCGCAGTCCTTCGGCAAGGCCGACCTCGGCAGCGATGCCGAGCTGCTTTGTCGCATGCGTGGCATCCCCGATCGACCGGCGGATATCGCCCGCGCGGCTCGGGCCATGCCCAATATCGGCCGCACGGCCACACGCGATTGCCAGTTGCTCGGCGAGTTGCTGCACCGTGGTGCCCTCGCCGGTGCGCATGGCCCATCGCGGCGATGAGGTGGCGGACGATATCGGCGACATAGATGAAATCCCGGACTTGCTGGCCGTCGCCGTGGATCTCGATCCACTGCCCTTCCGCGATGCGCCGGGCGAAAATGGAGATCACGCCGCTATAGGGAGATTTGGGGTCCTGCCGCGGGCCGTAGACATTGAAGAAGCGCAGGCCGAAGGAGGGCACGCCATGCACGTGCCAGCCGGCGGCGGCGTGCAGTTCGGAGCCGAGCTTGTCGGCGCCATAGGCCGAGAGCGGCCGCGGCGTGAGCCCCTCATGGGCGGTCTCCCCGCCGGTATCGCCATAGATCGCGGCCGATGAAGCGTAGACCACCGGCACCCCCCCGGCATCGCGTGCGGCCTCCAGCACGCGGATGGTGCCGCCGAGATTGACACGATGACCGCCCATCCAGTCCTCGTTGGTCCTGGCCACAGAAGCGATAGCGGCGAGGTGGAAGCAGCCGGCGGCACCGTCCATCATCCGGGCGCCGGCGGCGGGATCGGCCACGTCGCCGATCACCAGTTCGCAGCGCGGATCGAGGTTCTCGCGCTTGCCGGTGGAGAGGTCGTCGAGCCCGCGCACCTCGTGCCCGGCGGCCAGCAGCGCGTCGGCGAGGTGTGAGCCGATGAAGCCGGCGGCCCCGGTGACCGCATAGAGGGCCATTCTAGCCGCCCTTTACGCCGCCCGCGGTGAGGCCGGCGACGATTTCCTTCTGCATCAGCAGGGTCAGCAGCAAAACCGGCAGCGTCACCAGCAAGGCGGCGGCGGCGAGCGGGCCCCAGCTCACCTGCTCGAAGGTCAGCACATTGTAGACCGCGACCGGCAGTGTGCGGGTCTCGCGCCCGGCCAGCACCACGCCGAAGATGAAGTTGTTCCACGAGAAAATGAAGGCGAGGATCAGCGCCACCACGATGCCGGGCCGCGCCAGCGGAAGCGCGATGTAGCGGAAGGCCTGCCAGATCGTCGCGCCATCCACCAGCGCCGCCTCCTCCAGCTCGTTCGGCAGCCCCTCGAAGAAGCCGATCATCACCCACACCACGATCGGCACGGTGATGACGAGATGGGTGATCACCAGCGGCAGCAGGCTGCCGATCATCCCAAGCCATTGGAACAGCAGGAACAACGGCACGAGGTAGGAGAGCCCCGGCGTCACGCGGGCGATCATGATCAGCGCCGCGACCTTGTGCGCCTTGGACTTCGCAACCCCGAACCCGGCCGGCACGCCGACCAGGAGTGCCAGCCCGGTGGCGGAGAAGGAGACGACGATCGAGTTGTAGAGATAGCCGCCGATCGCGGGATAGGTGAACCAGGTGCGCCCGAAGGCGTCGAAGTCCTCCCAGAACAAGGTGACAAAATCGTTCTTCTCGAACACGTCGATGAAGTTCGCCCAGGTCGGGTTGGTCGGGATGAAGACCGGCGGGAAGGCGGTGTTGTCGAGTTCGTTCTTGAAGGAGAGCGACAGCATCCACAGGAAAACCAGGATCGCCGGCGAGACCAAAGCGAAGACCGAGAAGCCGAAGCCGATATTTCCGAGCAGTCGGCGGATCTGATGCGGTCGCATGTCAGTACGCCTGCCGGCGCGCGCCGAACAGCAGCAGGCTGATCAGCAGGATGATGACGAAGAAGATGACGACGATCGCCGAGGCATAACCCATGTCGTAGAAACTGAAAGCCTCGAGATAGAGCAGGTAGTTCATTGTCTCGCTCGCGGTGCCCGGCCCGCCGCCGGAGATGACGAAAATGATGTCGAGCGATTTCAGCGCGTCGATGGTGCGGATCACCAGCGCCACCATGATATGCGGCCAGACCAGCGGCAGGGTGATGTGGATGAAGGCGTCCCAGCCGCTGGCGCCGTCGATGCGGGCCGCCTCGTAGGGGTCAACCGGCAAGGAGGCGAGGCCGCCGAGCACGATCAGCATCACCAGCGGCGTCCATTGCCAGGTCTCGACCATCACGAGCGTCGGGATCACGGTGTTGGGGGCGTAGACCCAGGCGGACATCGGCAGGCCGACGACGCTCAACAGATAGTTCAGCACGCCGAGCTGGGGGTGGAACATCATCGTCCATACCAGGGCGACGGCGACGGGGGTCGCCATCATCGGCAGGATGAACAAGGTGCGCGCGAGGCCACGCAGCGGGAACTTGCGGTGGAAACACACCGCGGCGGCGATGCCGAGCAGCATCGGGAAGAACACGGCCAGCGCAGTGAAATACAAAGTGCGCACTACCGACCACAGGAACCGCTCGTCCGTCAGCAGGCGCTGATAGTTGGCCAGGCCATTGAACGTGATCTTGCCGCCAACATGCCATTCCTGCACCGACATGTAGAGGGTGAAGATCCAGGGAAACACGATCACCGCAAACACGATCACCCCGGCCGGCACCAGGAAGGGCCAGTACTGGCGCGCATAATTGCGCCCGCGCAGCCCCATGGCAGACTCGGCGGCGCTCACAGGCCGCGCAGTCCGGTCGATGTCCCCAATGTCACGCGCAAAACTCCCGTCCTCCCGGCATCCTTCCCCCGATCATAGAGGCATCGCCGGGGCATGGAAGGGGCCGAAACGCGCATCAAGGAATTGGCCGCTCAGGGCACCGGCAGCTCCGTCATCTTGCACAGATTGACCCGCTTCTTCTCCACCGCCTTGCCGTCGGCATAGACGACCCGGAGGTCGAAGATGCACTGGCCGTCGGGCTTGAAGCCGATCAGCTGGCCCTTGTCGGGCGGCAGTTTCTGGGTGAGCCGGTTCTCTCCGGCATCCCCGCTGCCGCCGGCGGGTGCGGCGCGGAATTCCGTGATGTCGCGCGCCGAGCGGTTGAACAGCCGGAAGGAGGGGTCGTCGGCCGGCTTGCCGGTCGCCGCCACCGGCAGGCTGGAGGCGGTGGCGCCGAAGGCGACGTCCTCGATGGCGCAGGTATTCACCGCCTTGCGCTCCTCGGGCTTGCCGTCGGCGTAGACCACCCGGATGTCGAAAATACAGTTGGTGTCCACCCGCCGGCGCACCGCGAAACTGGCGCCCGCGGCGATGCTGACGGCACCGTTGGTTTTGCCGTCGAGCCGGTTCTGGCCCCAGTTGGCATTGCCCGCCGTGGTGACGAACAACTCGCGGATCGCGTTGGGCGAGCGATTGACCAGGTTGAACGAGGAGTTCTGCCCCCCCACGGGCGGCGTGGCGGGCGCCGGCTTCGGCTGTGCGGCCAACGGGCCGGCGAGCGCGGAAAACAGGGCGGCGGTCAGCAACAGGCGGCGCAGCATTGCAGGGACTCCTCGATCACCAATGTCCGAGATGGGCACGCCGGGCACGGCGCACAACATGCAGCATCCAGAGCAATTGTGGCAGCAACAGCAACATCGGCAGCGCCACTTTCTGGCCCGGCGC
>JAPLOH010000022.1 GCA_026400845.1 Alphaproteobacteria bacterium
CCCGCTTCCGCAATTGCGGCGCCGAATACCGCGCGCGCGCCATGGTCTGGCAGGTGATTCCGGGAGAGGACGCCCACGAGGTCTGGATCAGCCAGGCCGGCCGCTCATCGCGCGTGCTCGCGCGTTCGGTGCTGGTGGCGACTGGCGCGATGGAGCGCCCGGTGCCGGTGCCGGGCTGGACGCTGCCGGGCGCGATGACGGCTGGAGCCATCCAGGTGTTGCTGAAATCGGCGGGGGTGGTGGCGGAGGATCTGGTGATCGCCGGCGCCGGGCCGCTCGTCTATTTGCTCGCTGCCCAATGCCTCGCCGCCGGGGCGCGGCCGATGGCGCTGCTCGACACCACGCCGCGCGGCAATCTTGCCGCCGCTTTGCCGTTGCTGCCGGGCGCGCTGCGGGGGAAGGGGCCGTCCTATCTCGCCAAGGGCATCGCGCTGAAGCTCGCGCTGCGCCGCGAGGGGGTGCCGGTGTTCCGCGGCGTTACCGATATCGAATTGAAGGGCAGCAGCGAGGTCACCGATATCGCCTTCAAAAGCCGCGGCCGGCCGCTTTGGCTCTCGGCCGCGGTGGTGGCGCTGCATGAGGGGGTGATCCCGGCCCAGCAGATGACGCGCTCGCTCGGCTGCGCGCATGACTGGGATCATGTGCAGCGGTGTTTCCGGCCCTGCACCGACAGCTTCGGCAACTCCAGCGTCGATGGCGTGCTGGTGGCCGGCGACGGTGGCGGCATCGGTGGCGCGCGGGCGGCGGAGCATGGCGGACGGATCGCCGCCGCCGAGATGCTGCGCCGTGCCGGCAAGCACGCCGAGGCCGCGCGCGACCGGCTGGCGGCCCCGGAGCGGCGCGGCTTGGCCCAGCACCTCGCCATCCGCCCCTTCCCCGCCCGCCTGGCTGCGCGCGCCCGCCGACGAGGTGATCATCTGCCGCTGCGAGGAGGTGACGGCGGGTGCCATCCGCACCGCCGCCCGCGCTGGCGCCCAGGGGCCGAACCAGGCCAAATCCTTCCTGCGCACGGGCATGGGTGCCTGCCAGGGGCGGATGTGCGGGCCGGTGGTGAGCGAAATCATGGCCGCCGCGCATGGTATCAGCGTCGAGCAGGCCGGCTATTACCGCATCCGCCCGCCCTTGAAGCCGATCACCGTGGGCGAACTCGCCGAGGCGGAGATCGACTAGCCAGCGCTTGCGGGCATCGTTTCGGCGAACTCCACCGCCGGGTCGCCCAACCGGCGCCACTGGCCGGATTGCAGGATTTCGCTGGGCCGGAAGCGCGCCTTGTAGGCCATCTTGCGGCTCTCCGGCACCCAGTAGCCGAGATAGACATAGGGCAGGCCGAGCTCGCGCGCGCGTTTCACCAGCCACAGGATCGTGTAGGTGCCGAGCGAGCGCTTCTCCAGCCCCGGCGCGAAGAACGAGTACACTGCCGAGAGCCCGTCACCCAGCCGGTCGGTCAGGCAGGCGCCGATCAGCCGGTCATCCTCATCGCGGAATTCGGCCATGAAGGTCTCGATCGGGGTGTCCTCGACCATGGCGCGATAGTCGTAGAAACTCATCGTCGCCATGTCGCCGTCGCCGTGGCGGTTCTGCTGGTAGCGCTGGAACAGCTGGTACTGCTCGGCGGTGGCGCGCGGCAGGGTGTCGAAACCGCGCACCCCCTCGTTGGCCTTGAGGATGCGGCGTAGCGTGCGCTCGGGCGCGAACTCGGCAACGGGGATGCGGATCGGGATGCAGGAGTTGCAGCCCTGGCACACCGGGGCATAGGCGATGTTGTGGCTGCGGCGGAACCCCGCGCGGGACAGCCGGTCATGCAGCGCCTCGGCATCCTGCCCGGTGATCTCCGTCACCACCTTGCGCTCCGTGCGGCCCGGCACGTAGGGGCAGGGCAGCGGCGCGGTGGTGTAGAAGAATTGCGGGCGGCGGGGGGGCTTGAAGCTCATGCGGGCGGATGCTGTCCCAAGGCCTAGCGGCGATATCCGCCGGCCGCGCCCATGTTCCAGAACGCGGCCGCCCGGGTCAACGCTTCCTTGCGCACGACCACGGTGCCGGCGAGCATGTCATGGAACGTCCGGTGGCGTGTGGTGAACAGCGCGATCAGCCTCGGCCACACGCCGACGGCCAGCGTGACATAGAGCAGCGCGGTGAAAATTAGCGCCTGCAGCGGCGTCACCGGCGCGAGATCATCGTCATTGCGCACCGTGAGGCCAAGGATCGCCTGGCCGGGCGAGGCGGAAAGCGGGCTCGCCATGGTCAGCCAGTGGTAGAGCAGGGGGACCAGCGGCAGGATGCCGAAGGCGTTGGCGCTGATGTCGAAGGCGCCGATGTTGAAGGCGCCGGGACCAAAGGTGATGAGGCCGATGAACGCGCAAAAGCTCAGCACCGCCGTGCCGATCATGCCGATCAGGAGGCAGTCGATCAGCCAGGCCAGCACCCGTCGCGACATCACACCATCGGTGATTCGCGCCGCGTTGAGTGCCGCGATGGCATCGGGGTCGGTGATCATGGTGGTCTCCGCTTGGGTCAGGGAACGAGGCGCAGGCGGTCGATGGCGATGGGGGTGGCGGCCAGGGTGAGCGTGGCGCCGGCGCGCCAGGGGGCGAGGAGGTTCCACGCCAGCGGGCTCGCGATGTTGCCGGACTGGCCGGGGGTGATGATGAAGCGGCTTTGCTCGAGGTCCGCCAGATCATAGACCGCCCGCAGCCCGGCGCCATGCAAAGCGTCGAACCCGCTGCGCATGGCTGCCCGGAACAAGGTGGTGTCGTCGCCGGGGCTCGGCACGCGCCGTACGCCCAGGCTGTTGAGCACCGGGATATGGCCGAGCAGCGGGTGGGCGAACACCGCCTGGTGGGCATCGCCCCAGCGCCACGCGCCCGGCGTATCGCCATGCCGCGCCGCCACCGCCGCCATCGCCGCGGACAAGGCACGGGCGAGGATGGTGTCGCAGGGCCCGCCGCACAGGGGCGAAGCGGGGCCGGCGAGGGCGCCCTCGATCATCTCCCACATCGGCGCGGCGGCGGTTTCGGCGATTTCGAGGCGCTCCAGCAGCATCAGGCGGAACCGGGCCATCCAGGCGTTGTAGATCAGCGGCTGCGGCCGCTCGGCGTCCATCGCGCCATCCCAGCCCGGCAGCACGCCGAGCGCGAGGCGGGAGCGCTCATCGAGCGGGGTGACGCGTTGCAGCCGCGGCAGCAGCGCCTGGGCGAGCGGGGAGACGATGTCCACCTGCATGCGCGCGAAACTCTCCAGGCTGTGCTTCGGCGTCGCGTCGAGCAGGCTGCGGATGCGCTGGGCCCGCCAGTCGCCGTTCCAGTCGCGCCCCATGAATACCGGGAAATCCGGCGGGGCGATGCGCTCATTGCCGTTGGCAAGGCGGCCGGATGCGGGGGCGAGGACGCGGGGAAGGGCATCGCCGGATGCGAGCCCGACCCAGTCCGATTTGCCGTCATCGCCCCGCGTCGGCAACGCGCCGTCGCCGCTGCGGCGGATGGGCACCCGGCCGGTGACATAGAGGGCGATGCCGGTGCGATCGGCTGCCAGCAGGTTCTGTACCGGAGCGGTGATCATCGCCGCCGCGCGGCCCACCGCCGCGAGGTCTGGCGCCTGGTTCAGCCGGTGAATGCCGGCCGCCGCCGTGTCGCCCGGGGCGAGATTGGCCATGGCGAGTGCGAGGATCGGCCCGCCGGGGGCGACGAGGTCGGAGACCACCGGGCCGTGGCGGGTTTCGCGGACATTCAGCACCTCCTCGGTGCCGCCGCGGATGGCGATGCGCTCCTGGCGGGTGACGTAGGGGCGGGGGCCGTCCGGCGTCAGGTAGGCGCTGGGGCCGGAGGGCGATTCCACGAACAGGTCCTGCACGTCGGCGCCGGTGGTGGTGAAGGTCCAGGCGACGCGGCCGTTATGGCCGAGCACCACGAAAGGCACGCCGGGCGCCGTCGCTCCGGCGATGACGCGGCCCGGCAGTTCGATGCGGGCGAGATACCAGGTGCCGGGCATGCCGAAGCCGAGATGCGGATCACCGGCCAGCAGCGGGAAGCCGGAGGTGGAGAACCGGCCATCGACCGCCCATTCGTCGCTGGCGCTTTCCGGTAAAGTGAAGGGTGCGGGGAAGCGCGGCAGCACCGCGGCGAGCCGTGTCGCGGTCTCGCCGATCCCCGGCGGCAGCGCCGCATAGGGCGTGCCGGGGCCACCGGCGGTAGCAGGCCACAGCGCCGCCAGCACATCGGGCGGCAGGCGCTTGGCGAGGCCGGCGCGGGACAGCTCGGCGCGCCAATTGCCGCTGAGATAGAGGCCCATCATCTTGCCCCACAGCACGCAATCCACACTGCTCCAGGGGCGGGGCGCGCCGAGCAGGAGGTATTCCGGCCCGGCGAAGCGGCCGCGCGCGGCGATCCAGGCATTCACCCCGCGGGCATAGGCTTCGAGCAGTTCGCGCGTATCGGCGGGCAGCCCGGCCATATCGGCCTCGGCGCCGCGCCGCACGCCGAGCGTGCGCATCAGCCGGTCATTATCGAGCCCGAGGCCGCCGATCACCTCAGAGAGTTCGCCGGCCGCCGCACGGCGCGTCATGTCCATCTGGAACATCCGCTCGCGGGCATGCAGGTAGCCCATGGCGGTGGCGGCATCGGCCTCGCTGCCGGCACGCAGCCGGGGGATGCCCTGGGCGTCGAACCCGACATCGACGGCGGCGGTAAGGCCGGGCAGGCGCAGCGTGGCGTCGCGCTCCGGCATGGTCTGCCACACCAGCGCGCTGGCGGCGGCGACGACCAGCAGCAGGATCGCCGCGAGACCGATCAGCAGCCGGCGCAGCAGGCGCAGCGCGCCCCTCATCCCGCGGGCGGCAGATGCAGCAGCACGGTATCGGGGTCACCGGGCAAAGCAGGGAAGCGGGTGGTCACCAGCGGGTCATGCCCGGGGATGATGTGGTCCGGCCCATCGGCCAGCCTCTCGCAGGTCACCCAGCCCTCGATCATGCGTTCGAGGTTATGCAGCAAGGTGAAGGGGTTGCGGGAGCGGATGTTCTTCCAGAAATGCGTGGCGTCGCTCGCCAGCACCACCCAGCCGCGCGCGGTGGGCACCCGCATGATCTGCAATCCGGCGGAATGCCCGCCGACCAGATGCAGCGTGATGCCGGGCGCGATCTCCACCGTGCCGTCATGGAAGCTGACGCGCTCGCGGAACACATGCCGCACTGCCATCACCACATGTTCCACGTCGAAAGGCCGGCGCAGCGGCTCGTGGCACATGCAGCTGCCGGTGCAATAGGCCATCTCCTCCTTTTGCAGGTGGAACTTGGCCTTGGGGAAGGCATCCCAGTGCCCGGCGTGGTCCCAGTGCATGTGGCTCAGCACCACGTCCTCGACCGTGTCGGGATCGACGCCGATACCGCGCAAGGCGTCGAGCGGCGAGCGGATCCAGGTGCGGTTGCGCCGTGCGGCGGAGGCGGCGTCGAATCCGGTGTCGAGCACGATGGTACGGCCCTCGCCGCGGATCGCCCAGACGAAGAAATCGAGCGGCATGGGGGCGGCGTGATCGTCGGGGAAGATCAGGTTGGTGCCCTGGGTGCGGTCGGCGAAATGGGCGTAGCGCAGGGCGAAGATCTCGTAGGTGGGGGTGCTCATGCCGGCATGCTCCATCGCTTGCTGCGCTGCATGCCAGCTTGCCGCACCTTCTGACAATCCCTAGGTTTCGCTACCGTTCATTCAGGAGAGTCGACATGGCCAAGGCCGCAAAACCCGCCGCCAAACCTGCCGCAAAGGTCGCTAAACCGGCTGCCAAGCCCGCCGCCGCCAAGGCCGCATCCGGCCCCAAGCTGCGCAAGGAATTCCAGACCGAGCGCTTCGCCACCGGCCTCGCCGTGCGCCGCGCCGTGCTGGGCGCCGAGTATGTCGACAAGTCCGTCGAGGCGGCGACCGATTTCATGGCCGATTTCCAGAAAATGGTCACCGAGTTCTGCTGGGGCGAGATCTGGACCCGCCCTGGCCTGGTGCGGCGCGATCGCAGCCTGCTCAACCTCGCCATGCTCGCCGCGCTGAACCGGCCGAATGAGCTGAAGCTGCACCTCAAGGGCGCGCTGAACAACGGCGTCACCCGCGACGAGATCAAGGAGGTCTTCATGGCCGTCTGCGTCTATGCCGGCGTGCCGGCCGGTCTCGATGCGTTCAAGACCGCCGTCGAGGTGTTCAAGGAGAGCGACGCGGCGTGAGCACGCTCCCCCCCAACGGACCAGCCGTTGGCTTTGTCGGGGTTGGCAACATGGGCTGGCCGATGGCCGCCTGCCTGCTCCGCGGCGGCTATCAGGTCCAGGTGTCGGACCATCGGCGGGTGCAGGCGGATAATTTCGTCCAGCAGGTCGGCGGTTTCGCGCCTGACAGCGTGGCTCAGCTTGCCGCCGGGTGCGAGGTGGTGATCACCATGCTGCCGACCAGCGCCAACGTGGCGGACGTGGTGGCCGATGGCGCCGATACACTGCTCGCCGGCCTCAAGCCCGGCAGCCTGGTGATCGACATGACCTCGGGCCAGCCGGCGGTGACCCAGGCGCTCGCCGCCCGGGTTGCGGCCGCTGGCAGCCGGATGATCGATGCGCCGGTCTCGGGCGGCGTGTCGCGCGCCAAGACGGGGGAACTCGCCATCATGGTCGGCGGCGATCCCGCCGATATCGAGCGGGCGCGGCCGGTGCTGAACGCCATCGGCACCTCCATCCTCGTCTGCGGCGGCGTGGGCGCCGGGCAGGCGATGAAGGCGCTCAACAACCTTGTCTCCGCCGGTGGCTTCCTCATCGGCATCGAGGCGCTGCTGATCGGCCAAAAATTCGGGCTCGATCCCGGGTTGATGACCGATGTGCTGAACGTCTCGACGGGGATGAACAACTCCACCCAGAAGAAGTTCCGCCAATTCGTGCTGAGCCGCGCCTTCAACTCGGGCTTCAGCCTCGATCTGATGGTGAAGGACCTCTCGATCGCCACCGGCATGGGCAAGGAGGCCGGCGTGCCCGCGCCTTTCGCCGCCATGTGCCGCGAGCTGTGGGCCGCCGCCGCCGCCGCCGGAGCGGGGCAGGACCACACCGCGATGGCGCAGTTCTCCGAGCGTCTGGCGGGCTTCGAACTGGGCGAGGACTGAGCGCGTGCGCCGCCTGCTGCTGGTGATGCTGTTGCTGGCTGCTGGTGGCGCGCGGGCCGAGCGCATCCTGGTCGGGCCGGAGCGCAGCTACGCGCTGCCGTCCGACGCGCTCAAGCGGGCCAACGACGGTGACGTGATCGCCATCGACGAGGGCGAGTATTTCGACTGCCTGCTGATCAAGGGCGACGGCATCACCATCGAGGGCCAGGGCACCGGCGCGGTGCTGACCGACACCACCTGCGGCGGCAAGGCGATCATCATCGCCGAGGGCGACCGTATCGTGCTGCGCAACCTCACCCTGCAACGCGCCCGCGTGCCGGACGGCAATGGCGCCGGCATCCGCGCCGAAGGCCCGGCGCTGACGGTGGATCGCGTGCGCTTCCTTAACGATCAGGGCGGCATCATCGCCGGCGAGCAGAAGGGGGCGGCGATCCTGGTGCGCGACAGCCTGTTCCGCGGCACCGGGCGCTGCGATGGCGGGCGCTGCACGCCGGCGATCTCCGTTGGCGCGATCGACCGGCTGCGCATCGAGCGCACCCGCATCACCGGCACCCAGGGGGCGCACCAACTGGTCTCTCACGCCCGCCAGACCGAGATCGCCGACAGCATCATCGAGGACGGCGCCGATGGCAGCGCCAGCTTTCAGGTGATGATCGGCGATGGCGGCGGGCTGGTGATGGAGAACTGCACCCTGCAAAAAGGCCCCCGCGCCAGCAACACCCGCGCCGCCGTGCTGCTCGACGGGACAGCCGGCGGGCCGATAGTGTTCCGCAAGAACCG
>JAPLOH010000062.1 GCA_026400845.1 Alphaproteobacteria bacterium
GCACCCAGGCGATCTGCGCATTGAACACGCGGATCTGCCAGCCCAATTGCCCGATCCAGTCCTTGCGGCGGGGGATCACCAAACGCGGCCGGGCCGGTTCCTTCCGGGCCGCTCCGGCGCGGGATTTTCGGGTGGGGAAGCGGTCCCCGGCGGCAATCCGCTCCAACACCCGGCCGAACCGCCGGGTGCACCGGATCAAATAGTTCCACACCTCCATCCAGTGCGCCTCGTAGGGATGGCGCGCCAGCAGCGGGATCATCGTCTTCACCAGATTCACCACGATGCGCAGCATCAACCCCGCCACTTCGGCGTGCAGGGGTGGCGCGGGAGGGGTGGTGGTGTCGGTCATGGCTTTTTATATAACGTCCGGGGCCAGAGATACAAGGCATATTTGCTCTTCTACGTAAAAAATTCCTCATAGTTCCCTCCCTTGCACTGTGCTAATCAGGCAGCCTGCGGCAGACTCGAAAGGGCGGTGCGCATATGACCGGCTATACATGGCTCGGCGTTTCCGGCCCCTTCACCGCCGCCTCGTTCTGGCGAGTCAATGGCAGCCTCACCGGCGGCATCCCCGGCCCTGCCGATACCGCCCTGTTCGCGACCAGCGGCGCCTACGCCGTCTCGGGGGTTGGCGGCATCGACCAGCTTATCGTCACCGACCCCTCGGCGAACCTGACGCTGACGGGGAATATCGGCTTCTCGCCCGCCGGCGCGGTGCAGAATGCCGGCACGCTCACGGTCTCCGGACCGGTTTCGCTCGGGCACAACAACACCGGCGCCGGCGCCGCCACCGTGGCTTTCGCAAATACCGGGACGATCACCGGTATCGCCATCAGCGATCTCACGCTGTTCGCCATGGTCCCCGCCGGCGGGCTCGGCAGCTTCGCGATGAACGGCGGCACGCTGCGGCTCGGCGGCTCGATCGACAATGCCGGCGCCACACTCTCGGCCGGCCAGTTCGGCGCCGGCAGCCTGTTCATCGAGGGTACCGTCCACCAGGGCACCATCCTCGCCGACGGGAACCTCACCTTCGCCACCAATGCCAGCCTGCCCACCGCCCTGCTGCTCGACGGGGTGACCCTGCGGGGCAGCTACACCGGGCTGTTCCAGGCCTATGTGCAGAATGGGTTGACCGTCACCGACGCCGCGGGAACCGGCCCGGGCACGCTGACCATCGGCCCGCTGAGCGCTCTGGTCGGTCCGTTCACCGGCATGGACGTGCTCGATTCCGAGACGCTCGACAATTTCACTCTCAACCTGAGCAACTGGGTCGCCGGCATCGGCCCCGCCTGGGCCAGCGTGCAGGCCGAACAAACCCTTACGCTGGGGAGCCATCTCCATTTGGCCACCCAGGCGGTCGCGGATTTGCAGCCTGGCGCGCCCAATTATCGGTCCAGCACCACGGTCGCCGGCAATACCGTCATCTCCAACGGCACCATCACCGTTGGGGCGAACTCCGACCTGACCATCTCGCCCACCACCTTCATCAACAACGGCACCATCGGCGGCGGATCGCTGACGCTGGCCAGCACGAATTTCACCAATGCCGGCGTGGTGCTGCCGGAAACCGCGGGCTCCCGCACGATTTCCGCCCTGGTGTTCGCCAACACGGGCACCTTCGCCGCCGGGGCGGGCCTGCTGGAGATCAACGGCCAGGGGCACGGCGCCGTGGTTGGCGGCACGGTGGCGACCAACAGCGGCACCATCAGCACCTCCGGCGGCACCATCACGGTCAACGGCAACATCGCGGGCGCCGGCACGCTCGACATCGCCAGCGGCGGCACCGCCAATCTGCGCGGCCTCTACGACCAGCAGCATTTCGCCCTGCACGGCACCGGCAATGTGCTGAGCTTCAACGCCATCGGCGGCGCCAACACCATCACCGGCTTTACGCCCGGCGACAGCATCGTGCTCACCGGCACCCCCGCCGACGTCGCTTTCAGCGGCGGCACGCTGACCATCAGCACCAGCGGCATCACGCTCGCCACCTTCGCCCTGCCCGGCGTGCCGGGGAATGCCCAGTTCACCGCCACCGCCGGCGCCAACACCACCATCAGCGAAACCATCCCCTGCTTCGCCGCCGGCATACGCATCGCCACCCCCGGCGGACCCGTCGCGGTCGAGCGGCTGCGCATCGGCGATCTTGTGCTCTCGGTTTTCGGCGGCAGTGTGCCCATCCGATGGATCGGGCGCCGCAGCGCCGATGCCGCGCGGCACCCGCGCCCGGAGACGGTCTGGCCGATCCGCATTGCGGCGGGAGCGCTTGGCGATCGCGTGCCGAACCGGGACCTGTTCGTCTCGCCCGACCATGCGCTGTACCTCGACGGCCACCTCATCCCCGCCGTCCTGCTGGTCAACGGCACCACCATCACCCAGCCGAAGCGTGACCGCGTGACCTATTTTCACCTCGAATTGCCGCAGCACGACGTGGTGCTGGCCGAGGGCGCCGCCTGCGAGTCCTATCTCGACACCAACAACCGCCGCGATTTCGACAACGCCGAGGTCACCAGCCTGCACCCGGATTTCACACCCGACGAGATCTGGCGCGCCCATGCCTGCGCCCCACAATGCCGCGCCGGCACGGTGCTCGACCGGCTGCGGCTGCGCCTGGCGCGCCGGGCGGCGGATCTGAAGTCGGATCGCCCCATGGTGGCCGCCCCCCGCGACGGATCAAGCCGGTACCCGAGCGTCGCAGCCGCCTCTCGGTTCAAATTTCGCCCGAAATTGTCCACCGAACCGGTCGCCGCCCGTACCGCGGCGGTGCTGGCGGCAAGCGGGTTCTACGACCAGCGGCATCACGCTCGCCACCTTCGCCTGCCCGACGTCCCGGGGAATGCCCTGTTCACCGCGACCGCCGGCGCCAACACCACCATCAGCGAAACCATCTCCGGCTTCGCCGTCTCCCATGCCCGTCACAGCGGCGATATCGACAGAGCGCGCGGCGTTGGTCAATTTGCCGCCATGCCCCGCATTCACATCCTCGGCGCCTCGGGCTCCGGCACCACCACCCTTGGCGCCGCGCTGGCGGCGGCGGCGGGATGGCCGCATGAGGACTCCGACACTTATTTCTGGGTGCCGACCGACCCGCCTTTCACCACGCCGAGGCCGCGCGAGCGGCGGCTCGACGAGCTGCTGCCGCGCCTCGCCGCCACGCCGGACTGGATTTTCACCGGCTCCTCGATCGGCTGGGCGGGGCCACTGGAGGGGCTGTATGACCTGGTGGTCTATCTCCGCCTCGATCCCGCCTTGCGGATGGCCCGGCTGCACGCCCGGGAGACCGGGCGTTACGGCGCACGGATCCAGCCATGCGGCGACATGGCAGCGGCGAGCCAGGAGTTTCTCGCCTGGGCCGAAGCCTACGACACTGCCGGCCCGGAGCAGCGCAGCCGGGCGCTGCACGAGGCCTGGCTCGCCCAGCGCACCTGCCCCGTGCTGCGTCTCGATGCGGCGGAACCGGTCGCCGCCCTCACCGACGCGGTGCTGGCGGCGGTCGGGTTCAGCTTCCCTTGAAGACCGGCTTGCGCTTCTCGATGAAGGAGGCGGTGGCCTCCTTGAAATCCTCGCTCGCCTCGGCCTCGCGCTGCATCGCGTCCATGCGGGCTTCGTCGCGTTGTTCGCGTTCGAGGCCGAGCTGGCCGATGAAGTATTTCGAGGCGCGGATGGAGAGCGGGGCATTGGCCGCCAGCGTCTCGGCATAGGCGACCGTCACGGCCTCCAGCTCATCGGCCTCCACCACCCGGTTGATCAGGCCGATGCGCAGCGCCTCCTCGGTTTTGAGGCGTCGGGCGGAGAACATGATGTCCTTGGCGATGCTAGGGCCGACCAGATCGACCAGTTGCTTCAGCCCGTCCGGCGCATAGGCGATGCCGCGCACGGCGGCGGGCACGCTGAACTGCGCGTCCGACGCGGCGAAACGCAGATCGGCATTGAGCGCCATGCCGAGGCCGCCGCCGAGGCAGTAGCCGTGGATCATGGCGATCAGCGGTTTCTCGAGATCGAGCATCATGCGCCGGAGTTTGCCCGGGGCCTCGCGCGCGATGCGCGCCGCCTCCGGGTCCGCCCGCGTGGTGCCGAAGCTCTTGATATCGCCGCCCGAGATGAAGGCGCGGGTGCCGGAGCCGCGCATGATCACCACCTTGATCGCGGGGTCCGCGGCGTAGGCGGAGATCACCTCGATGCCATCCTCCGCCATGCCCGGCGAGAGGGCGTTGAGCTTCTCGGGGTTGTCGAAAATCAGCCAGCCGATTGGCCCCTGGGTGCGGGCCTTGATGAGGCCTGAGGTGAGGTTCATGGCCCTCAATCCACCACGGCCTGGTAGGTCAGCACCTTCAGTTCCGACCGGATCGGATAGGTCGAGCTCGGCAGCAGCTGGGTCAGCATCACCACCGCCATCTCCTCCTTGGGGTCGCACCAGAAGGCGGTGCTGGCCGCACCCCCCCAGGCGTATTCGCCTGATGTGCCCATGATCTGGGCGCGCGCGGGGTCGAGCATCACGGAGAAGCCGAGGCCGAAGCCGATGCCCTCGTAATTCGCCTCCGAGAAGCGCGGCTTGCCCATCGAGGCCATATCGCCGCCGAGGTGGTTGGCGGTCATCAGCTCCACCGTTTTGCGGCCGAGCAGGCGGACGCCATCGAGCGTGCCGCCGTTCAGCATCATCTGGCAGAAGCGCATGTAGTCGCCGGCCGTGGAGACCAGGCCGCCGGCGCCGGAGGCCGCGGATGGGGGGGTGAGGTACTGGCTGGTGGTGGGATCATCGAACAGCTTCATGCCGCCCTTGCCATCCGGAATGTAGTTGGCGGCGAAGCGGTCGCGGCTGCCCTCGGGCACGTGGAAGCCGGTATCGACCATGCCGAGCGGGCCGATGACGCGCTCGGCCATGAATTGGTCGAAGGGCATGCCGCCATGGATCTCGACGAGGCGGCCGATGATGTCGGTGGCGATGGAGTAGTTCCAGGCCTTGCCGGGCTGCGCCATCAACGGCAGCGCGCCGGCACGGTCGGTCATCTCGGCCAGCGTGACGGGCTCCTTCGGGCGGCCGTTCACCCAGATGAAATCGATGCCCTTGTTGACGTACATCTGGTCAACCGCGTGGTTGACCATGAAGCCGAAGGCGAGGCCGGAGGTGTGGGTCAGCAGGTCGCGATAGGTGATGTCGCGCTCGGCCGGCACGCTGTCGTATTTCAGCGCGTTGCCCGAGGTGACCACCCGCTGGTTGCGCCAGGTCGGCAGCACGCGGGTGATGGGGTCATCGAGGAGGAAATGGCCCTCCTCGTAGAGCATCATCAGCGCCACCGAAGTGAGCGGCTTAGTCATCGAATAGATGCGCACGATGGTGTCGCTGGTCATCGGTGCGCCGGTCTCGACGCGGCACTTGCCGGTGGTGCGATGATAGACGGTCTTGCCGCGGCGGTTGATGGTGACGGAGAGGCCGGGCAGGCGGCCGGAGGCGACCCATTTGTCCATCCAGCCATCCACGCGGGCAAGGCGCGCGCTGGACAGGCCGACATCCTCGGGGCGGGCGGTGATCATGGGGGCGTTCTCCTGTTCTGGCGCGGATGCTGGCCGGGCGGCCGGCGGCTGGCAAGGGGGGACGCTCACCGCGACGAAGTGCCGATCAGGGCATGCCTGATTTTCGCCGACAGGAAGTCGATCACCGCCACCGTCGCCAGGATCAGGATGATGATGAACAGCACCTGATCCCAGTAGCCCACTCGGATACGCTCGGAAATCTGCAACCCGATGCCACCAGCGCCGACCACGCCGAGGATGGAGGCGCTGCGGGTGTTGCTCTCCACCTGATAGAGAAACTGCGCCAGCATCACCGGCGCCACCTGCGGCAGCAGGCCGAAGCGGATGCGCAGCAGCGCATTGCCACCCGTCGCGGTGATCGCCTCGGGCTGGCGGGTATCGGCATTCTCGATCGCTTCGGCGAACAGCTTGGCGAGGATCGCGACCTCGGCGGCGGTGATCGCCATCACCCCCGCCAGCGGGCCGAGGCCGACGGCGCGCACAAAGGCGAGCGCCCAGATCAGCTGGTCCATGCCGCGGAACCCGTCGAACAACCGGCGGATGGAGAAATGCGCCAGCGTGTTCACCACCACGTTGCGTGCGCCGAGAAAGCCGAGCGGAATCGCCACCAGCATGGCGACGAAACTACCGAGGAAGGCCATCGCGACCGACTCCGCGAGGCCGCGCAGAATGTCGAGCCACTGCTCGCCCGGGCTCGGCGGGAACATCAGGCGGAGGATTTTGGTGAGGCCACTCACCCCGGCCCAAAGCCGCGCTGGCGTCAGGTCGAACCAAATCAGCAGGGTGACGAGCCACGCGACGGCCAGCAAAGCGAGGGCAATCCGCATCGCCTTGCGCGCCGGAGAGACCCCGAAAGCGGCGGGCATTCGCGCCTTGAGTGCGGCGATCTCGGCGGGGGCGATGCTCATCCGATCCGCCCGATCGCCCAGGTCCGCAGCCGTTCGGAGACGATGTCGATCAGCGTGACGGTGAGGATGATCAGCACGATGATGGCGCCGATCTCGTCATAGTAGTTCTTGGCGATCACCAGATACAGTTCCTGCCCGATGCCCCCGGCGCCGACGAAACCGATCACGGTGGAGCCACGCACGTTCACCTCGAAGCGCAACAAAAGATACGAGAGGAAATTCGGCATCACCTGCGGCAGGATGGCGAAGCGCACCCCGTGCAGCCAGGTGCCGCCGGCCGCCCGCACGGCCTCCCACGGCCGCATGTCGGCGTTCTCGACCACCTCGGCGAACAGCTTGCCCAAAGCCCCGGTGGTGTGCAGCGCGATGGCGAAAATGCCGGCGGGCGGGCCAACACCGAGCGCGTAGACCAGGATCAACGCATAGACGATGTCCGGCACGGTGCGGAACAGTTCCAGCACCCTGCGGCAAATCACGTAGGTCGCGCGGTTCGGCGCCAGATTCGCGGACGCCAGGAAGCACGCACAGAAAGCCGCCGTCGCGCCAAACAGCGTCGCCAATGCGGCGATCTGGGTGGTTTCGAACAGCATCCAGCCCCAGGAGTCGATCCGATAGAACCAGTAGGCGATCGACCCCGCCTGTTTGGGCCCGTCGAGCAGATGCGCCCAGGTGAAACCCGGCACCAGCTTGCCGAAATAGACGCCGACCTGCGGCAGGCCGCGCGCCAGGGTCTCGGGGAACACCTCGGAGACCCAGCCGGAGACGGCGATGCACACCAGCAGAACTGCGCCATAGGCCAGCGTCGAGGCCCGGCGCGACCGCAGCCGCGCCTGATAGCTCAGCTCGACCGCGGCAAGGCTTGCGCTCAAGGCTTGCGGCGCTGGGCGGCCTCGGCCTGGAGCATATCAACGAACACCTGGTAGTCGGCGTGCTTCACCGGCACCCAGTCGATCGAGGAGCCCATGTCCATCGAGTGGAAAATATCCGGGCTGGTGCGCGGGATGGCGCGATGCAGCGCCAGCATGTCGGCCTGGAACTCCGGGGGCGTATCGCCGCGGATGGCGAGCGGGCCGTTCACGATCGGGCGGGATTTCCAGATGATCCGCAGGTCCTTCATGTCGAGCAGCTTCTTCTCGACCATGGCGCGCAGGGCGCCGCGGGTGTAGCCCTCGCTGACCTCCCCGAGGCCCGACGCCCAGGTGACCCCGGCGTCGTACTGTTTGTTCAGCACCGCCACCACCGCCTGCTCATGCCCGCCGCCGAAGCCGGTGCGGCCGAAATACTTGCCGGATTCGGGGTCGATCCCCATGCCGCGGAATTCCGAGCGCGGGATGAGATAGCCCGAGGCGCTGTTGGGGTCGGCCCAGGCGAGCGACTTGCCCTTCAACTGCTCGATCGAGGTGATCCCGCTATCGGCACGGACATAGGCGACCGCGACGTAGGAAATCCCGCCGTCCTTCTCCTGGCTGGTGGTGAGCGGCACGATGTTGCCTTTGCTCTCGATCCAGGCGGCCGCGTAGCTGGCCGGCGACATGTAGGAGAGATCGACCTGCCCGGCGGCGAAGGCCTGGATCACGCCGGCATAGTCCGACGCCATCAGCAGCTTGGTCGGGATGTCGAAGGTCTTCTCGATCAGCTTCTTGTAGCCGTCGACGCGCTGCAACCGGTCGGCGTCGTTCTCGCCGCCGAGCAGGCCGATGCGCACCACCGGGACTTTCGCGGCCCATGCGCGCTTGCCGGGCTTGGGCAGTTCGCGGGTGTCCTGCGCCATCGCGGCGGTGGCAAATGACGAGGCGGCGGCGGTGGCGATGAGGTGTCGACGGGTGAGCATGGCGGGCCCTTTCGCTGCGTTCAGCCTGATCCCCGCATTATGACGGTTTTATGTCAGGCGCCAACCCAGCGGGCCACTGCCCGCGCCGGTGACCGAGCTTCATCAAAGCTTCACCAACCGCCGCCCCGCCATCTGACATAACCCGGCCGACGAAAAGCGCGGAAAGTGGGGACCATGCTGGCGATTGAACATGTGAGCAAGGTCTACGGCACGACGCGGGCCGTGGACGCGGTGAGCCTGGGCATCACGCCCGGCCAATTCGTCGGCGTGATCGGCCGCTCCGGCGCCGGCAAGTCCACCCTGTTGCGCATGATCAACCGCCTCGGCGAGCCGACCGAGGGGCGTATCCGCTTCGGCGATATCGACGTCACCGCCCTCAGCGGCCCCGCCCTGCGCGACTGGCGCCGCCGCTGCGCGATGATCTTCCAGCAGTTCAACCTGGTCGGCCGGCTCGATGTGCTGAACAACGTGCTGATGGGCCGCCTCGCGCATACCTCTGCCTGGCGCGCCTTTCCCCGGCTGTGGAGCCGGGAGGACCGCGCCATCGCCCTCTCCGCGCTCGACCAGCTCGATATCGCCGGCCTCGCCGCCCAACGCGCGGAGGATCTGTCCGGCGGGCAGCAGCAGCGCGTGGCGATCTGCCGCGCCCTGGTGCAGGAACCCGACATCATCCTCGCCGACGAGCCTGTCGCCTCGCTCGACCCCCGCAACGCGAAAATCGTCATGGATGCCCTGCTGCGCATCAACAAGCATTTCGGCATCACCGTGCTTTGCAACCTGCACTCGCTCGATCTTGCCCGCACCTATTGCGACCGCTTGGTGGGCATGGCGCAAGGCCGTGTGGTGTTCGATGACGTGCCCGCCGCGCTCACCGAGGAGGTGGCGCGCGAGCTCTACGGCATGGAGGCCCATGAGGTGCTCGATGCCGATCTCGGCCCCGGGCTGCTCGCCCCGATGCCGTCTGCCGTGGCGGCGTGATCCGCCCTTTCCCGAGCCGCATGAACCAAGAGGTTTTGACATGATGAACCGTCGTACTTTGCTCGCCGGCCTCGCCGCGGGCGCCACCACCTCCGCCGTGCCGGCCCGTGCCCAATCCTGGAAGGCGAAGTATCCCGAACTCGTCTATGCCGTCGTCCCCTCCGAGAATGCCTCGGGCGTCACCGAACGCATGGGCCCCTTCGTGAACTACCTGAGCCGCGAGCTCGGCACGAAGGTGACGCTGCGCATCGCCAATGACTATGCGGCGGTGATCGAAGGGCAGCGCTCGGGCAACATTCATATCGGAAACCATGGCCCGGCATCATTCGCCCGCGCCCGGTTGATCGGCGTGAAGACTGATGCCTTCGTGATCGACGTCAACGCCGATGGCAGCAAGGGCTACTACTCCGTTTTCTATGTGAAGGCGAATAGCCCCTACAAGACGATCGAGGACCTCAAGGGTAAGAACCTAGGTCTGGTCGATCCTAATTCCGGTTCAGGCTACAATATGCCGCTCTATACGCTCGACAAGCGCGGCATCACTCCCGACAAGTTCTTCGGCAAGATGCAGACCACCGGCAGCCACGAGAACGCCGTGCTCGCCCTCGCCCAGGGCACCGTCGACGTCGCCTGCAACTGGTGGAACGCCGCCGATGACAGCAACCTCACACGCATGCTCTCCAAGGGTATGCTGAAGAACGCCGACGGCTCGCTGATGAAGAAGGAGGATTTCCGGATCGTCCTGACCTCGGACCTCATCATCAACTCGCCGACCTCCTACCTCTCCGACATGCCCGAGGACCTCAAGGCCGCCATCAAGGCCGCCTTCCTCGATGCGCCGAAGAAGGACAAGGCCGCCTTCGACAAGCTCTCGGACGGCAAGAACCTGCCCTGGCAGGAGATCGACAACGCCGCCTACAACGACACCATCAAGATGATCCAGTTCGTCGACGCCCTCAAGAAGAAGGCGGCGTCCTAGGGAGAACGGGCCGGCGCCGTCCCACGGCACCGGCCCGAACCGCCGATGACCCACAGCATCCACACCGTCGCCGTCCTGCCGGCCGCCCAACTCGCCCCGCTCGCCAATGCCTATGGCGCGGCGGTGGCGGCCAAGCGGCGCCAGATGGTGCTTGGCATTGCGGTGACCCTCTTCGCCCTCGCCCTCGCCGCCCTCGGCGCCGAGGTGGAGCCCCAGAAATTCTGGGCCAAGCTCGGCAATTTCACCGATTATTTCGCCCGCCTCGCCCATCTCGACTCCGGCGCCTATGTCTGGACCGACCCGGTGGAGTGGTTCTGGGGCCTGCGCAAATGGCTGCGGCTGATCGGCGAGACCATGCTGATCGCCTATATCGGCACCTTCAGCGGCGCCTTGGTGGCGTTCTGCGCCTGCTTCATGTGCTCCGCCAATCTCACCCGCTCGCCCGTGCTGCGCGCCACCGTGCGCCGCCTGCTGGAATTCTGCCGCACCGTGCCGGACCTGGTGTTCGCGCTGATTTTCGTCGTCGCCTTCGGCCTCGGCCCGCTTCCCGGCGTGATGGCGCTCGCCATCCACACCGCCGGCGCCTTGGGAAAGCTGTTCGCCGAGGTGGTGGACAACATCGATCTCAAGCCGGTCGAGGGGATCGCGGCCTCCGGCGGCTCCTGGTTCGCGCAGGTGCGCTTCGGCGTGGTGCCGCAGGTGCTGGCGAACTTCACCAGCTACGCGCTGCTGCGCTTCGAAATCAACGTCCGCGGCGCCTCGGTGATCGGCTTCGTCGGCGCCGGCGGCATCGGGGAGGACCTGCTGGTCTCCATCCGCCGCTTCTACTACGCCGATGTCAGCGCCATTCTGCTGGTCATCATCGCCTGTGTGATGCTGATCGATGTCGGCACCGAGTTCCTCCGCCACCGCCTGGTCCGCATGGAGGGCGCCCGATGAGCGAATCCGCCGCCACCCTGTCCGCGATGCTGCGCAGCCGCAACGTCGAACTCCCGCGCTACGGCTGGCGCACCCATGGCCCTGGCTTCGTTGCCATCGCCGTGCTGATCGGGCTGTTTTTCCTCGGCGTGCCCGTCCTCGGCATCAGCTTCGAGCGCTTCATCCCCGGCCTGTGGCGCCTCGGCGACATCGTGATGCTGATGATGCCGCCCTCGCCCGAGACCTGGAGCCGCTTCTTCATCTATCTCGAGGCGCTCGGCCAGACCCTCGCCATCGCCTTCCTCGGCACCATGACGGCCGCCGTTTTCGCCATCCCGCTCGGCTTTCTCGCCGCCCGCAACATCGTCGCCAACCGCATCGTCCATTTCTTCGCCCGCCGCCTGCTCGACACCGTGCGCAGCGTGGATACGCTGATATGGGCGCTGATCTGGATCAACGTGGTCGGCCTCGGCCCCTTCGCCGGTGCGCTCGCGATCGCCAGCGCCGACATCTGCGCCCTCGCCAAGTTGATGAGCGAGGCCATCGAAACCGCCGACCGCCGGCCGGTCGAAGGCGTCACCGCCTCCGGCGGCAGCCGCGCCGCCGCGGTGCGCTTCGGCATCGTGCCCCAGGTGCTGCCGGTCTTCGCCAGCCAGGTGCTCTACTACATCGAATCCAACACCCGCTCCGCCACCATCATCGGCATCGTCGGCGCCGGCGGCATCGGCGTGCATCTTTCCGAAATGATCCGCGTGCTGGAATGGCAGCAGGTCTCGTTCCTCATCCTGATGGTGCTGGTCACCGTCGCCATCATCGACCAGATCTCCCGCGTGCTGCGCAAGACGATCGCCGGGCGCGGTTGATCGTGGCAACGAAAGAAAGCCGTTCTTTTTTGAAAACGAGTAGACCGGCGAATTGCTCGCGTGAGCGATCCTATGGGCATGAGGAGCAGTGCTCGCAGCGCTGATTGCGCAGCGTCGGCCAAGCACATCAACAGCTACCTCGGAGCTTTCTGCTGAACAACCAATTGGCTGCGGCAAACACAGTACATTAACCCAGCGTTCTGCCGTATCGTCCCATTTTATTTGCAAATCGCAACAAAAACCGACGATTGCCGGAGTGACCGAGGGCCAACAGATAAAAATCTGCCGGCTCCCGTGGTCAAAAGAAAACCGCAGGTTTTCAGCTTGGCAGCAACCGCGCCCGGTAGATCAGGGCATCAGCGGATGCGCTGACGTCGCCGCCCGATGTGCGGCGAATGGCGTCATACCGCCCGGCGATAGCGCCGCTCTCGGTGAGCGTGCCGGCCAGCACCACCAGCACCTCGGCCGCTGCGGAAGGGTCGCGCGGGGGCAGGTCTACCGCACGATGGACGGCGGCGGCGTGGCGCCAGTGCGCCCGCTCGGTCATCACGTTGACCACCACGCAGGGCGCGCCATGGATGCGGCAATCGACGATCCAGCCGCCATCGAAGGGCGCGGGGCGGCCGATCAAGGTGACCGGGAGGGATGTTCCGGCGGCATCGGCCAGGGTGAAGCCGGGGCCCTCTACGAGGGTGATGGTGCGGTCATGCCCGGTGTAGTCGGAGAACGGCGCGTCGGCATCGAGGAAAGCGAAGCCGATCAACCAGCCCGGCCCGGTCGCGATATCGGCTTTGCGGCCGGCGCCGTTGCGCCACTGGGTGATGGTAAGATCGGCGCGGCGGATCACGCTCATGGCTTCACCACGCCCGCCTTTACGACGCCCGCCTTTACGACGCCGGTGCCGACGAGGAAATTCAGCAGCATCCGCTCGGTGCCGGGCAGCAGGCGATAGCGGGCGAGCACCTCGGGGCTATCGCCGTAGACGGTGGCGAACAGGTCGGCGGTGGCTTCGGGATGGAACTGCACGGAGAACCAGTTGTCGCCGTGATCGAGCGCCGCATGCGGCGTGTGCTCGCGCTGCGCCAGCACCACGGCGCCGGGCGGCAGCTCGGCAACGCGGTCATAATGCGAGAAATGAAATTCCTGGTCCGGGGCGAAGCCGTCGAACAGGAAATGCCCCTCGCCTTCAGGCGTGCGCTCCACCGTGTAGGAGCCGGCGATCTTGCCGGTCTGCATGGTATCGACCGCGCCGCCCTCCACCACCGAGGCCATCTGGTGGCCGCCGCAAATGCCGAACAGCGGCCGGCGCGTGGCGCGCCAGCGGGCGAGGAAGTCCCGCACATCGGCCTGCCAGGGGTGGTTGTCATGCACCGAGTCGATCGAGCCGCCGAGGATCACCGCGTCGATCCCCTCGGGCGCCGGCATCGCCTCGCCACGATGCGGGCGCACGCCCAGATAGTTGACCTGATCGGTCACGCCGAGATGATCGAGCGTCATGCGCATCCATACCGTGTCATCATCGCCGCCGGGCAGGCGGCGGAACTTTTTGGGGTCATAGGTGCCCTCCCCGCCGAGGAGGGAGATGAACAGGAGTGTGCCGCGCTGGGTCATGCGTGTTTTGTCCGTCGACGGACGGCTGCCGTCAAGATCGCCTCAGTAATATCGCCCGCTAAAGA
>JAPLOH010000301.1 GCA_026400845.1 Alphaproteobacteria bacterium
GCATGATCGGCGGCAACGTCAACATGAACTCGGGCGGCGCCCATTGCCTGCGCTACGGGGTGACGGCGAACAACCTGCTCGGGCTGCGTGTCGTCACCGTCGCGGGTGAAATCCTCGACATCGGCGGCAGCCATCTCGACGCCGCCGGCTATGACTGGCTCGGCCTGCTGACCGGCAGCGAGGGGCAGCTCGTGGTGGTCACCGAGGTGACGGTGCGTATCCTGCGCTCGCCCGAGGGGGCGCGGGCGATGCTGGCGGCCTTCAAGTCCAACGAGATCGCCGGCGCCTGTGTGGACGCCATCATCGGTTCCGGCATCATCCCCGTCGCGCTCGAATTCATGGACCGACCGGCCATCCACGCCTGCGAGGCCTTCGCCCATGCCGGCTATCCCCTCGACGCCGAGGCGATGCTGATCATCGAGGTCGAGGGTAGTATCACCGAGCAGGACTACTACCTCGACCGCATCCGCGACATCTGCAACCGGTTCGATCCGGTGAGCCTGCGGGTATCGCAAACCCCGGAGGAGAGCCTGGCGATCTGGAAAGGCCGCAAGGGCGCGTTCGGCGCCGTCGGGCGGATCAGCCCGGATTATCTCTGCATGGATGGCACCATCCCGACCTCCAGGCTGGCCGAGGTGCTGGGCCGCATCGGTGAGATGAGTGCCGCCTACGGGCTCCAGGTCGCCAACATCTTCCATGCCGGCGACGGCAATCTGCACCCCCTCATCATGTTCGATGCCAATGACCCCGCGAGCTTCCGCAAGGCGGAGGATTTCGGCGCCGATATCCTGAAACTCTGCGTCGAGGTCGGCGGTTGCCTCACCGGCGAGCATGGGGTGGGGGTGGAGAAGCGGGATTTGATGGGGGTGCAGTTCAGCGAGATCGAGCTGGACCAGCAGCGGCGGGTGAAATCGGCGTTCGATCCGGGCTGGCTGCTGAACCCCTCCAAGGTGTTTCCGCTGAAGCCGGAGTTTGTGGCGGCAGCATGAGCACGATCACGCCAACCGATATCGACGGTGTCGTCGCCGCGATCGTCGCGGCACGGGACAGTGCCACGCCGCTCGCGGTGCGCGGCAATGGCAGCAAGGACGGGCTGCTGCGGCCGGTCCAGGCGGCGGATACATTGAGCACGGCGGGGCTCAGCGGGATTTCGCTCTATTCGCCGCAGGAGCTGATCCTGACCGCCGGCACCGGCACGAAGATGGCCGAGATCGCCGCCGCGGTGGCGGCCAAGGGGCAGCATATCATCGCCGAACCGCCCGATTTCTCCGCCCTCTACGGCGTCGATGCGGCGCAGACGCTGGGTGGTGTGGTCGCCGCCAATCTCTCCGGTCCGCGGCGCGTGATGTGGGGCGCGACGCGGGATCACGTGATGGGCGTCGTCGCGGTGAACGGCCGCGGCGAGCGCATCCATTCGGGCGGGCGGGTGCTGAAGAACGTCACCGGGCTCGATCTATGCAAGCTTCTGACAGGGAGTTTTGGCACGCTCGCGGTGATGACCGACATTTCCCTGAAAGTGCTGCCGGCCCCGGAGCGGCGGGGCACCCTGGTGCTGAAGGGGCTCACCCCCGATCGCGCGGTCGCGGCCTTGTCGCGCGCGCTGGGATCGCCCTATGCGGTGTCGGGCGCGGCCTATCTGCCGGCGGCGATGGCGGCCCGCGTGCCGGTGCTCGCCTGGTTCGGCGATAGCGTGACGTTGGTGCGGATCGAGGATTTCGCGCCCGCGGTGGCCTATCGCACGGAGCGGCTGAAGGTCGATCTCGGCGAATTCGGCGCCGCCGAATTGCTGGATGACGGCGCCTCCGTCATTGCCTGGGCTTCGGTACGAGATGTGGCGCCGATGGTGGTGGAGCAGGGGGCGATCTGGCGCGTTTCGGTGCGGCCCTCCGCCGGCCCGGCGGTGGCGGCGGCGCTGGAACAGGCGTTCGGCGCGGCCTGGTTCATGGATTGGGGCGGCGGGCTGCTCTGGGTCGCCGGGCCGGCCACGGCGGAGACCCACGCGGCGGTGGCGCGGGCGGCTGGCGCGGGCACCTACATGCTGGTCCGCGCGCCCGGCGCGCTGCGCGCCGCCGTCGCCGTGGTGCCGCCGGAGAGCCGGCATCCTGAATCCCGGCCGCATGGTCGCGGGGGGCTAAAAGTGCAGACGAATTTCACCGAAGAACAACTCCGCGACCCCGACACCTCGGTCGCCAACCAGATCCTGCGCACCTGCGTCCATTGCGGCATGTGCACCGCGACCTGCCCGACCTTCGTGCTGCTCGGCGATGAGCTCGACAGCCCGCGCGGGCGCATCTACCTCATCAAGGACATGTTGGAGAACCAGCGCCCGGCCAGCGAGGAGGTGGTGCGCCACATCGATCGCTGCCTCTCCTGCCTGTCCTGCATGACCACCTGCCCCTCCGGCGTGCACTACATGCACCTGGTCGACCACGCCCGCACCTATATCGAGGCGACCTATCGGCGGCCGTGGCATGACCGGGCGATGCGTCGCGTGCTCGGCGCCGTGCTGCCGCGGCCCGGCCTGCTGCGGCTTGCCCTGAGGGGCGCCAAGATCGCCCGTCCACTGACCCGCGCCATCCCCGGCAGCAGCGTGCCGGCGCAGCGGTTGCGGGCGATGTTGAAGCTGGCGCCCGCTTCGCTGCCGGCCAAGGGCACTGGGGAGCGGCCGGGCATCCATCGCGCCGTCGGCACCCGTCGCGGCCGCGTAGCGCTGCTGGCAGGTTGCGCCCAGAACGTGCTCGATCCCGCCATCAACGACGCCACCATCCGCCTGCTGACGCGCATGGGCATCGAGGTGGTGGTGGCCGAAGGCGCCGGCTGCTGCGGCGCGCTCACCCATCACATGGGCCAGCACGACCCGGCAATGCACGCCGCCGCCGCCAACATCGCGGCCTGGTCGCGCGAAAGCGCCGGCGATGGGCTCGATGCCATCGTGATCAACACCTCGGGCTGCGGCACCACGGTGAAGGATTACGGCTTCATGTTCCGCGGCGAGTCCGAGGCCCAGCGCGCGCAGGCCGAGGCGGTCTCCGCGCTGGCCGTCGATATCACCGAATACCTCAGCCGGATCGGCTACGCGCCCTCGCGCCCGGCGCCGGGGTTGACGGTGGCCTATCACGCCGCGTGCAGCCTGCAACACGGCCAGAAAATTTTGAACGAACCGAAGACCCTCCTGCGCAAGGCTGGATTTACCGTGAAGGAGCCGGCGGAGGGCCACCTCTGCTGCGGCTCGGCCGGCACCTACAATATACTGCAACCCGAGATCGCCGGGCGCCTGCGCGAGCGCAAGCTCGGCAACATCATGGCGACCCGGCCAGACCTCATCGCCGCCGGCAATATCGGCTGCCTCACCCAGCTCGCTGGCGACGCCCTGCCGGTGGTGCACACGGTGCAATTGCTGGACTGGATGGCCGGCGGCCCGCCGCCGCCCGGGGTGGCCGCCAGGCAAATCGGCTGAAGGCCGCGGATGTCAGCGAAGCAAGCCAGGAATTGCACCACCCGCTTCGCTAGAGACACAGAGAGCAGGGAGAAGTGAAGTCAGCCGGGCAATTCGAGTGCCGCAGTTACCACTCCCTTCTCCCTGTCTCTGTGTCTCTAGCGGAGCGGGTGGTGAAAAATCTGCCTTCCTTGGCTCGACATCGGCGTCACCCGATTGCTCTGGGAACAGCGCAAAGCCCGCTTGAACCCAGGCACCGAACCGGACCAGGATAGGCCATGCGCGCACTTGTCCTGCTTCTCCTGCTGATCGCACTGCCCGCCCTCGGACAAAACCGGGCGACCGGGCGGGCGGCGGAGCTCGATGCTCTCGCGGCCGGTCTCATCGCCGCGCCGAACGAGGAGACGGCGGCGAAAATCGAGGGCCGCATGCGGGAACTCTGGGCCCAGGCGATCGCGCCGAGTGCGATGCTGCTGGTGCGGCGCGGCATGCGCGAGCTTGCCAATGCCGCGCCGCAGGAGGCGCTCGACGACATCGAGGCGGCCCTGGTGCTCGACCCCGAGGCCCCCGACGTCTATCTGCGCCGCGGCCTCGCACGCTCGGAACTCGGCGACTACCCCGGTGCGCTGGCCGATTTCCAGGAAACCATCCGCCGCGAACCGCGGCATTTCCCCGCCTGGCAAAGCCTCTCGCGCATCGCCGAGGCACGGGAGGATTTCAAGGGCGCCATTGCCGCCTGGAACAAGGTGCTCGAACTCAGCCCCAAGACCCCGGAGGGCGAGGAGCGGCTGAAGGCGCTGACCAGGAAGCTGCTGGGCGAGGACGCCTGAGCGGCGGCTTTCGCTAGTTTAAGGAAAAAATGGCTGGGATCGCGAGATTCCGCTTGCAGCTAACATAAAAGTCAAATAAAACGTCATTCCTGCAATCAGGAGTGACCAAGCCCGCATGACCCCCCCCCCCCCCCCACCCCCCGGCCCCCCGCCGTCGCCGCCGCTCTGGTGGCGATGCTGCGCGCGCTGCTGGCCGCCCTGTTTGGCGCGACCGGCGGGCGGAGCGCTGCCTTGCGCGCGGGGGTGTCACCGGCGGCGCTGTTGGCCGCCGATGCGGTGGTGCGGGATGAGGGCGAGGCGGTGGAATGGGTTCTGGTGCCGGCGCCGTGGCGGGCCGGGCGCTGGTGGGTGCCGCCGTACACGGGCGCCCGGGAGATTGCCTGGGTGGGCGCGGCGACCGCCTGGCTCGCACTGTCGCCCGCCGGGCAAACGCGTGCCCCGCCACCGCAATTTCCACGTCTGTCGCCTGCCTGACCGGCATTGCCACGCGGCAATGCGCGGGCGCCGACGCGCGCTCGATGATCAGGA
>JAPLOH010000243.1 GCA_026400845.1 Alphaproteobacteria bacterium
GCACCGTCATGCCGCCCGCCTCCCCGCATCGGCGTGGGCGTCCTGGACCAGTGCCTTGATCGCCTGCTTGTTGAACTGGAAGGTGATCAGCGCCGAGGCCTGATACCGGGTCAGACTGAAGTCGCCGCGGCGGTCGGGCGGCAGGTAGAGCAGCTGCTTGTCGGTCGGGGCCTGGTGCAGCCACGACTTGCTCTTGTGCGCGCTCTCGTCCGTCTCATGCTGGTTCAGCCAGTCGTCGGCGGCGGCCAGGCAGACGGTGCGCTCCCCGATCGCCAGCAGATGGGCTCTCTCGCGCTGCTTGCCGCCGACCGCGTGCCACCGCCCGGCCAGGAAGAAGATGCCGCCCCAGGCGTTGAACCCGTTCGCCATCAGCGCCGCGTCATCGCCGAACAGATCGCACCACTGGAAGCTCGACCGCTTCAGCAGGTCGATCTCGCTCATGATGAAGTCCGACAGCGGCTCCGCCGCAGCGCCACCATCCGACGCGAAGCAGTAACCGCACAGCGGGCATTCCATCACGGCCAGCGGCACCGTGGCCTCGCATTCCGGGCAGGTCTTGGTGGGCGCCTCGCCATCGGCCTCGTGGCCGAGCAAGTCGACGTCCTGTTCGAGACATCCGTGCAGCAGCGAAGAGGTGCCGAAGTCGAGCACAATGCAGTCGGTCTTGATGACGCCCGGGTGCTCCTCCGGGTTTACCGTCCGCAGCCCGCGGCCGACCATCTGGATCATGGTCGATTTGTACGAGCTGGGTCGGAGCAGCACGACGCAACTGGTCGGCGGGTGGTCCCAGCCCTCGGTCAGCACCGCGACGTTCACCACCACCTGGGACCGGCCGGCGGCGTAGCGGGCGAGCGCGTCGCGCCGCTCGCCATCCGCCATATCGCCGGTGACCAGTTCCGCGTTCACCCCCACCGCATTGAGGGCGGCGGTGACGGTGGTGGCGTGCTCGACAGTCGAGCAGAACATCACGGTCTGCCGGGTGCCGGCTTTCTCACGCCAGTGGCGAATGACAGCCTCGGTGACCGGCGTCTGGTTCATGATCTGCCCGACCGCGGCCATGTCGAAGTCGTCTCCGACGCGGCGGACCTTCGCCAGCTCGTCCTGCACGCCGACATCGATCACGAAGGTCCGCGGCGGCACGAGATGGCCGGTGCGGATCAATTCGCCGATCCGGATCTGATCGGCGACGTTGGAGAAGATCGGCCGCAGGCCCTTCCGGTCTCCCCGGTTCGGTGTCGCCGTCACCCCGTAGATGCGGCACATAGGGTTGAGGTGGAGCGCGCGGTCGATGATGCGGCGGTAGCTGTCCGCGACTGCGTGATGCGCCTCGTCGATCACCAGCAGGTCGAGCGCCGGCATGGCGTCGAGATTGGCGCCGCGGGTCAACGTCGGCACCATGGCGAAAGTCGCCTGGCCGGCCCAGGACTTCTCCGAGGCGTCCACCACCGAGGTGGTGATGCCGGGCGCCACGCGGTGGAACTTGCTCCTGTTCTGGTCGGTCAGCTCGTCTCGGTGCGCGAGCACGGCCGCCTTCGCCTTGCTGCCGCGGAGCTTCTCACCGATGACAGCTGACAACATGATCGTCTTGCCGGCCCCTGTTGGAGCGACGGCGAGGGTGTTCTGGTGTTCGTCGAGTGCAGAAACACTGCGCTCGACGAACAGTTTCTGGCGGGGACGGAGCAACATGCCGGGCCTCCCTCAGCGCGCCCAGGAGGGGCGCGTGTTGGGCGGTGCCGCGGCTGCACCTGCCTGGGGCGTGGTGGCCGGCGCCGGTGCGGCGGGCGCATAGGCCGGTCCGGCCGCCGGCGACGCAACGGGGCGATACGCCGGAGTGGCGGCCATTCCCATCACCTCGGCGTAGCCCTTGTGATCCCGCGTCACTGCGCCGCGGACCTCGTTTTTGTCGTCTCCGTTGGTGTCGGAGCCGATGTCGATGCGGGCGACAAACTCCAGCCCGTCGAGATCGGCGAACCCGTTGATCCGGCGCGCCGCCTGCGCCTGAGGCGTGACGTCTTTGTCGGACAGGCCACGCGCCGAGTTCAGCATGCCGCGGACCAGGCTGCGGCCCATGTTGCCCCAGTCCGGACCCTTCGGGCTGTAGAGGCCGATCAGGGTCCAATTCTTGCGCTTGGCGAACGGACCCTCGACAACCGTGAATTCGCCGGAGAGATAGACTGCACCGGTGCTGCCGCGGGTCGCGTAGCCGCCGGTCCAGCCTTGGCTGGGATCATCGAACCCGCCGGGGCGGATGGTGAGGCGAACCTTGGCCAGCGTGCCCTTCGGCATCAGGTTGGGGTTCTGTTTCGCGTCGTTGTAGTCGTTCCACA
>JAPLOH010000319.1 GCA_026400845.1 Alphaproteobacteria bacterium
CCTCGCCGATCGCGGCAGGATCGAAGCGGGGCGGCGGGCGGATCTGGTGGTGGTCTCGACGGAGGGGGGCAGGCCCGCGGTGGTGGCGAGCATCGCCGGCGGCCGCATCGGGTATCTCGGCCCTGCCGGCGCGGCGCGGCTGGGCGCGGGCTGAAACGCAACAGGCCGCCGGGGGTTCCGGCGGCCTGCGGCGCAAATGGCTCCCGAAGTAGGACTCGAACCTACGACCTAGCGATTAACAGTCGCGTGCTCTACCAACTGAGCTATTCGGGATCAGCGGTGGCGGTCGTATAGCGAAGCCATTCGCCGGATGCAAACCGCTGATTTGCATCGCGGCTGTTCGCTCGGGGATGGCATTTCGCGCGATTTTCTCTATAAGGCTGACTTGACCTGGGCGTTCGGTTTGTCTCCGCGCGCCGGGGCAGGCGATGCGAGAGTGGCGGAACGGTAGACGCAGTCGACTCAAAATCGACCGGCGCAAGTCATGGGGGTTCGAATCCCCCCTCTCGCACCAGCTGCCGCGGTGTTGGCGCAGGTAAAATCCGACAATCCGGCACACGGCATGAACATTTCGCACTGAGCCGTCATTTTCATGTGATAGGGTGCCGGTCTCCATACGCCGCTCGGGGGCGGCACGGCCCGCTGCGGGGCGGCGATAAGGGATTTGGCGGTGTCGAGAACAAACCTGCTCACGCGTCTGTTGATCCTGGTGATGGTCGCCACCCTGCCTGCCGTGCTGGTGCTGGCCTACATCCAGAACAACCTGCGCACCGAAGGGCGGGCGCAGATCGCCAGCGAATCGCTGCGCCAGGCCGAACTGCTGAACGCCGACATGTCCAACGTCGTCGAGGGCGCGCGTCAGCTGACCCTTGCGATTTCGCACTTTGCCAGTGTTCGTAGCGGCGACCCGGCCTGCAAGGCCGATATCGAGCTGTTGCGCGGCGAACTTCTCAGCTACGCCGAAATCGCCATCATCCGCGCCGATGGGCAGATCATCTGCTCCACCGATGCGACGGCGCCGAAGCCGGCCGATCCCGCCATCGCCGCGCATGCCCGCGAGGTTCTTGGCCGCGGCAATTTCGATGTCGGTGCCTACATGCCGGCGACCGCGACGCGGGGCGCGATCCTGCCGCTCAGCCTCCCCTTCACCATGGCTTCCGGCCGCCCGGCGGTCGTCATGGTCGGTCTCAGCCTCGACTGGATGGGCAAGCATCTCAGCGAGTTGAAGCGGCCGCCGGAGAGCAATATCGCCATCGCCGATCGCAATGGTGTCACCATCGCGCGCTACCCCGAGCACGAGCAATATGTCGGCAGATTGTTCCCGCCCGCCATTCGCCCCCTGATCACCGCGCCAAAGCGCGGCAGCGTGATCGTCACGAGCGCCGATGGCATGGAGCGCATGATCGCCTATGTGCCGGTGGGGGACGGCACCATCGGGATGTTTGTCAGCATCGGGTTCTCCTTGCCGACGGTGCTCGCAAATCTCGACCGCACCACGATCCAGGGCAGCATGCTGATCATATCGGGGGCGTTGCTGTCGCTGGTGCTGGCGCTGTTCTTCGGCCAGCGCTTCGTCCGCCGGCCGACCGAGGCGCTGCTGGCCGCGGCGCGGCGCTGGTCCTCCGGCGATCTCTCTGCCCGTGCCCGGTTGCGCGAATCCGCGCAGTCGGAATTCGGCAGCCTTGCCGTTGCCTTCAACGAAATGGCCAACGCGCTCAGCGGCCAGCAGCGCCAGTTGCAGGATCTCAATTTTTCGCTCGAGGCCCGCGTCGCCGAGCGCACCCGTGATCTCACCGAAAGCCGCAACCGCCTGGAGGCGGAAATGGCGGAGCGCGAGAATTCGGAGACCTCGCTGCGCCAGGCCCAGAAATTACAGGCCGTCGGGCAGCTCGCGGGCGGGATTGCGCATGATTTCAACAATCTGCTGACCGCTGTCGTCGGTGCGCTCGACCTGCTGCGCAATCGCATGCCGCCCGGCCAGGACAAGATGCTGCGCCTCGTCGACAACGCGTTGCAGGCGGCCGAGCGTGGCGGCAAGCTGACCGCGCAGCTGCTCGCCTTCTCACGCCGCCAGCGCCTGCTGCCGACGCCGACCGACCTCAATGCGGCAATCGGGGCGCTGTCCAACCTGCTCGGCAGCACGCTTGGCCGCACGGTCCGCATCCAGACCGACCTTCAGCCTGGCCTGTGGCCGGCGATGGTGGACCCCGGGCAGATCGAGGCCGCCGTGATCAACCTCGCGATCAATGCGCGCGACGCCATGCCGCAGGGCGGGACTTTGACGATCTCGACGCGCAACTTCACCCTCGATGCCGCCAGCACATCGCTTGCGCCGGGCGAGTATATTGCCGTGCGGGTGAGTGACACCGGCACCGGCATGCCGGCTGAGGTGCTGGCGCGGGTGTTCGAGCCTTTCTACACCACCAAGGGGCCGGGCCGGGGGTCGGGCCTCGGTCTTTCGCAAGTGCACGGGCTGGCGAAACAATCGGGCGGCGATGTGCGCATCGAGAGCGAGCTTGGCCACGGCACCTCGGTGTTTCTGTTCCTGCCACGCGCGACCATGGAACCGGAGGCGGCGCGCGACCCGGCCGAAACGCGCAACGCGCCGCGCCGGAACGCCCGGATTCTGGTGGTTGACGACGACGACGACGTGCGTGGCATGACCGGCGAAATGCTGCTCGAACGCGGCTATTCGGTCGAACTGGTGGCGACCGGTGACGCGGCGATCGCCCATGTCGCGCGGGATGCGACGATCGAACTGGCGCTGGTCGATTACGGCATGCCCGGTATGAACGGGCGTGCGGTGATCGGGGAACTCGTCCGTATCCGTCCGGGCCTGCGTACCTTGTTGATGACCGGCCTCGCGGAACTCGAAGACCAGGAGGTCGTTTCCGCGGACATGATCATCCGCAAGCCCTTCAACATCGCGACCCTCGATGAGCGGATCGACCGTCTGCTGAGCCGCACGCAGCTACGGGCCGTGGCGGGCGGCCTCGCCAAAGCCGGCTGAGGCCGCCCTCTGGTCCTTAGCCGGGCGCCGAACCGCCGCCGCAGACCAGCAACTGGCCGGAGACGTAGTCGGACTCCGGGATGCAGAACAAATAGACCGCGCCGGCCGCCTCATCCGGCGTGCCGCCGCGGCCGAGCGGGATGCGGGCCTCGATGTCCTTTGCCGAATCGGGGTTGATGCCGACGCGGATCTGGCGGCCCTCGATGTCGATGCGTGCGCCCGAATCGGCGGTGGCCTCGGTGAGGCGGGTCTTGATGAAGCCGAAGGCGACCGCGTTCACGCACACCTTGTAGCGGCCCCATTCCTTGGCGATCGTCTTGGTGAGGCCGACGATGCCCATCTTCGCCGCGCTGTAGTTGGCCTGGCCGGCGTTGCCGCCGGTGCCGGAAACCGAGGAGATGTTGACCACCTTGCGATGAAACCCGGTCCCCGCCGCCGCTTCGGCGCGTGCGAGGTCACGAATGCGCGGCTGGGCCGCACGCAGGATGCGGAAAGGGGCGGTGAGGTGGCAGTCGATGATGGCGTACCACTGCTCGTCCTCCATTTTCTGGATGACGTTGTCCCAGGTGTAGCCCGCGTTGTTCACGATGATGTCGACCGACTTGTAGGTGTCCATCGCCTTCTGGATGAACATCTCGCCGAACTCCGGCACCGTCACCGAGCCGGGGAAGGAGACCGCCTCGCCGCCCAACGCCTTGATTTCGGCTACCACCTCGTCGGCCGGGCCGGCATCGAGGTCGTTGACCACGACATGCGCGCCCTCGGAGGCGAGCTTGAGCGCGATGGAGCGGCCGATGCCGCGGCCACCGCCGGTGACGAGGGCGACGCGGCCCTGAACCTTGCCTTGCATTCCCGTGTGTTCCTTTCCTTGCGCGACGACGAATTGATGACGACTGGCTCGCCGCGTACCGGGTTAGGCTATACTGCCGGCATGGAATGGGAAGAACCCGGCATCATTCTCGACGTCCGCCCCTTCGGCGAGGCGGACGCGCTGGCGACCGTGATGACCGAGGCGCATGGCGCGCATCGCGGCCTCGCGCGCGGCGGCCAGTCGCGCAGCCGGGCTGGGTTGTGGCAGCCCGGCAATCTCGTGCAGGCGCGCTGGATCGGGCGGTTGAGCGACAATCTCGGCAGTTTTTCGGCCGAGATGGTGCATCCGGCTGCCGCCATCGCGCTCGATGATCCGCTGCTGCTGGCCATGCTGCGGGCGGCCTGCGCGGTGGCGGAAGGCGCGCTGCCGGAACGCGAGCCGCATCCACGGATTTTCGCCGGGCTGCTGAACCTGCTCGCCCGGCTGGCGGTCGGGCCGTCCATGCTGGCCGAGCAGATCGGCTGGGAGCGGGTGCTGCTGGCGGATCTCGGCTATGGTCTCGATCTCGCCACCTGTGCGGTGACCGGGGCCACCGAAGAGCTCGCCTTCGTCTCGCCGAAATCCGGCCGCGCGGTGAGCGTGGCGGCGGCGGGGATATGGAAGGAGCGGCTGCTCCCATTGCCGCAATTCCTGTTGGGCGATACGAGACCCCCCGGCCCGGACGATTGGCGGGACGGGCTACGGCTGACCGGGCATTTCCTGTCGCGCGACGTGTTCGGTCTGCAGCACAAGCAATTGCCCCAGTCACGCCTCGCGCTATACGACCGCGTCGTGACACTGGCCTTGGAGACCACTGCGAATGGCTGACGATAATATCGGCAAGGTCGAGGATACCCGTCTCGCCGATGCGCTCGGCGAGCGCTACCTCGCCTATGCGCTGTCCACCATCATGTCCCGCTCGCTGCCCGATGTGCGCGACGGGCTGAAGCCGGTGCACCGCCGGCTGATCTACGCGATGCACCAGCTGCGCCTCGACCCCGCGTCCGGCTTCAAGAAATGCGCCCGCATCGTCGGTGACGTGATGGGCAAGTATCACCCGCATGGCGACGCCTCGATCTACGACGCGATGGTCCGCCTCGCCCAGGAATTCGCCGCCCGCTATCCGCTGGTCGATGGCCAGGGCAATTTCGGCAACATCGACGGCGATAACGCCGCGGCCATGCGCTACACCGAGGCGCGGCTGACCGAGATCGCCACCACGCTGCTCGCCGGCATCGATGACGACGCGGTGGATTTCCGCCCGACCTATGACGGCGAGGAAAGCGAGCCCGTCGTGCTGCCCGGCGGTTTCCCCAATCTGCTCGCCAATGGCGCGGCCGGCATCGCGGTGGGGATGGCGACCTCCATCCCGCCGCACAATGCCGGCGAGGTATGTGCGGCTGCCATCCACCTGATCGCCAACCCGGAAGCGACCACGGCCGATCTGCTCGCCCATATGCCCGGCCCCGATTTCCCCACCGGCGGCATTCTGGTCGAGGAGCCCGCTGCACTGTTGCAGGCCTACGAGACCGGACGCGGCGGGTTCCGTGTGCGGGCGAAATGGGAGGTCGAGCGCGCCAAGCACGGCACCTGGTCGATCGTCATCACCGAGATCCCCTACCAGGTGCAGAAATCCCGCCTCATCGAGCAGGTCGCGCAGTTGCTGGAGGACAAGAAACTCCCGCTGCTCGGCGACATCCGCGACGAAAGCGCGGAGACCGTGCGCGTCGTGCTGGAGCCGAAAACACGCGGCGTGGAGCCCGATGTGCTGATGGCGACGATGTTCCGCGCCACCCAGCTGGAAAGCCGCTTCCCGCTCAACATGAACGTGCTCACCGCCGACCGCACACCCCGCGTGCTGTCGCTGCGCGAGGTGCTGCGCCAGTGGCTCGACCATCGCCAGGAGGTGCTGGTTCGCAGGTCGAAGCACCGGCTCGCCGCGATCGAACGCAGGCTCGAAATCCTCGACGGGTTCCTCGCCGTCTACCTCAACCTCGACGAGGTGATCCGCATCATCCGCTACGAGGACGAGCCGAAGGCCGAGCTGATCAAGACCTTCGCGCTGTCCGATGTGCAGGCCGAGGCGATCCTCAACATGCGCCTGCGCTCTTTGCGCCGCCTCGAGGAAATGGAGATCCGCAAGGAGCACGCCAACCTCACCAAGGAGCGCAAGGAAATCACCACCCTGCTCGGCGCGGAGGCGAAGCAGTGGCAGCGCATCAGCGGCGAGCTTGCGACGATCCAGCAGAAATTCGGCTCTGGTCCGCTCGGTGCCCGACGCACCGAGCTTGGCGCCGTCCCGGCCGACGTCGTGGTCAGCAGCGAAGCCTTCGTCGAGCGCGAGGCGATCACCGTGATCCTGTCCGACAAGGGCTGGGTGCGGGCCATGAAGGGCCACGGGATCGACGTCGAGAGCCTTAAATTCAAGGATGGCGACCGGTTGCGCCTGATGGTGCCGTGCGAAACCACCGATCGGCTCTGTCTGTTCGCCACCAATGGCCGTGCCTACACGCTGAAGGCGGCCGATCTGCCGCGCGGCCGCGGCGATGGCCAACCGGTGCGACTGCTGGCCGAGCTTACCAACGAGGACGACGTCGCGGCCCTGTTCATCTGGCGCGAGGGGCTGCGCTACCTCGTCGCCTCCACCGTCGGGCGCGGCTTCCTGGTGAAGTCCGACGATCTGCTGGCCGAGAAGCGCACCGGCAAGACGGTGCTGAACGTGAAGCCGGGCGAGGAGGCCAGGCTCTGTGTTCCCGCCGAGGGCGACCACCTCGCGGTGGTCGGCGAGAACAAACGGATGCTGATCTTCCCGCTGGAGCAGGTGCCCGAAATGCAGCGCGGCCAAGGCGTGATCCTCCAGAAATACAAGGACGGCGGGCTCGGAGACCTGAAGATTTTCCGTGCCTCCGAGGGGCTGACCTGGCGGCTCGGCGAGAAGACCCGCACCGAGACCGATCTGCGGACCTGGCTCGGCGATCGTGGCCAGGCCGGCAAGCTGCCGCCCAACGGCTTCCCGCGTTCGGGCCGGTTTGCCTAGCGGGTTCGACCGTCTGCTCGGCTGGGGGCGCTGGCTCGCGCTCCCGATCGCGTTGCTGCTGTTTCTGCAATGGCCGTTGCGGGATCTGGTGCGCGCCTTCTCGCGCGAGGCGAACGACCTCGCGCAATGGCTCTTTGCGGTCTACGTCGCGATCGCGCTGACGGTGGCGACCAGCGCCCGCGCGCATCTCGCCGCGGACGCGCTGGCGCGGCGCTTCACGCCTTCGCTGCGCCGCGGCCTTGCGGTCGCCGGGGCGCTGGTGCTGCTGGTTTGGGGCGGGTTTTTGCTCCTGACATTGTGGCCGATCGTCGCGCAATCCGTGCGGGGGCGGGAGGCCTTCCCCGATACGGGCAACCCGCTGTACTTCATGGTGAAGGTCGCGGCCGCGCTGCTGGCGGGCCTCGTCGTCGTGCAGGCGGTGCGAACGCTTCTGCGGCGCGCGAGTTGAGCGGTGGAATTCGCGGGGCTGTGGATGCTGGCGGCGGTGGGCGGCGGGATGATCGCCACCGGCCTGCCGGCCTTCGTGGTGCTGATCGCCGTCGCGATGTGTTTCGCCGCGGCCGGCGTGGCGGCCGGAGCGCTGCCGGCCGGCCTGCTGACCGCGCTGCCCTTTCGGATCATCGGCCTGCTGGAGAGCGATTTGCTGCAGGCCTTGCCGCTCTACGTTCTGATGGGTGCGCTGCTCAATCGGCTGCCCCTGGCGGACCGGCTGTTCGACGCCGTGCGCGCCCTGCTGGGCCGTCGCCCCGCTGCACCAGCGCTGACCGGGATACTGATCGGCGCCCTGCTCGGACCGATGAACGGCTCGGTCGGTGCGGCCGTCGCCACGCTGATGCAGAGCGTGCTGCCGCGGCTGCGTCGCGCAGGCATGGGGGCGGCCGATAGCCTTGCCCTCGTCACCACCGCCAGTACCTTCGGCGTCATCGTGCCGCCCTCGCTGGTGTTGATCCTGTTCGGCGACAGCATGATGCGGGCCCATACCGAGGCCCTGACGGCGACGCGCCGGATGGACCGCATCATCAATACCGCCGACGTTTTCCATGGCGCATTGCTGCCCGCGCTGCTGATCCTGCTGGCCACCGCCATGGCGTTTGCTTGGACGATGCGCGGCAAGCCGGCGGGCGAGGCGCCCCCGCGCCCCGACGGCACAACGCAGGCGGTTGCCGGCGCCACGTTCATCTTCATTGCCGGGCTGCTTGCCCTGGTGGCTGCCGGCTATCTCTACGCCGTCGAGGCGGCGGCGTGTGGCGGTGTCGGGCTGTTCGTCTACGGCTTGGTGACGGGCACTCTCGGCCGCGCTCGGCTCGATGCCGTGCTGCGCGAGACGATGGCGGTGACCGGCGCTCTGTTCGCGCTGTTCGTCGGTGCGACCAGCTTCTCCCTCGTGCTGCGGGCCTTCGGTACCGACCGGCTGCTCGCCGAACTCATTGCGTCGGTGCCTGGCGGGGTAGCGGGTGCGGTCGCCGCGGTGCTGCTGATGCTGGTGCTCGCCGCTC
>JAPLOH010000307.1 GCA_026400845.1 Alphaproteobacteria bacterium
TGTCGGTGCCCGCCAACCCCTATCGCTGCCCGCCCGGCCCCTATGAGCGCGCGAGTCTGATCGCCCACTACCTCAAGACCCGCAAGCCACGCGCCAAGCTGATCGTGCTCGACGCCAAGGACGCCTTCTCCAAGCAGCGTCTGTTCCAGGCCGCGTGGAAGGCGCTCTACCCCAATCTCGAATGGGTCGGGCTGTCCGGCGGCGGCAAGGTGACCGAGGTGGACGCCGCGAGGGGCACCGTGAAGACCGAGTTCGCCAGCTACAAAGCCGATCTCGCCAACATCATCCCGCCGCAGCGGGCCGGCGCCATCGCGGTGGTGTCGGGCGTCGCGGACCGCACCGGCTGGTGCCCGATCGACCCCGTGACGTTTGAATCGCGCCTCCAGCCCGGCATCCACGTGATCGGCGACGCGGCGATTGCCGGCGGCATGCCGAAATCCGCCTTTGCCGCCAACGCCCAGGCCAAGGTGTGTGCCCAGGCGGTGGCCGATCTGCTGGCCGGGCGAGTGCCGGGCGAGCCGCGGCTGCTCAACACCTGTTACTCCATCGTGGCGCCGGGCTATGGTATTTCGGTCGCCGGGGTTTATCGTCCGGCCAATGGCGTGCTTACCGATATCGAGGGGGCCGGCGGCACCAGCCCGCTCGACGCGCCGCCAGAAACCCGCGCGGAGGAAGCCCGCTATGCGGAGTCGTGGTTCAGGACGATCACCACGGAAGCTTTCGGCTAGCCTGATGCTGGCGCTCGCCTTCGCCCCCGCCTCCCTTCAAGCCGTCGTTCATGCGCAAACCATGGATACCCCGCTCACCTTGGTGCCGGGGGACCCGGCCCGCGGCCGTGCCATCGTCACCACGCGGCAGATCGGCCTGTGCGTGCTGAAATCCGGCTCCGCCTGGTGGATCCCGCGGCGGCGAACCCGGACAGCATCATGCCCTCGTACCGGCGCGCCAGCGGGGCGGTGCGGCCGGGCCGGGCTTTCCAGGACAAGCCGATCTTGTCCGACGCGGCGATCGAGGATGTCATCGCCTTTCTCGTCACCTTGAAGGAGGATTGATGCGCCGACGGATGCTCATTGCCGGGGCCGCGCTGCTGGCCCTGCCGCCCGCGAGCGCGCGGGCGACCAAGCCAGAGGTGGCTGCCGCTATTCGCGCCCTTACCGGCGGGGCGCCGCTGCGCCAGGGCCGCATCAAGCTTGATATCCCGCTGCTGGTGGAGAACGGCAACGCGGTGGCGCTGTCCGTCACCGTGCCCGAGGCACCACCCGAGGCGGCCCGTATCCGCTCGATCCATATTTTCGCCGAAAGCAACCCGAACCCCAACGTGATCAACGCCTTCTTCGGCCCGCGCAGCGGCCGGCCCGGCCTGTCGACGCGCATCCGCCTTGCCACCTCACAGACGATGATCGCAGTCGCCGCCTGTGCCGATGGCAGTTTCTGGACCGACAGTGTCGAACTGCTGGTCACGCTGGCCGCCTGTCTGGACGAGGTCTGAGCCATGGCACGCCCCCTCGTCAGCATCCCCAAATCGGTCCGCCGTGGCGACATTTTCGACATCCGCATCCTCATCGCCCACCCGATGGAAAGCGGCCAGCGGCGTGACGACAGTGGCCGGGCGATCCCGCGCGAGATCATCAACCGCTTCATCTGCACCTATGGCGGGGAGGAGGTGTTCCGCGCCGAATTCTTCCCCGCCATCGCCGCCAACCCCTTCCTTACCTTCTCCGTGCGCGCGGTGGAGACAGGGATGATCGTCATGACCTGGACCGACGATCTCGGCGCCAGCCAGTTCGAAAGCGCCGAGATCATCGTGACATGAGGGCGGCGGCGCTGCCGGTGCTGGTGCTGGTGCTGCTCCTGCACGCACTTCCGGCGGCGGCGCAGAAGCGCTCAGGCTACCAGGACGCCGGGCCGCAGGTGCGCGCCATGCAGGATGACGATGCGGCCAACCCCGGGTTCCTCTGGGTCGAGCAAGGCCGCGCGGCCTGGCAGGCGTCGCCTCCGGGCGGGCCGGCATGTGCCGCCTGCCACGGCGAGATCGCCGCCATGCGCGGCGTGGCCGCGCGCTACCCGGCGTTCGACCCGGCGCGCGGTGTGGCGCTGGACCTCACCCGGCGGATCAACATCTGCCGCACCGAGCGCCAGTCCGCCCGGCCGCTGGCGAGCGAGGCAAACGAAATGCTGGCACTCACCGCGGCAATCGGGGTGGAGTCGCGCGGCATGTCACACCGCATCGCCACCGATGGGGCGATGGCGGCGGTGATCGCGCGCGGGGCGGCGCTGTTCAACACCCGACTCGGCCAACTCAACCTCTCCTGCGCCCAATGCCATGAGGAGCGCGCCGGCGCGCGGCTCGGCGGCGCGGTCATCCCCGAGGGCCACGCCAACGCCTACCCGGAATATCGGCTGGAATGGCAGACGCTTGGCTCGCTGCCCCGGCGCATTCGCGCCTGCCTCACCGGCGTGCGGGCCGAGCCCTGGCCGGCCGAGGCGCCGGAGATGCTGGCGCTCGAAGCCTATCTCGCGGCCCGCGGCGAGGGTCTGGCGATCGAGACGCCGGGGGTGCGCCCGTGACCACTGTCACAAATCCTTCATCGATCTGTCATCATTGCGTTGCCTTGGGAGACTAGGAGTCCCTCCGTCGCGACCAGATCAGGAGTCGTGGCGTATAGACAAATCCCAAGGAGGGATGATGAAAACCTTGACCCTGGCGCTCGCCGCGATCCTCGTGGCCGGGCCCGTTGCCGCGCAGCAGATCACCGGCGCAGGCGCCACCTTCCCGAACCCGGTCTACCAGAAATGGGGCGAAGCGGCGCAGAAGCCCACCGGATTGCAGCTCAACTACCAGTCGGTCGGCTCGGGCGCCGGGCAGAACCAGATCATCAATCGCACCGTTGACTTCGGCGCCTCCGACGCCCCGCTCGACGCGGCCAAGCTGCAGCAGAACAATCTGCTGCAATTCCCCTCGGTGATGGGCTCGCTCGTCGCGATCGTGAATGTCCCCGGCGTCGAGGACAACAAGATGAAGCTGACCGGCGATGTGCTGGCAGACATCTACCTAGGCAAGATCACCAAGTGGAATGACCCCCGGATCGTCGAGCACAACAAGGACCTCAACCTGCCCAATCTCGCCATCGCGCCGGTCTATCGCGCCGATGGGTCGGGCACGACCTATGTGTGGGTTTCCTACCTCGCCGCCGTCTCGCCGGAATGGCTGTCCAAGGTCGGCGTTGCCACCTCGGTCAAGTGGCCGGCCGGCACGGGCGCCCGTGGCAATGAGGGCGTTGCCGGCACGGTGAAGAACGCGCGCGGCGCGATCGGCTATGTCGAGAACGCCTACGCGATCCAGAACAAGCTGGTTGCCACCCAAATCCGCAACAAGGCCGGCAACTTCGTGGTGCCGGAGACGGCGAGCTTCCTGGCCGCCGCCGAGAACGCCGACTGGAAGGCGGCCAACTTCGCTGCCAACCTGATCGACCAGCCCGGCGCCAAAAGCTGGCCGGTCGTCTCGCCGACCTTCATCCTGGTTCCCAAGGACCCGAAGGACCCGGTGAAGGCTGCCAACGTTCTGAAGTTCTTCGACTGGGCCTACACCAACGGCGGCAAGCTGGCGCAGGACCTCGAATACGTGCCGCTCCCCACCGCGGTGCAGGACGCCGTCCGTGCCGCC
>JAPLOH010000354.1 GCA_026400845.1 Alphaproteobacteria bacterium
ACACGCTGCGCCATTTGATCCTGCCGGTGATGGTGCTGGCGTTCGTCATCACCGCCATTTGGAGCCGCTACACCCGCTCGGCCTTCCTCGAGGTGATGCACCAGGACTACATGCGCACCGCCAAAGCCAAGGGCCTGCATGCACGCCAGCGCCTGCTCGCCCATGCCCTGCCCAACGCGCTGAAGCCGCTGATCGCGCTGCTCGGCATCGAGCTGCCCGCCCTGTTTTCGGGCGCCCTGGTCACCGAGACCATCTTCGGCTGGCCCGGCATGGGCCGCCTGTTCGTCGATGCGCTGACCATGAAGGAATACCCGATCCTGATGGGCATGATCATGTTCACCGCCCTGTTCGTCATCGCCGGCAACCTCATCGCCGATATCCTGATCGCGCTGCTCGACCCCAGGGTGCGGCTGTCATGAGCACGACCCTCACACGGCCCAAAAGCGCCGGCGTCATCCGCCGCTTCACCCGCCATCCCCTCGCGCTGCTCGGCTTCATCGCGGTCGCCGCGCTGTGCGTGGCCGCGCTGTTCGCGCCGTGGATCGCGCCGCACGACCCGTTGCTGTTGGATACCAAACTGCGCTTCCTGGCGCCCTTCGCCCGCCCGGATTTCCTTCTCGGCACCGACGATATCGGCCGCGACACCCTCTCCCGCCTGCTCCATGGCGGGCGCATTTCGCTGACCGTGGGCCTGGTGGCGATGTTCACCACCGTGCTCACCGGCGCGGTGATCGGGCTCGCCTCGGGCTATCTCGGCGGCATCATCGACACGCTGCTGATGCGCTTCGTCGATACCATGCTGTGCTTCCCGCAGATATTCCTGCTGCTGGTGATCGCCGCCTTCGTGCCGCCCTCGCTGATCTCCATCGCGCTGATCTTCGGCCTCACCTCATGGATGGAGGTGGCCCGCATCGTGCGCGCCGAGATCCTGCATCTGAAGGAGCAGGACTTCATCGCCGCCGCCCGCGCGCTGGGCGCCTCGACACCGCGGATCATGTTCCAGGAGTTGCTGCCCAATATCGTCGCGCCCCTGCTGGTCGCCGCCACGCTGCGGGTGGCCTCGGCGGTGCTGGCCGAAAGCTACATCTCCTACCTCGGCTACGGCGTGCAGCCGCCACTGGCCTCCTGGGGCAATATGCTGACCAATGCGCAGGGGCCATGATCACCATCACCGTGATGGGCTTCAATTTCCTGGGCGACGGGCTGCGCGACGCGCTCGACCCGCGGCTCAGGATGGACAAATGAAACATCAAACAGAGGAGGCTTCGATGTCGACTTCAAGTGGTTTCCGTCTCTCCCGCCGCGGCGTGATCGCCGGCGGTATGGCAGCGCCGCTGGTGCTGCCGTCAGGCATCCGCACCGGCCACGCCCAGTCCATCAACAAGGACCGGGTGATCGTCGCCATGACCCAGGAGGCGGTGCAGTTCAATCCGCTGCTGTACGTCAACACCGGGACCGAGAACGTGCCCGAGACCTGCATGTTCGACGCCCTGTGGGACGTCGATGGCGCCGGCAATTTCGTGCCCAACCTCGCCGTCCGCGTGCCGACCAAGCAGAACGGCGGCATCTCCGCCGACGGGCTGGTGTGGAAGATCGAGCTTCGCTCGGACGTGAAGTGGACCGACGGGCAGAAATTCACTGCCCGGGATGTCGAGTTCACCTATCAGTTGATCATCAGTCCCAGCATCGCCATCCGCAGCCGCAGCGGCTTCGACCTCATCAAGAACTTCAAGGTGGTCGACGCGACGCATATCGAGATCGAGCTCACCAAGCCCTATATCCCGTTTATCTGGGCCTGGCAGAACATGCATATCGTGCCGGCGCATCTGCTCTCCAAGGAGAGCAACATCAACACCTCGGCATGGAACAGCAGCCCGATCGGCACCGGCCCGTTCATCCTCAAGCAGCGCGTCGCCGGCTCGCACATGATCTATGAGCGCAACCCCGAGTACCACAAGGGCGCGGCGAAGTTCAAACAGTTCATCCACAAGTTCGTGCCCGACCAGATCGTGCTCTACGGGCAGGCCAAGACCGGCGAGGTCGACTACATGGGCCTGGCCGGCGTGCCGAGCGACCGCTGGGGCGAGGCGCGCGGCATGGCCGATCGTGTGCTGGAAACCACGCCGCAGCCCTTCGTGCAGTTCATCTACTTCAACTGCGGCAAGCCCCAGTTCAAGGACCCCAAGGTGCGCCGCGCCCTCTACCTCGCCTGCGAAATGCAGAAGTCGATCGACGACGTGTATTTCGGCACCCAGGTGCGCACGCTGTCGTATCTGCAGCCAACCCACTGGGCCTACAACAGCAAGCTGAAGGACCAGAGCGCCAATCCCGTGCTGGCGGCCAAGATGCTCGACGAGGCCGGCTGGAAAATCGGTGCCGACGGCATCCGCGAGAAGGACGGGGTGAAGCTGAAGTTCACCTGCTCCACCACCGCGGGCAATGCCTCGCGCCAGAACACTCAGGCCCTCTTCCAGCAGAACTGGAAGAAGATCGGCGTCGAGATGGAAATCAAGAACATGCCGGCCTCCGTGGTCTGGGGCGAATACACCACCAAGAGCCAGTTCGACACGCTGCTGGTCGCCTGGGAACCGACCGTGGGCATGGATCCGGACTACACCGCGCGCTGCCACTCCAAGCAGATCCCGGTGAAAACCGGCGCGGGCTCCAACTACGTGCAGTACGAGAACGCCGAGGTCGACCGTCTCCTCGAAGTCGGCGTCACCCAGGGCAGCATCGATGATCGCAAGGCGACCTATGCGCGGATCCAGGAGATCCTCGACGAGGAAGTCCCGTTCGCGCCGCAACTCGGCTCGATCCAGGGCAATCTGCGCAAGAGCCAACTGCTTGGGGTGAAGACCAACGGCTACATCGTCAATGCCGTATGGAACCTCCAGGAGTGGTACTGGGCCTGATAGGCAAGCGGTTCTTTTTTGAAAAAAAGAACCAAAAAACTTTTATCCGTTTGGTTTCGTGCTCTCCGTGGAGAGCGCGGAGCCAGCGGATAGAAAGTTTTTGCTTCTTTTTTCAAAAAGAAGTGCTTCCTGCCTTTCCCACTGTCCGCGTATGCATCGGGTAATGCGTGTTCGGCCCGGTGAACGGCGGGAAGTGCTTGAAATCGTCGCGCATTTCGTGCCGTACCGGCGAGTTCAGCGCCGAAGTGAGCGCCGCCTGGTCGTCGAACACCACCTTGTTGCGCTGCATATGATCCACGCGCGCGAACGGCAGGAAGTCGATCCAATCGATCCGCGTGCAGATCTCCACCTGCCGAATGCCGGGGAAACGCGCCATGATCGGCGGGTGCGAGCGGATGTAGTAGTCGAGCCAGAGGTTGAGGTCCTCCGCCGCGCCCTCATAGGCCACCAGATAGGTGCAGGGCAGCCCGCCCGGCGGCGTACGGAACGTCGCATCCGGCACCGGGAAGGGCCGCGCGATCATCGCCTGCTGGGTGGCTGAGGCGATGCCGGGGATCACCGCGGGGTCGGCGAGCGCCTGGAGGTGGCCGCCCTTGGTCAGCGCCGCCTCCATCGCCGCGATGTCCTTGAAGTAGACCTGCAGCGCGAGGGAGGGCGGCGGGCCGTCGTCGAGATAGGGGTCATGGGTGCTGGCGGAGGTGTGGATCAGCGCCTCGTCGAGGCCGAGCGTGGCGGCCAGCAGCGGGGCGAGGCGGTCGGTGAGGGTGGCGCCGCGAAAATTGGCGAACCAGCAGATCCGCATCACACGCCTCGCGTGTTGAGGTAGACCGAATACAGGCTGGTGGTGCCGCAGATGAACAGGCGGTTGCGCTTGGCGCCGCCGAAGCAGCAATTCGCCACCACCTCGGGGATGCGCACCAGGCCGATCAGCGTGCCATCGGCGGCGTAACAGCGCACGCCGTCACCCGAGCTGGTCCAGATATTGCCGTGCACGTCGACGCGCAGACCATCGAACATGCCGACTTCGCTCTCCGCGAACACCGCACCGCCGGTAAGCGAGGTGCCATCGGCGCCGACATCAAAGACGCGCATGTGCTTGGGGAATTGGGCGCCATGGGAGCGGCCGGTGTCGATGATGTAGAGGCGCTGTTCGTCGGGCGAAAAGGCAAGGCCGTTGGGTTTGGCGAAATCGGTCGCCACCGCTGCGAGCGCGCCGGTGGCGGGATCGAGCCGATAGACGTAGCAGGCGCCGATCTCGGAGGGACGGGCATCGCCCTCATACTCGGAATCGATGCCGTAGGAGGGGTCGGTGAACCAGATCGAGCCGTCGGATTTCACCACCGCGTCATTGGGGGAGTTGAGCCGCTTGCCCTGGTAGTGGCTGGCCAGGGTGGTGATGCTGCCGTCAAACTCGGTGCGGGTGACCGTTCCGGTGCGGTGCTGGCAGGTAACCAGCCGGCCCTGGCGGTCGGTGGTATTGCCGTTGGAGTTCTCCGATGGCTGGCGGAATACAGAGACCGAGCCGTCCGTTTCGTCCCAGCGCATCATGCGGTTATTGGGGATATCGGACCATACGAGGTAACGCCCGGCGGGGAACCAGGCCGGGCCCTCGGCCCAGCGGCAGCCGGTGTAGAGTTTCTCGACATGCACATTGCCCATGGCGAGCCGCGCGAAGCGGTCGTCGAACACCACGAAATCATCAGTGAGCATCGGTCGTTTCCTTTTTCTGCATCGCCGGCAGCCATGCCAGCAGGCGTTCCAGCAGCGTCAGCACGGCGAAACTGGCGACCAGTCGCGGCAGCGGATCAAGCTCCTCGAAGCCGAGATGCTCTCCCGCCTCGCCGCCATAGTGCCAGGCGAGCCAGGCCGCCACCGCGCAGACCAGCGTAATGGCGGCCGCCCTCACGGCAGCACCGCGGTGGCAAAATCGGGCCGGAACACCAGCATGTCGCCGCGCCGCTCCACCTCGCCGTCGAGCCGCACGCGCAGCCCGACATAATCGTACATCGCCTTGCCCACCGGTCCGCCGGCGGCGTCGGCCATCAACAGGAAGGAGGAGCCTGCGACTGGCGCGGTTGCCACGAACACCGGCGGTACGCCGCCCTGGATGCAAAAATTGGCACAGGCACGGTGCGCGATGCCGGTGCCCGGGCGCATCAGCCCGGCGTAGCATTGTCCGTCGCAGATCTCCCCGGTGATGCGCCAGCGCCCGAGCTTTTCCGCGGCGCGGCTTGCGGCGGGAAGCTCGACCAGCCTGGGCTCGGCGGTCATCTGCACCATTTCCAGCGCGCCGCGGCGGACCAGCCATCCCTTCACCTCGAGCCCGCGCCCCTCCCACTCCGGCGGCACGACAACGGGGTATTTCCCCACCATTGCCAGCATCATCGCGTGCCCGTGGGGATGCGCGGCGTCGGGCGGCAAATGCAGCAGGGCGTAGGGCTGGCCGGTGATGGTACCGCGGAATGTCTGCTCGCCGGCCGCCCAGTCGCCGGTGCCGCCGCCGGCATCGTCCATGGTGCGGGCGAGGCCGAGGGCGAGCAGCAGCATCGCGAGCAGGAACCCAGCGGCGATTTTTGCGATGAAGCCGCGATCCCGCGACGGCAGGCGGTCAGTCCAGCCGATGAAAAAATCCTCGTGCGGCGCGCTCATGACACCCCCAGCGGCACGACCGGCGTGCCCGGCGGATTGGCGCGGCGATCGAGCCAGACTCGCCCGTCCGCGAGGCGGAGATTGTAGGTCGCCAGTCGCTCGGTGAAGGGGGCCGGGGCGCAACCATCGGTCAGGCGGTACTGGAAGCCGTGCCACGGGCAGGTGATACAGCCATCGATCACCCGTCCTTCGCCGAGCGGCCCATTCTGGTGGGCGCAATGGGCTGACATGGCGGATAGTCGGCCCCCGTCGCGGAAAATCGCCGCCGCCACGCCGTCGCCAAGCGGCACGGTGATGCCACGCCCCTCGGCGATGGCGCTGGCTGGCCCGGCATCGATCCAATCCCCGGGCGGCGGGGCGGGCGGTACGGTCCGCGCCAGCAGATGCAACCCGCACACGGCCGCGACGCTCGCCGCCACCACCATCGCGAACAGCGGATTGGCCGAGGATTGCAGCGCCCCCATGGCGAGGTGCAGCACCGCCAGCCCATAGGCGGCGTAGATCGCAATGTGCAGCCGCTTCCACATCGGCGGGGTGAGGAAGGCGAGCCAGAAATCATGGCTGGTCACCGCGAGCGCCAACATGATCGCCAGCGCCCCGATCCCGAAGGGGATGAAGGGGAAGCCGCGAAGTTGGAAGAAGCTGGTATCGGCGCTCAGCATGCCCTCGAAGGGCGGGATGGCGGCGAAGGCAAAATACCATGTGAGCACATGCCAGGCGTGCCCGGCTGCTACCGCGCAGGTGATCACCCCGAAATGCCGGCGGTTGTACAGCAGCGGCAGGAACCGCCGGTCGAGCCGCGCCAGCGGGCCGATGCACAGCACGAAACTCAGCAGCAGGAAGGCGCAACTGCCGAACGCCCGCATCCCCATCGCGCCGCCGTCGGGTGGGATGATCGCCGGTTGCAGCGCTGGGCCGAGCCGCATGTAGATCAGCAGATAGGCCACCACCGCGGCGAGCAGCACGGCATCATACACCAGCTTGGTGCGGCTCCAGCCGACCGGGACGTAGCGGATACTCATGGCGCCGACAGCCGCACGGGCGGCGCCTCGATCGGCCCGTTCTGGCGCAAGGCGAGGCTGCCGAGCACCAGGAGCGGTAGGGCAATCGCCAGCCCCACCCAGATGCGCGCATGGGCGGCGCGGAACTCCCGCCCGGCGGAGGGCGCCGCGATGCCCCGCCACAGCACCAGCGGCCACAGCAACACGATCCCGGGGATCAGCAGCGGGCGGAACGCGTAGGCGCCGCGCGCCATCGGGTCCACGCGCTCGATCCGCCACAACAGGAACCAGGCGGCGACCAAGCCGCCGATGCCGCCATAGACCTGCGAAGCCAGGATGATCGCATGTGCCATCAGAAATCCGTCTTAAACCCGCCTTCCGCCTTGCGCGCCGCCACGAACGCGCCGAGCTCCTCGGCGACCGCCGCGTCGATCGCCGGCGGCGCGTAGGCGGCGAGACATTCCTTCCACACACCGTTGGCTTTTTCCATCGCCGTCGGGCTCCCCGCCTCCTGCCAGCTCTCGAAATTCCGCCAGTCCGAGAGGATCGGCGCGTAGAAGGCGTCGCGATAGCGCGCCTGGGTGTGCGGCGTGCCGAAGAAATGCCCGCCGGGCCCGACGTCCCGCACCGCCTCCAGCGCCAGGGTCGCGTCATCGATCACCAGGGGATCGAGGAATTCGGCGACCATTTGCAGCAGGTCGATATCGAGGATGGTCTTCTCGAAGGAGCAGGTCAGCCCGCCCTCCAGCCAGCCCGCTGAATGCATGATGAAATTGCCGCCGCCCATGGTGGTCGCCCATAGCGAGAACACGCTCTCATAGGCCGCCTGCGCATCCACCGTATTGGCGGCGCAGACGTTGGAGCTACGGTAGGGAATGCCGTAGCGCCGCGCGAGCTGCCCGCCCACCATCGCCGCCTTCATGTATTCGGGGGTGCCGAAGGCGGGCGCGCCGGATTTCATGTCCACATTGGAGGTGAAGCCGCCATACATCACCGGCGCGCCGGGGCGGACGAGCTGGGAGAGCGCGATGCCGGCCAGCGCCTCGGCGTTCTGCTGCGCCAGAGCCCCGGCGATGGTAACCGGCGCCATGGCGCCCGCCAGCGTGAAGGGCGTCATCACCACGCATTGCCCCATGCGGGCCATTTCGATGATGCCGTTCAGCATCGGGTCATCGAGCCGGAGCGGCGAGCTGGAATTGATCACCGTCAGCAGCGAGGGCTCGGCCAGCAACTGCGCATGCGAAATGCCCCGCGCGATCCGCGCGATCTCGATGCCGTCCCGGATGCGCTCGCGGCCGAGCGAATAGGCGTGGAACACCTTGTCGGTCATGACCGCGAAATCATGCAGGCAATCGAGATGCCGCACGGAAGGATGCAGGTCCACCGGCTCCACCGGGTAGCCGCCGGTGAGGTGCAGGATATTGAAGCTCTGGCCGAGTTTGATGAGGTTGCGGAAATCCGCCTGGTTGCCGGGGCGGCGGCCATTGTCGAGGTCCGAGCAGTTCGGCGCGCTGGCCATTTGCGGGAACGCCACCCAGTCGCCGCCGATCCGCACGTTGTGCGCGGGGTTGCGGGCATGGAGCGTGAATTCGGACGGGCAGGTGGTGATCGCCGCCTCGATCATCTCGCGCGGCATGCGCAGGCGGATGGTGCCGGGCTCCAGCGTAGCCCCGGCGCGGCACATGATGTCGCGCGCCTCGGCGTTGAGGAAATCCATCCCGATCTCTTCGAGGATGGTCAGCGATGCGATATGGATCGCCTCCAGCGCATCCGCCGAGACGATATCGGTCGCGGGAAAACGGCGGCGCGGCTGGCGGAACGGCTTCTGGTCGATGGGGAAGGGCAAAGCGGTCCGCCCCGCGCGGCCGCTTCGTCCGCCGCGTCGGCGGCTTTCGGACTCGCTCATCCGCGCCGCCGCCCCGCACGCCGCCCGGCCGGCGCGGTGGCCGCCGGCAGCGCCACCGCGGCAGCGAGGTGCGGGAAGGGCTCGAGCGCGTTGGGCATCGCCATGGCGTTGACGAAATGCTCCTGGAAGCGCGGCTCCAGCGCCGTCTCGATCTTTTCCACCCGCCGCACCAGCGCTTCCACCTCGGCGCGATGGCCGCGGTTGAGCAGCGCCATGCGCGCGCCGGTTCCGGCGGCATTGCCGATGGCGGCGACGTTCTCCAGCTTGCAGTCGGGGATCATGCCCAGCACCATCGCATATTTCGGCTCGATATAACTGCCGAAGGCGCCGGCCAGCTTGATGCGCTCGACGTGATCGACGCCGAGATGATCCATCAGCAGCCGCGCCCCGGCATAGAGCGCGCCCTTGGCGAGTTGGATCGCGCGAATATCGGTCTGCGTCACCGCGATCTCGATCTCGCCGCGCCACAGCACGTAGTCGAAGGTCCGCCCGCTGGCGCGGATGCGGTCGGAGGCCACCGGGTTCATCGTGCCATCGGCGGCCACCACGCCGGCGAGGAACAGCTCCGCCACCGCCTCGATGATGCCGGAGCCGCAAATGCCGGTGATGCCGATATCGGCCACCGACTCGGCGAACCCCTCCTCGTCCGACCACGGATCGGCGCCGAGCACTTTGATGCGCGGCTCGAAGGTGACGGGGTCGATCCGCACGCGCTCGATGGCGCCTGGGGCGGCGCGCTGGCCGGCGGAAATCTGCGCACCCTCGAAGGCCGGGCCGGTCGGCGAACTCGCCGCCAGCACGCGCTGCCGGTTGCCGAGCAGGATCTCGGCGTTGGTGCCGACATCGATCACCAGCGTCACCTCGTCATGGTGCTGCGGCCCGTCGGCCAGCGCCACCGCGGCGGCATCGGCGCCGACATGGCCGGCGATGCAGGGCGGCAGATAGACGCGGGCGCCGGGATGCAGGGTCAGCCCCAGCTCGCGGGCGGGCATGCGCAACGCGCCCGAGACTGCCAGGGCGAAGGGCGCCTGGCCCAAGGCGCGCGGGTCGATGCCGAGGAAGAGGTGGTGCATCACGGGGTTGCCGACGAACACCGCCTCCAGAATATCGGTCTCGCGAATGCCGACCTGCCCCGCCAGCCGCGACACCAGGGTGGCGATGGCGCCGCGCACCGCGTCGGTCAGCGCGAAGCGGTCGTCCGGGTTCATCATGAGATACGAGACGCGGCTCATCAGATCCTCGCCGAAGCGGATCTGCGGGTTGGACGTCCCGGCCGAGGCCACCGCGCGTCCGGTCGTGAGATCGACCAAATGCCCGGCGATGGTGGTGGAGCCGATGTCGAAGGCGACCCCGAACAGACCGGTGTGCGTGCCGGGCCATAGCGCGATCACCACCGGCCGGTCGGCATCCTCGTGCACGGCGGCGGTGACGGTGCCGGACGCGATGGCGTCCTGCACCTGCATGAGCATCGGCGTGTCCATGCGCAGGCCGCGATAACCGGCGGCGGCTTCGATCGCCTCGATCAGCCGGTCGGCATCGCCGATCGGGTGCTCCATCTCGGCCATCGGCAGCGATACCGTCACCAGCCGTGTCGCGGCGTCGAGCGCGATGCGGCGGGTCTCGGCGCGCTTGCGGACGACCTGGCGGTTGACGGCGAATTCCGCCGGCACGTCCACCACCAGATCGCCCAGCACCTTGGCAGCGCAGGAGAGGCGGCGGCCCGGCTTGATGCGGTAGCGCCCCTCGGTCTCCCCGGGCGGCGTGAGGTGGCTGGCGCGGCTGGTGAGGCCGAGCTTGTCGAAATGCCCCTCGGCGACCTCGATTTGGCAGCGCCCGCACAGGCCGCGCCCGCCGCACACGCTCTCGACGTAGACGCCCAGCGTGCGCGCCGCATCGAGCAGCGGCGTGCCCACCTTGAACCGCCCGCGGCGGCCGGAGGGCATGAACACCACCAGCTTTTCGCCGGCCTCCTGGATCGGTATGTCCATCAGGGCGCCGCGCCGCCGTTCTTCACGTAGGCGGCCAGCGTCGCCCGGTCGAACCGCGCTTCCAGCGCCGCCGCCGCCGCGTCCGCCTCCGCCGCCATGTCGTCCCCGCAAGGCTCGGGCGCGGCCCGCCGCCACTGCTCCAGATAGGCGTCCGAGCCGTGCATGCCGGCCGCCATCGCCGCCGCATCCACCGCCAAGGCGAAGCGTTCGGACAGCTCGCGCTTCTCGGTTGTGCGTCCCTGGCGGATGATCACCTGGGTCGGAATGTCTCGCCAGAAGAGAATGATGCGCTGTGCCATGGCGATCCGACGAAAACCTCTCTAAATGTGGGAGCGAACCTGTATCTGGCTC
>JAPLOH010000082.1 GCA_026400845.1 Alphaproteobacteria bacterium
GGCTTTGCCGCCGAGCGCCTGATGCAACTGGAGACGGGTGAACTGTGCGGTGCCGGCCACGGCGAGCGCAGCGAGACCCGGCGCAACCAGCGCAATGGCTACCGTGACCGTGACTGGGAGACCCGCGCCGGCACCGTCGAAGGCCGCAACCACATCTTCACCGCAACTGAACCGGCGGCGGAGCGGTTCTTCGAGGAGGTCGAGTTGTTCCTCAACGGCTGACCGCTGCCCGCAGCCGCACCAGCGCCACCAGCATTTCCAGCATCGGCGCCGCGATCCCCTTGGCGTGGGCCAAGGCGAGCGGCGCCTCCAGCAGGGTGCCGATCTCCATCGGGCGGCCGGCCTCGAGGTCCTGCAGGATGGAGGGCTTGTGGGTGAGGGATTGGCCGAGGGTGATTTGCGCCTCGATGTCCACCATCGCCCGGCAGCCATAAGCGGCCGCGATGACTGCCCCTTCGGCGGCGACCTGGCGGGCGGCGGCGAGGCAGGCGGGTTCGGCGTAGATGTCCTTCGGCGCGCTGCGCGTGAGCAAGGCGAGCGGGCTGGCGGAGAGGTTCATCAGCAGCTTGGTCCAGATCCAGTCGCGGATCGATGGCGTCTCCTCCACCCGCAGGCCGGGGCAGCGCAGGGCGGCGGCAAGCGCGGCGAGCCGGGGGGTGGCCGCGCCATCGGGTTCGCCGAGCAGTAGGCGGCTGACGGGATGTTCGACCGTGATGCGGCCGGGGGCGGTGATGGTGCAGGCGGAGTAGATGACGCCGCCGATCACCCGGCTTTCCGGCAGGACAGCGGCGATGCCATCGGGGTCATGCGGATACCACCAGGGGATGCCGTTCATCACCACTGCCACCGGGGTCTCGGCCCCCAGCAGCGGGGCGAGTGCGGGGGCGATGGCGGGGAGTGCGGGGGATTTGGCGGTGACGATCACCGCATCCTGCACCCCGAGCGCGGCGGGATCGTCCGTCGCGATGGGTGCCGCGTGCAGCGTCTCCTTGGGGGTAGTGATGGTGATGCCATGGGCGCGAATGCCGGCCAGCGTCGCGCCGCGGGCGATGACGCTGACGTCGTGGCCGTTCTGCGCCAGGCGCACGGCGAGATGCCCGCCGATGGCGCCGGCGCCGTAAACGCAAACCCGCATTAGGCGAGGATTTCCAGAGCCGCCCGGCTGATCGCCTCCACCCCGGCGGCGATGCAGGCCTCGTCCGGCGCGTAGCCGGAATTGTGCAGCCGGTCCTTCCGCCCGGGCGCCGAGGAGCCGACGCCAAGCTGGAAGGAGGGCACCAGGCGCGAGAGCAGGGCGAAATCCTCTGCCCCCATGCTCGGCGCGCTTTCATCGACGACGTCACCCAGTTGGGCGCGGATGGCGGAAATCGTCGGGTCGATCACCCGGTCATCATTGATCAGCGAGGGCACGCCGAGCTCGTAGTTGATCTCGACGCGCACGCGCATGGAGGCGGCAATGCCGTCGCACAGGCGCTTGATGGCCTGCCCGGCGGTGGTGCGCGCGGCGTCGTGCAGGGTGCGCACGGTGCCCTTCAGGGACACGCTGTCGGGGATGATGTTGGCGGCGAATCCGCCGTTGAAGGCGCCGACGGTGACCACCGCCGGGTGCATCGGGTTGACCTCGCGGGAGACCACGCTTTGCAGTTGCGTCACCAGATGGGAGGCCGCCAAAATGGGGTCTACCGCGCTGTGCGGGTGCGCGGCGTGGCCGGAGATACCGTGCACGGTGATGGCGAAGGTGTCAGCCGCCGCCAGGCCGGGGCCGCGGACATAGGAGAAGCGGCCCACCGGCGCATCCGGCCGGTTGTGGAAGCCGATCGCCATATCGACCTTGGGGTTGCTCAGCAGCCCCTCGTCCAGCATCACCTGCATGCCGCCGATCGCTTCCTCGGCCGGCTGGAACACCAGCTTCACCGAGCCCGCCAGCTGCGGCGCCAGCTGCTTCAGCACCGCGGCGACGCCCAGCAGGGTGGTGGTGTGGATGTCATGCCCACAGGCGTGCATCTTGCCGTCGATCTTGGAGGCCCAGGGCAGCCCGGTCTGCTCATGGATCGGCAGCGCGTCCATATCGGCGCGGATGACCAAACACGGCCCGGGCCGGCCGCCCTGGATCAGCCCGACCACGCCCGTCTTGGCGATGCCGGTTTCGTGCTGAATGCCAAGCCGCGCCAGCTCGCGCCCCACCACCCCTGAGGTGCGCACCTCCTCGAAGGCGAGCTCGGGATGCGCATGAATATCACGGCGGATCTCGATCAGCCCGGCCTCGATCTCGGCGGTGAGGCTGTGGATGGTGGCTTGCGGGTCATTGGGGAGGGTCATGGGCTCGCTCTGGCTGGACGGGAGTGCATCATGGTCAGGCCGGCGGGGCTGGGCAAGGCAGGACGGATGGTGTGAGATCGGCGCCATCGCAAGGGAGCACGACATGACCGACGCATTGGCTGACATCACGGCACTGCTGGGCGGCAGCGGGCTCGACGCGGGGTTCGCCGCGCTGCATGTGCAGAAGGGCACCGCCATCGCGGTGAACGGCGACGAGCTGTTCCCCACCGCCAGCACCTTCAAGGTGCCAGTCATGGTCGAGGTCTATGCCCAGGCGCGCGCCGGGCGCTTCAAGATCAGCGATCGCATCGAATTCCAGGAGGTCCATCGCGTCATCGGCTCCGGCGTCATCCAGGCGCTCGGCGTCGGGCTCAACCCCACCATCCGCGACCTGATGATGCTGATGATCATCGTCAGCGACAACACGGCGACCGATATCCTGTGCGATCTCGTCGGCAACGCCGAGGTAACCGCGCGGATGCGGGCGCTGGGCCTCGCCAACATCCACACCCCCGCCGCCTGCCACGGCCTGTTCCGCCGCGCCTGGTCGCTGCCGCTGGAAGGACCGGTGAGCTATGGGGATTTCAAGGCCGCCAGCAAGGCCGCGCCGATGCCCTTCGCGTCGGGCGCCTATTCGCGCGACGGCTCCAACAACACCGCCTCGGCGCGCGACCTCGCGGCGCTACTGGCGATGATCCATAGCGGCGAAGCGGGCACGCCGGAAGACTGCGCCGACATGATCGCGATCATGGAGTACCAGCACTACCAGACCCGGGTGCCGCGCTATCTCCCCCTCGGGAGTGTCGCCAACAAGACGGGCTCGCTGCGCGGCCTGCGCAACGACACCGGCCTGATCCGCCGCGGCCCCGGCGATACCATCGCCTTTGCGATGTTCACCTTCGATGCCACCGAACTGCCGCACGGCAATTCGCGCCAGTTGGTGGAGGCCAATGTGCGGATCGAGACGGTGATGGGGGAGGTTGGGCAAATTCTGTGGGATAGTTTTAGCAGGTGAAGGGCTTCTTTTTGAAAAAAGAAGCAAAAACTTTCATCCGTTTGTTCCGCTCTCTCCACGGAGAGTGCGAGGCAACGGATAAAAGTTTTTTCGTTCTTTTTTTCAAAAAAGAACCGCTTCCGTCCTACGGCCGCATCGCAAACGCCGAAGCCCCCGGCTGGCGCAACGGCGCCGCCATATGGGCGAAATCGCACAGCAGACGCCTTGTATGCCGCGGGTCGATGATTTCCTCGATCCAGAACGCCTCTGCGGTGCGGAACGGCGAGCGCAGATCGTCGAGGCGCTTCCTTATCTTGTTGAGATGCGCCTCGGGGTCCTCCGCCGCGTCGATCTCGGCCTTGTAGGCGGCCTCGATGCCGCCTTCGAGTGGCAGCGAGCCCCAGGCGGCGGACGGCCAGGCGTAGCGCACCGCGAGGCGGTTGCCCGGCTGGTGCGCCAGCCCGCCGACGCCGAAAACGTTGCGCACGATGATGCTGCACCACGGCACCGTGGTCTGGTTGATCGCGGTCAACGTGCGCATGCCCCAGCGGATGGTCGCGGTGCGTTCGGCGGCAAGGCCGACGGCGAAACCGGGGCAGTCCACCAGGTGCACAACGGGGAGGTGGAAGGTCTGCGCCATGTCGAGGAAGCGGATGATTTTCTGGCAGGTATTGGCATCCCAGGCCCCGCCGCCATAGAGCGGGTCGCCGGCCATCACGGCGACCGGCCAGCCATCAAGGCGGGCGAGGCCGGTGATGATGCCGCGGCCGAAGGCGTGGCCCATTTCGAAGAAGCTGTCGTGGTCCACCACTGAGCGGATGACGCGGCGCATGTGGTAGGGCTGGCGCTTGTCGCGGGGGATGGCGGAGATCAGCGCCTCGTCGGCGCGGTCGCGGTCCATGCGCGGTTTTGCGCGCGGCGGTAGTTCGTGCACCGAGGACGGGAGATAGGAGAGGAAGCGGCGCGCGCGGGCGAAGGCTTCGTCCTCGGTGTCGACCGCATCATCCACCGCGCCGCAGCCGACCTGGATTTCCCAGCCGCCCAGTTCCTGCTTGGTGCGCGGCTCGCCGAGTTGCTCCACCACCGGCGGGCCGGCGACGAAGACGGCGGAGATTTCCTTGACCATCACCGAATAATGGCTCGCCACCAGCCGGGCCGCGCCGAGGCCGGCGACCGAGCCAAGGCCGAGGCCGACGACGGGGACGATCCCCATGTTCTCAACCGTGATATCCGAACCGCTGGCGGAATAGACCCCGCCGGGCAGATTGGCCCGCCCGGTGGTCTCGATGGTCTTGACCGAACCGCCACCGCCGGAGCCCTCAATGATGCGGATGATGGGCAGGCGGAACTGCTTGGCCATGTCCTCGGACATGCGGAACTTGTGCGGGATCGAACTGTCCGCCGAGGCGCCGCGGACGGTGAAGTCGTCACCGCAGATCACCACCGGGCGGCCATCGACGGCTCCGCGGCCGAATACGCAATTGGCCGGCACCAACTCAGCGAGCGCGCCCTCCTCGTCGTAGCGCGCCTTGCCGGAGATCTCGCCGAGCTCATGGAAGCTCCCCGCATCGAGCATGCGGTCGATGCGCTCTCGCACCGTGAACCGGCCGCCTTTGTGCTGACGCGCCACGCGCTCGCTGCCGCCCATCTGGTGCGTCAACGCCTGGCGGCGGCGCAATTCCTCAAGCTCGGGTTCCCAACTCATCGGCCGTTCCGTCTCCGCCGCCCGATCCCGCGGGCGTTGTCGGAATGGTATGTCCCGCCCCGTCCCGGCCGCAAGGGCCGTGCCCGCCACATTGACGCAAAGCGCGGCCAGACCCACTGTGCCGAAAACGCCCCGAGGAGCACCGAGATGCCCGATCTGACCGAAATCCGCACCCGCCTGTTCGCTTCCCTGCTGTCCGATGTGCTGGACAGCCTGGGCTACATGAACCAGGCCCTGCCGCCCACCATCCGCCCGCTCGATGACGCCTCGATCATGGTCGGCCGGGCGCGTACGGCGTTGTTCATGGATGTCTACGATGTGAAGGAGGGCGAGAACCCCTACGAGAACGAGATCGCGCTGATCGACAGCCTGCAGCCCGGGCAGATCCCGGTGTTCTCCTGCGGCAAGACCGGCCGCATCGCGCCGTGGGGTGAGCTGCTCAGCACCGCCTCGAACGTGCGCGGCGCCGCCGGTGCGCTGATGGACGGCCTGGTGCGCGACATCCGCGCCATCCGCGAGATGGGTTTCCCCGTCTTTCACGGCGGCATCGGCCCGCTCGACAGCAAGGGCCGCGGCAAGATCATGGCGGTGGACGTGCCGATCGAGTGCGCCGGCGTCAAGGTGAGCCCCGGCGACCTGATTTTCGGCGATGCCGATGGGGTGGTGGTGGTACCGCAGGCGATCGAGGCGGCAGTCCTGGCGGCCGCCTTCGAAAAGCTGAAGGGCGAGAAATCCACCCTGGCCGATCTGCGCGCCGGCATCCCGCTCGGCGAGGTTTTCGCGAAATACGGTGTACTATGATCGTCGATTGCCACGTCAACGTCTACGAGGACCGCCACGTCCTGCCGCTGTTGAAGAACGAGACCAAGTTCTTCCGCCCCGGCGCGCCGCCGCTGAAGGCCGACCCGGAGACGGTGTTCAAGGCGATGTCCGGGGTGGACAAGGCGATCTTGTTTTCGCTGCGCTACCACGACAGCTCCGGCATCGATGGCGATGACGAAATCACCGCGGCGACGGTGGCGAAGTATCCCGGCAAGTTCGTCGGCTTCGCGGCGCTCGATCCACGCCGGGCCGATGCGATGGAGCTGCTGGAACACGCGGTGATCGACCTCAAGCTGAAGGGCGTGAAGTTCGGGCCGATATACAACGGCGTCTCGCTGCTCGATCCGCGCATGGCGCCGTTCTACAAATTCTGCATCCGGCACAATGTTCCGCTGACCATGCATATGGGCACCACCTACGCCCGCAATGCGCCGGTGGATTTCGGGCGGCCGATCTATGTCGAGGAGATCGCGCTCCGGCATCCCGAGCTGAAGATGATCATGGCCCATATGGGCCACCCCTGGTACGAGGAATGCATCGTCATCGCGCGCAAGCAGCCGAACGTCTATTGCGAGGTCTCGGCGCTGCACTACCGGCCGTGGCAGTACTACAACATCCTGATTTGCGCCCAGGAATACACCATTCACGACCGCAACAAGATCTACTTCGGGACCGACTTTCCCTATGCGGGAGTGGAGGAAACGCTCGAGGGGCTGCGCAATATCAACCATCAGGTGGAGGGCACCAACCTCCCCCGCGTCTCGCAGCTGACGATGGACAGCATCATCCATGCCGACCCCTTCGCCCATTGGTGGCATGGCGGGTTGAGCCTCTGAAACGGGAGCCTGACCATGCGCATCACCGCCATCGAAACCATCCGTGCCGATTTCCACGACAACCTGGTGTGGCTCCATATCGAGACCGATGCCGGGCTGATCGGCCTCGGCGAGACGTTCTTCTACCCGGCGGCGGTGGAGACCCATCTGCATGAGGTGGTGGCGCCGATGCTGCTCGGCGCGGACGCCACGCGGATCGGCCAGATCAGCACCATGCTGATGCGCACGCCCGTCGGCTATGCCTCGTCGGGCACCGAGATGCGGGCGGCTTCGGCGGTCGATATCGCGTTGTGGGATCTCATGGGCCAGCAGGCCGCCATGCCGATCCACCGCCTGCTTGGCGGCCTCGCACGGGAGAAAATCCGCATCTACAACACCTGCGCCGGGCCGCATTACGTCACCCGTACTGGGGCGATCGACCATCGCTTCGGCCTCGATGACGGCGAGGGCGAGCGCTACGACGATTTGCGGGGTTTCATGGAACGCCCCGCTGAACTGGCGCGGGACCTGCTCTCCGAGGGCATCACGGGGATGAAGATCTGGCCGTTCGATTTCGCCGCCGAGGCGAATGGGCGGATGTCGATCACCACGGCGCAGATCGAGGAGGCGGTGCGGCCGTTCCGGCTCATTCGAGAGGCGGTGGGACGGCAGATGGACCTGATGGTCGAACTGCATTCGATGTGGGACATCGAAAGCGCCAAGCGCATTTTCCGCGCCCTCGAACCGCTGGAGCCGACCTGGTTCGAGGACCCGATCCGCATGGATGATGCCGAGGGGCTGGCGGAACTGGCGCGCTTCACTCGCATCCCCATCCTGGCCTCGGAGACCACGGCGCCGAAGGAGAGCTTCCGCCGCCTGCTCGAGCAGCGGGCGGTCGGGGTGGTGTCCTTCGATGCGGGGTGGTGCGGGGGGATTTCCGAGGCGCAGAAAATTATCGCGCTGGCCGATTCGTGGCAGATCCCCATCGCGCCGCATGACTGCACCGGGCCGGTGGGGTTCGTCGCCGGCACCCATCTCTCGCTCTCCGCGCGCAACGCGATGATCCAGGAGACGGTGCGGGCCTATACGCGGGGCTGGTACGGCGAGGTGGTGACCGCGCTGCCGCGGATCGAGCAGGGGATGCTCTATCCGATGGAAGGGCCGGGGCTCGGGCTGGCGTTGCAGCCCGAGTTCCTCGGCCGGATGGATGTCAAGAAAAGGAGGTCGAGCTAGAGATCGGATGCCGGGATCAGTTCCCACGGGGCGCCGGGCCGGCAGAAGAACGGCATGGCGTTGGGGGTGCGGACGTTGGGCTCGAGCCCCATCTCCGCCCGGAGTGCCCGGAACAGCGCGCCATGGGCGACGATCAGCACGGGGGCGGTGAGGTCGAGCGAGCGGTTGATCGCCGCGATTGCCCGGGCGCGCAGATCGGCGAAGCTCTCGGCATCGGGGGGCGTGTAGCTGCCGGCCACCCAGTCATTGAACCACTGGGACATCGGCTGGCCTTCCTGGGCGCCGAAGGAGACCTCGCGGAGGCCCTCTTCGAGGCGCACCGAGAGGCCGGTCGTAGCCGCCACGGCGAGCGCGGTGTCATGCGCCCGCGAGAGGGGGGAGGCGACGATGGTAGCGATGCCGCGATTGGCCAGCATGGCCGCGGCCGCGACGGCCTGGGCGCGGCCCGTCTCGTTCAGCGGGATATCGACATTGCCCTGGGAGAGACCCTGGGCGTTCCAGTCGGTTTCGCCATGGCGGAGGAACCAGAAGGCGCGTTGAAGGAGGGGCAATGCAGGTTTCCTTGCGGCGGATCAGTCGAACAGCGAGCTGACCGAGCTTTCATCGTTGATCCGCCGCATCGCCTCGGCCAACAGCGGTGCGATGGTGACCTGGCGGATGTTGGAGGCGAGGCGGACGGCTTCGGTGGCGAGGATGCTGTCGGTGATGGTCAGCATCTCGATCGGGCTCGCCGCGATGCGGGCCACCGCGCTGCCGGACAGCACGCCATGGGTGGTGTAAACCGAGGCCGATTTCGCGCCCCGCTCGATCAGCGCGATCGCCGCGTTGCACAGGGTGCCGCCGGAATCGACGATGTCATCGACCAGGATACAGTCCCGCCCCGCCACTTCGCCGATGACGTTCATCACCTCGGAGATGCCGGCCCGCTCACGCCGCTTGTCGATGATGGCGAGGTCGCAATTGAGGCGGGTGGCGATCGCCCGCGCCCGGATCACTCCGCCGACGTCGGGCGAGACGATCATCACGTCCCGCCCGGCGTAGTTCTCCTGGATGTGCCGGGTGAACAACGGGGCAGCGAAGAGATTATCCACGGGGATGTCGAAGAAGCCCTGGATCTGGGCGGCGTGCAAATCCATCGTCAGCACCCGGTCGGCCCCAGCCTCGGTGATGAGGTTGGCGACCAGCTTGGCGCTGATCGGGGTGCGCGAGCCGCTTTTGCGGTCCTGCCGCGCATAGCCGAAATACGGCACCACCGCGGTAATCCGCCGGGCCGAGGCGCGGCGGAGCGCGTCGAAGGTGATCAGCAGTTCCATCAGATTGTCGTTGGCGGGGTAGGATGTCGACTGGATCACGAACACATCTTCGCCGCGGACGTTCTCGTGGATCTCCACGAACACCTCCATATCGGCGAAACGGCGCACCGAAGCCCGGGTCAACGGCAGGTTGAGTGCGGCTGCCACCGCCTCGGCGAGGGGGCGGTTGCTGTTGCAGGCGACGATCTTCATCGGCAGCTTTCCTGGTTGGGCGATGCCAGGCGGCGGCGTCGGGGACAAATTCGGCAGGCGGGGTGTCGGGCGCGTTCTAGCAACGTAGGCCGGCAGAGTCCACGAAGCGCCACGGAGTCGGCGGGCGAAACCCTCACTTGACAGCGATGCGATTGGTGATGACGTCCTTCACCCCGCCGGCGGCCTCCTCGGCGACCACCAGGGCGACGTCGCCCCAGTTGCGATCGAGCAGGCCGGCCTGGATTTCGTTGAGCTGCACCACCCGCCCGGCCTCGGAACCCTTGGCGTCGACGACAACCCACTGGACCTCGACCCGCTGCTTGCCGGCCCCAGCGGGCACGACGCTGACGGTACCGGCGAGGGTGAAATCCGCCCCTTTGGAGTCGTCCTGGATGTCCTGCCCGGCCTTCACCAACTCGGTCTTGATGAGCCGGGTGAGTGCCGCATTGCCGTCGCCCGGGGCACCGGTGACGCTGACGAGGAACAGCCGGGGCGCCCGGTTCTGCAGGCTGGTGGGGTCGGATTGTCGGCGTGCAGCCTCGATGCGGCTCAGCAGCGCGACCACCCGCGGGGTCGCCTCGCCGGAGATGCGGCGCAGCGGGGGCGCGCCGACCCACAGCGTGGTGGGCACCGGTAGCCCCTCGGTGATGCCGCGCTGCTCGCCCGTGGGGTCGATCACCCGGTAGGTCGGCACCACGTCCGGCCCGCGATGATCGGCCTCGATGAGGAGTTGCCAGTCGCCGCGCTTGGGCACGCCGGTATAGGCCGGCACCTCTGCATCGAGCAGGTTCTCCGCGAGCACCCGCGCGAGATCGGCGGAGGGACCTTCNNNCACCACCAGCCGCACCGGCGGCGGTTCGGCGAGCCGCAACGCGGTGGCGCCGGAATGTCCCTCGAACGGCCGCGGCAAGCCACCGCAGCCGGCAAGTCCGATCAGCAGCAGGAGTATGGAAACGATGCGGATCATAGCGTGATGATCGAAATCTGATGGCCGATCGGTCCGGCCTTGGCGAGTGTGCGGCGGCGATGGCTGAAGAAGCGCGCCGGCTCGGCCAGCGTGTCCTGACCGGTCGCGACCGGGGCCGGCACCCCGGCGGACGCCAGGCGATGGACGCAGTAGGCGGCAAGATCGAACCGCCAATGCGCCGCGTCGACGCCGGGCGCGAAGAAGCGGGCGCTCGCCGGGTCATCCGCCAGCACCGGATCGCGCAGGCTCGCCGTCACCTCGTAGGAGGGCTGGCCAATGCAGGGGCCGACGGCGGCGGTGATGCAATCGATGCGGGCGCCGAGCGCGACCATGGCACCGAGCGTGGCCTCCAGCACGCCGCCCATCGCGCCGCGCCAGCCGGCGTGGGCGGCGCCGATCACCCCGGCCGCGCGATCCGCGAACAGCACCGGCGCGCAATCGGCGGTGATGATGCCGAGCGCGATGCCCGGCCGGCTGGTAACCATGGCATCGGCCCGTGGCCCCTCCCCGGGGCGCCAAGGCGTTTCGACGGTGGCGACGTCGGCCCCATGCACCTGCATGAGGCCGACCAGCAAGGCCGGATCGGCGCCGAGATGGCGGGCGGCGCGGGCGCGGTTTTCCAGCACCGCCTCACGCGCGTCGGCGCCCGAAAGGCTGCAATTGAGGCTGGCAAACGGGCCTTCGGATACGCCGCCGGTGCGGGTGAAAAACCCGTGCGGGAACTTCAGGTCGGCTTCGACCGTCGCGATGCTCATGCGGTGAATCCGGGCAGAGGTGGGAGGCCAGGGTGGCAAAGGACCATGGCTTTGAACAGCCGCCCCATTGCGTGCGGCTCAATCAGCCGGCTCGCCGCCTGCATGATCGCCGAGGCCCCGGCGGGCGGGCGCGAACGGGCCAGAGCGCCGCTGCGTTGCACCAGGCCGAGCCGGGTGAGGAACACGCCCTGCGGCACCGGCCCCTGCACGCTCGCCCCGGCCATGCGCGCGGTGGCGGCGAGCCCGGCGAAATCGACATGGGCGGTGAGGTCGGCCATCCCCGGATCAACCAGCGGATCGGCCGGCGCACCGTCGCGCAGCGCCTGGAGACTGTCGCCGGGGCCCGAATGCTCCGGACCATAGTCGACGAGCAGCACCGCGCCGCCATGCCCCGCGATGCGCCCGGCGAGCCGGGCGACGATGTCATGCGCCATGTCGGAGCGCTCGATAATCTCGCCATCCTCGGCCGCACGGCCAGGAGCCTCAGCGGGAAGCTCCACCAGCGTGCCATCGGCGACGAAGTGCTCGGTCCAGCCATCGCCGCGGCGGCGGAACTGGCGGATCGGCAAGGCGTCGAGGAATTCATTGGCGAGCAGCAAGAGCGGCCCGTCGGGCAGGGCGGCGATGTCGTCGTGCCACATGGCGCCAGGAATCCGGGCGGCCTGCTCGGCGCGCAGTGAAGGCGAGGTTTCGATCAGATGCACCGACAGTGCGGCCGCGAAACCCGGCACCATGCGGGTGATCGCCCGCAACGCGTCGGCCATCAGCGTCCCGCGGCCCGGTCCGGCCTCGGCGAGCAGCACCGCGTTCGGGCTTCCCATCGCCTGCCACACCACCGCCGCCCACAGGCCGAGCACCTCGCCAAATGCCTGGGACATCTCGGGCGCCGTGGTGAAATCGGCGAAGGGGTCGTGGCTCGCGTAGTAAGCCGCATTGGCGCGGGCCATGAAGGCGTCGAGGCGTTCCATTCAGTTGGCGGCCATTCAGCGCGGACGCGACCACAGCATCAGCCCCACGCCGGCGAGCAGCATCGGCAGGGACAGCAGCTGCCCCATGGTGGCGCCCTGGTAGAGATAGCCGAGGAAGGCATCGGGCTCGCGGAAAAACTCGCCGATGATACGCGCAATCGCATAGCCGGCGAGGAACAACCCGGTGAGGAAGCCGAACCGGGCGCGGACCCCGTCCTTCCCCGCCGCGAGCCACATCACCGCGAACAGGATCAGCCCCTCGAGTGCGGCCTGATAGAGCTGGCTCGGATGGCGCAGAACCGGCCCGCCGCCGGTCGACTGGAAACTCATCGCCCAGGGCAGCCACTCCGGCGCCGGCCGGCCCCACAACTCGCCATTGATGAAATTGGCGATCCGCCCGAGCCCGAGCCCCACTGGGGTGACCACCGCGATCCGGTCGGCAAACCCCCAGAGCGCAATCTTCTCTCGCCGGCAGAAAATGATGGTGGCGATCGCCACGCCGAGCATACCGCCATGGAAAGCCATGCCCCCCTGCCAGACGTAGAGGATCTGGATCGGGTCGGCGAGAAAGCGCGTGGGCTGATAGAACAGCACGTAGCCGAGCCGCCCGCCGAGCACGACGCCGAGCACCGCCCAGGTGAGATAGTCATCGGCCTGGCGCAGATCGGCCACCGCGGGGGTCCGGTAGATCAGCGCCCGCAACAGCCGCCAGCCCGCCAGCAGCCCGGCGATATAGGCCAGCGCATACCAACGCAGCGCGAAGGGGCCGATCTGCAGGAGAACCGAGGGTTCGGGAAAAAGATGAATGCCGAACATTTAGCGATACGGGTCCGCATTGCGCAGGAATCCGCCGACATAACGGGCGATGCCGTCCTCCAGCGCGGTGAACTGGCCGTCAAATCCGGCGGAACGCAAACGCGACATGTCGGCCTCCGTGTAGGACTGGTACTGGCCACGCAGCTTGCCGGGCATGTCGATGAACTCCACCGCCTCGGCCACGTCAGCGGCCCGGCACACCGCGTGGGCAAGGTCGAGATAGGAGCGCGCCCGCCCGGTGCCGAGATTGAACAGCCCGTTCACGGCCGGGGCATCGAGCAGCCACAGCATGACATCGACAAGATCGCCAACCCAGATGAAATCCCGCAGCTGCCCCCCATCGGCGACATCCGGTCGATCGGAGCGGAACAGGCGGGGCGGCTGGCCAGCGAGGATCTCGTCGTGCTTGACCTTGATCACCGAGACCATGTGGCCCTTGTGATACTCGTTGGGGCCGTAGACGTTGAAGAACTTCAGCCCCACCCATTGCGGCGGCCGTTTCGCCCCGGCAGCGATTTCGCGGGCAACAATCCGATCGAAGGCGTGCTTGGTCCAGCCATAGAGATTGAGCGGCTTGAGACGGTCGAGCCCCTCCAGCCCATCCGCAAACCCCGCCGCCCCGTCGCCATAGGTCGCGGCCGAGGAGGCGTAGACGAACCGCACGCCCCGCACCGCGCACCAGTCCCATAGCATGCGCGGCAGCTCGACGTTGGTATGCCACACCAGATCGCCGTCCGACGCGGTGGTGCTGCTGATGGCGCCGAGATGGAACACCATCTCGATTGGCGGATGGGTGGCGAGAAACGCCTCCAACTCATCAGGGTGAATGATGCGCGCCGGCGCGTGATGCACCAGATTGCGCCATTTGCCGCCGTCGCGCAGCCGGTCGACCACAATGGTCTCAAGGCCGCGCGCGGCGAGGGCCGCTTGGAGATTGGAGCCAATGAAGCCGGCGCCGCCGGTGACCATGATCATGACGGCCGTATAGACCCTATCGCCGCCGGTTTCGAGAGACGCCCGGATGACGAGATAGAAGCAAGGCTGCGCCGGTTAGGGACCTTGAAGCCCTTAGCCGGCGGAGCCCCTGCCTACTTCTTCGCCGTGCGCGGCGCGTGGAACTCGAACGGCGGATAGTCCTTGGTGATGTCGCTCATCACCTCGACCACCGCCGGCGAGTTGGCATTGAACGCTTCCTCCAGCGCGGCGCGCAGGCCGGCGGCGTCAGTCACCTGCCAGGAGGGCACGCCGAAGGCTTTGGCGAAGGCCTGGAAGTCGGGGTTGATCAGTTCCGAGCCGGAGTGACGGCCGTCGAACAGGCGTTTCTGGTCGCGCAGCACGTTGCCGTAGGCGGAGTTGTTGACCAGCACGGTGACCAGGTTGATGCCGTGCTGCACCGCGGTGGCGAGGTCGGCGCCGCCGTAGAGGAAGCCGCCGTCGCCGGTGATGGAGACCACGCGCTTGTCGCGGTTGGCGTCCTTCACGCCGAGCGCGGTGGGGAAGCCGTAGCCCAGCGTGCCGGAGAAGCCCGAGGAGATCAGGCTGCGCGGCTTGTAGATCTCCATGCCGTACCAGGCGATGTAGGCGACCTGGGTGACCTCGTCGACGATGATGCCGTCCTCGCCGACCGCGTCACGGATGGCTTCGACCAGCCCCATCTGCGGCTGCGCCATCTGCATGCGGGCGCGCCCGGCGGCCTTGGCTTCGGCGATACGGGCACGCCAGGTGGTGCCGGCCTTCGCGGCGACAGCGGCGGTGAGTGCTTTCGTACCGGCGGCCGCGTCGGCGACGATCGGCACGTCGACGATGAGGCGACGATGCTCGGCGGGGTCGATGTCGATGCGGCCAACCTTGAGGCCGGCGGGCGAAGGGGCATAGCGGCCGAGCGGCACGTCGAGCCTTGTGCCGATACCGATCAGCAGGTCGGTGTCGTCCCACAGCGCGAAGGCGGCCTGCGAGGTCATCGCCAGGGGATGGCGGGCATCGACGACGCCCTTGCCCATGCGCATCGAGGCGACCGGCGCGCCGATCCGCTCGGCCAGCGCCAGCACCTCGGGCCCGGCGTCCGCGGCACCGCCGCCGACCCAGATCATCGGCGCCTTGGCGGCATCGATCAGCTTGGCCAACGCGGCGATGCGGTCGGGGTCCGGCACCGGCACGGCGCGCAGCGGCAGCGGGTCCTGCGGCGTGACTTCGGCGGTGGCGGGGAACTGGTCCCACGGCATTTCAACCACCACCGGTCCGGGCCGGCCGGACATCATGGCCTGGAAGGCGCGGCCCATCACCTCCGGCGCCTCGGCCGGGTGTTCGATGCGTTCGGCGAATTTGAACAGGGTCTTCATGGTGGCGAGCTGGTTGGGCAACTCGTGCAACTGGCGGCGCTCGCGGCCGAGCATGGCCGAGGGCACCTCGCCGGTGATGCAGATGACCGGGGAGTTCACGCCCCAGGCGGTGGAGAGCGCGGTGGCGGCGTTCAGCAGGCCGGGGCCGGGGACGACGGAGCAGGCCTGCGGCTTGCCAGTCGATTGTGCGGCGCCAAAGGCCATGTAGGCGGTGGTCTGCTCATGGCGGGCATTGACGACCCGCAGCCGGTTGGCGTTGCGCGCGAAGGAGTCGAACAGCCCGTAGAGCTGCACGCCGGGCAGCCCGTAGATGGTGTCGATCCCGTGGCGGAGGAGCGAATCGACAATGGCGTCACCGCCGGTCATGCGAGGCATGGCGTTTCCTTCTTACTGTCCCGGCCGATGCCGGTGTTGAGCGGATGATACAAGGAAACGGCCGGCGCGCCAGCGCCCCCCTGTATCGCGGACGTGCGGCGCTTATATAATGCGCGTGGAATCAGGAGACCGGCATGGGCGAGCGGCCAAGGATTTTCGAGGATCTGGCGGGGGTAGCCGGCGGCGCGCTGTCCGTGCTGTCGGGCCTGCGCGCCGCGGCAGAGGCGCTGGCAGGAATCGGAATGCACTGGACTCAAGCTTGCCTCAGCAGCACCATGGCGGGGGTGCGCGCGACCGTCATCGCCGGCCTCGGAATAGCTGTCAGCACTCGAAGCCCAGGCGATGGGGGAAGACGAGCCCGGCATGGTTGCCTGATGGCACGCTGCACCGCGGCATAAAGTGCGATGTGAAGTTTCGCGTACTACATATTGACCCCTTGCGACACGATTCCATCGATCTGTAGGCTCGACTCGTAATCGTCGCGGACCATGGCCCTCAGACGGCCATCGTGACGATCGGCCTGCACCTAAGGATCGGGAGACCCCGCATGTCGGCGCATATCAGCCACTACCGCGAACAGGCCGCCAACCCGCTCGATGTGATGGAACAAATCGTTGCCGCCAATGACTGGGTGTTCGACCGTCGCAGCGATGCCGAAATGGCGGCGGAGGCACCGGGCAAATGGTGCGACTACGGGCTGTATTTCGCCTGGTCGCACGAAATCAGCGCCATGCATTTTACCTGCGCCTTCGATCTCAAAGTGCCGGAAAAGCGGCGGGCGGCGCTCTACGAGCTGCTGGCGCTGGCCAATGAGCGGTTGTGGATCGGTCATTTCGGTATGGATGCCGATGACGGCATGCCGGTTTTCCGGAATTCCGTTTTGCTGCGCGGCGCGCCGGGCGCCTCTGCTGAAAGTCTCGAGGACATGATCGACATCGCCATCACCGAATGCGAACGCTTCTTCCCCGCCTTCCAGTTCGTGCTGTGGGGCGGCAAGGCGCCCGCCGAAGCACTGGCCGCGGCGATGCTCGAATGCGTGGGTGAGGCATGAGCGCCATCCCGCCGATCCTGCTGGTCGGCTTCGGCAAAATGGGCGGCGCCATGCTGGCCGGCTGGCGCGAACGCGGCCTCGCCGCCGCCGTCGCGGTCGATCCGATGCGCCCGGCTGCCCCCGGCCCGGAGGTCACCGTGGTGGCCAGCGCCGACGAGATCCCGGCCGGCTTCACGCCCTCGGCCGTCGTACTGGCGGTGAAGCCGCAAAGCGCCGCCGAAACCCTGCCGCTCTATGCCCGCTTCGGCGGCTCCGCGGTGATGCTCTCGATCATGGCGGGGCAGACGATCGCCACCATCTCCCGCCTGCTCGGCCCGAGTGCGGCAATCGTCCGCTCAATGCCCAACACGCCCGCGGCGGTGCGCCAAGGCATCACCGTGGCCTGCCCTGGGCCTGGAGTAACCGAGGCCCAGAAGGCGCTTTGCCACACGCTGCTGACCGCGATCGGCGAAGTCGCCTGGGTCGACGACGAGGGATTGCTCGACCCCGTCACCGCTGTTTCCGGCGGTGGACCGGCCTACGTGTTCCTGCTCGCCGAACTCCTGGAGAAAGCCGCGATCGAGCAGGGCATCCCCGCCGATCTCGCCCGGCTGATGGCCCGCCAGACCGTCTCCGGCTCCGGCGCCCTGCTCGCCGCCAGCACCGAGGATGCCGCCCAGCTGCGCATCAACGTCACCTCCCCCAAAGGCACCACGGAGCGGGCGCTCGCGGTGATGATGGAGGCCTCCGCCTGGCCCGACACGATTTCCCGCGCCATCGCCGCCGCTACCGCACGCTCGCGCGAACTGGCGGGGTGACAGCTTGCGTCCGCGCTCCCATTCTAGGGGCATGGATGACACCGCACTCGACCAGGCCCTGATCGCCGCCGGCTTCGCGCAGATCGCTGCGCGCGGCTGGCACCGCTTCAACGTCGCCGAAGCCGCCCGCGAGGCCGGGCTGCCGCTCGAACGCGCCCGCAGCCGCATCGGCTGCCGAGCGCAATTCCTCCTCCGCTTCGGTCGCCTCGCCGATACCGCCGCCCTCACCGGCGCCGACACCGAAGGCCCCACCCGCGACCGCCTGTTCGATCTGCTGATGCGCCGTATCGACGCGCTCCAAGCTCATCGCGACGGCGTGATCGCCCTGCTCAAGGCCGTGCCCTTCGACCCGCCAGCCGCCCTGCTGCTCGCCAATGCCAGCCTCACCAGCATGGGCTGGCTCCTCGCCGCCGCCGGGCTCGAAGCCGGCGGACCCATGGGCCAACTCCGCCGCAAAGGCCTGCTCGCCGTCTGGCTCTGGACCGTCCGCGCCTGGCAAACCGACACCAGCGAAGACCTCGCAGCCACCATGGCCGCCC
>JAPLOH010000122.1 GCA_026400845.1 Alphaproteobacteria bacterium
CGATACCGATTTCGAGCGGATCGGGCTGTTGATGGGGGGTATTTTGACGGGGAGCGGGGCGCATGCGGCTTGAGCGCCGCGCCGCCGCCTCGGGCTGGATGGGCGTGTTGGCCCCGGTGTTCGCCGTGCTGGCGGCGGCGCTGGGGGCGGCGCTGCTGTTCGCGGTGATGGGCAAGGACCCGCTGTCCTGCCTGCATAGTTTGTTCATCGCGCCGCTGGCCGATGCGGCGGGGGTGAGCGAGCTGGCGCTGAAGGCGACGCCGCTGCTGTTGTGCGCGATCGGCATCGCGGTCGGCGTGCAGGCCAATGTGTGGAACATCGGCGCCGAGGGGCAGTTCACCATGGGGGCGATCACTGGTGGGGCGGTGGCGTTGTGGCTCGGGCCGGATGGGGGCTGGTTCGTGCTGCCGCTGGTGCTGCTGGCCGGCGTGCTGGGCGGCATGGCCTGGGCGGGGATCGCGGCCCTGCTGCGCACCCGCTTCAATGCGCACGAAATCCTGGTGACTCTGATGTTGAGCTACGTCGCGATCCAGATCCTGGGCTGGCTGGTGCGCGGCCCGATGCAGGACCCCGACGGCTTCAACTTCCCGCAATCCCGCCAGTTCGAGCCGGCGGCCACGCTGCCGCTGCTGTTCGAAGGCGGGCGGGTGACGATTGCCGCGTTGTTCGCGCTGGCCGCGGTGCCCGCCGGCGCGCTGCTGCTCGGGCGCACGTTGATCGGCTATCGCATCCGCGTGGTCGGGCTGGCGCCGGGGGCGGCGCGCTATGCCGGGTTCTCCGAGACGGCGGCGGTGTGGTTCTGCCTGCTGCTGAGCGGTGGGCTGGCGGGGCTCGCGGGGGTGGCGGAGGTGGCGGGGCCGGTCGGCCAGTTGCTGCCGACGATTTCGCCGGGCTACGGGTTCGCCGCCATCATCGTCGCCTTTCTCGGGCGGCTGCGCCCGGTCGGGATTCTGCTCGCCGCGGTGTTGATGGCGTTGTTGTATCTCGGCGGCGAGGGGTTACAGATCACCCAGCAAGTGCCGCTGGCGGCGACCGGGGTGATCCAAGGGATGCTGTTGCTGTTCCTGCTGGGCGCCGATGTGCTGGTGCTCTACCGCATCCGGTTCGGGGCGCGGGCGCATGGTTGACGGGGTGATGCTGATCGCGCTGCTGGTCGCGACGCTCAGGGCGGGCGCGCCGCTGATCCTGGCCGGCATCGGCGAATTGGTGGTGGAGCGCGCCGGCGTGCTGAACCTCGGGGTCGAGGGGATGATGCTGGTGGGCGCGGTGGTCGGTTTCGCCGCCACCATCGGCAGCGGCAGCCCCTGGCTCGGGCTGCTGGCCGCGATGGCGGCGGGGGCGGCGATGGCGGGAATATTCGCGGCGCTCACGCTGGGGTTGCGGGCCAACCAGGTGGCGAGCGGATTGGCGCTGACCATTTTCGGCGTCGGCTTCTCGGCGCTGTTCGGGGCGCCGTATCAGAGCCACCCGATCCCCGGCCTCGCCACCGTGATCTTCCCCGATCTCGCCGCCGCGCCGCCGCTGGTGCAGCAATTCCTGCTGCTCGATCCGCTGGTGTGGCTGGCTTTGGCCGCGCCCTTCGCGGTTCAGCGCTTCCTGATGCGGAGCCGCGCCGGGCTGGTGTTGCGGGCGGTCGGCGAGAGTGCCGAGGTCGCGCATGCGTTCGGCTACAAGGTGATCCGCATTCGCCTCGCCGCGACGCTGTTCGGCGGCGCGATGGCCGGGCTCGGCGGCGCGTCGCTGAGCCTCGCCTATACGCCGATGTGGACCGAGAACATGGTGGCCGGCCGCGGCTGGATCGCGCTCGCACTGGTGGTGTTCTCCACCTGGAAGCCGCATTTCGTCACGCTGGGCGCCCTGCTGTTCGGCTTCGTCACCATCGCGGGCTTCCAGGCCAATGCCTGGGGCATTCCGGTGGCGCCGAATCTGCTGGCGACGCTGCCTTATCTCGCCACCATCCTTGTGCTCGTGCTGATTTCGCGCGACAGGCTGCGCCTGAAGCTGAACGCGCCGGCCGCGCTCGGCAAACCCTTCCATCCCTCCGCCTGAAAGGACGTCCCTCCATGCTCTCCCGCCGCTCTCTCCTGCTCGCCCCCGCCGCTTTGGGCCTCGCCGCCCGCGATGCCGCCGCCGCCGGGCCGCTCAAGGTCGCCTTCGTCTATGTCTCCCCCGTGGGCGATGCCGGCTGGACGTTCCAGCACGAGCTCGGCCGCCGCGCCGTCGATGCCGCGATGGGAACTGCGGTGAAGACCTCCTTCGTCGAGAACGTCGACGAGGGGGCAGACGCCGAGCGCGTCATCCGCAAGCTCGCGACCGACGGGAATGACCTGATCTTCACCACCTCGTTCGGCTACATGAACCCGACGCTGAAGGTCGCCGGCCAGTTCCCCAAGCTGAAATTTGAGCACGCCACCGGCTACAAGCGGGCGACCAACCTCGCCACCTACTCGGCGCGCTTCTACGAGGGCCGCTACGCGACGGGCGTGCTGGCCGGGCGGATGAGCAAATCGGGCGTTGCCGGCTATGTCGCGGCCTTCCCGATCCCCGAGGTGCTGCAGGGCATCAACGCCTTCACGCTCGGCATGCGCTCGGTGAACCCCAAGGCGGTGGTGAAA
>JAPLOH010000287.1:0-6182 GCA_026400845.1 Alphaproteobacteria bacterium
ATATCGTTTCCGTTTTTGAAAATGACGGCGATTTACTTTCTATCGAATCGGATGTTCTTGAGGATTTTCGGAATATGGCGCGTCCGGTAGGGCGTAGCATCAAGGCAGCTGCTTTATTTTTTTCAGGTCAAAGATTAGAGTTAACGCGCGAGATATTTGACAGGGTTGATCGGGCGCTGGCAGTAGCAGATGAATGCGAAGGCGCGATGCAAGGGATGCTTGAGCAGATCAATATTCACGGGGGCGCCAATCTATTCCATATTTTCCCTGAGATTGGCCCCAGTAAAATTGCATGCAGTTTCCCTAGCAGGTTGTATGACGATGCGGTGTCATCAGTTGGTCGAATGGTCGAAGTACAAGGCACTTTGAAATTTCGCGCTAGAGCATCGTTCCCACATCAGATTTCGGTATCTTGCATAGAAACGTTTCCTCCTGAAGACGCACTCCCTAGTTGGGACGATATTCGAGGGCGTGCACCGGATTGTACGGATGGAATGTCGAGCGAGGAATACGTTCGGAGTCTTCGCAATGCGTGGCGATAAAATTTACTATTGGGACACTTGCTTGTTCCTGGCCTGGCTTAACGACGAAGTTCGTAAAAGTGGAGAGATGGATGGCGTTCGAGAAGTTATAGAACGCCATAAGCATAGAGACGTGAAGATCATGACGTCATCGCTTACTCAGGTTGAAGTGCTAAATTCTAAGCTGCCGACTGGCTTGGCAGATATGTTCGCGAACTTTATGCGTCGGATAAACCAAGCATCGTTAGATAATAAAATAGCAAAGCTGGCTCACGATATTCGGGATCATTACGCAATAAAGGCAAAAATTACGGGGAAAAAGCTCACAACTCCCGATGCAATTCACCTTGCCACCGCGATTTTCTATCGCGTAGACGAATTTCATACATTCGATAGTGATGGCGACTCAAAAACGCTTGGGCTCTTGCCGCTTTCCGGAGATGTCGCGGGCCATAGATTGTTGATTTGCAAACCCACGGCTCATGCTCCTCAGTTGGATTTCACCAAGCCACGGCATTAACATTCCGTCTATGCGAGCCACCGTTCCATAGTTGACGACATGGTTCGTCACGTTGCGCTTACCCACCCTGCTAGGGACGAATAGAGAGCCCAGGATGCGTAACCGTAGCGCGACGCATTTAGCTGGATACGGACAAATTTGGTGCGCGGCATTTACGAGTCGCGCTGCGCATTGCGAGCCGCAGCGTTCACCCGGCGGCGCGATTGTGGGTGTCGCGGCGCTCACCCACCCTACAAGGGCTATTCCGCCGCCAACGACTCTACCCGAGGCACCCAAAGTGCCGTCACTGCGGACATATCCGCCGCGCCATTGATCGCCATGATCGCATCGCACAGGGATTGTGCTTGGGCGGTGCCGAGGATGGGGGCGGTGAGGGCCATGAATTTGGCGATGAGGCGGCTGCCTTGGGCGGTGACGTCGGTGGCGGGGATGCCGGCGTCGTGGGTGGCGTGGAGCGTGGTCTGGTCTTTGAGGCGGATGTCCATTTCGGCGCGGGTGTAGGGCCAGCCGGTTTGGAAATCGATGACGACCTGGTCGCGCAGGCCGACCAAAATGGGGTCGGCGGTGGTGGCGTCTTCGAAGGTGGCGAGCGCGCCGGTTTCGACGCCGGCGAGGGCCATGGCGGCGGTCAGCTTGAGGCTGAATTTGGCTTCCAGGCCGGTGCGCGGGGTTTGGATGTTGCAGACGCTATCGGTCGCCTGGTCGATGCGCAGCGTGATGGCGGCGATGTCGGCGGGTTGGAAGCCGTGCTGTTCGCGCAGTTTGCGGCCGGTTTCGATGCCGGCATGCGTGAGGTAGCAGGCGGCGTGGTATTTGAAGAGGTTGTTGCGGATGTGCCAGCCGCCATCGGGGTCGGCCAGCGCCTTTTCCGGGTTGAAATCGGGGCTGTGAGTGCTGGCAAAGCCCTGGCTGCATTCGATGCTGTCGGGCCGGGCAGTGAAGCCGCGGGCGGCGAGGCGGGCGGCGAGCAGGCCGGCTTCGGCGGCCTTGCCGGCGTGCAGCGGCTTGCACATGGTGCCGAACATGGATTTCAGCCCGGCCGCCTGGGTGGCGGCGATGCCCATGGCGTGGAGGCTGCGCTCCTCGTCGAGCCCCAGCAGATGGGCGCAGGCCATGGCGGCGCCGAAGGTGCCGATGGTGCCGGTGGAGTGGAAGCCGAGCACGTCATAATGCCCGGGCGAGAGGGCCGAGCCGACGCGGCAGGCGGTTTCGTAGCCGGCGAGGAAGGCGGTAATCATGTCCTTGCCGGAGCTGCCGCGCTCCTCGGCCAGCGCCATCACCGCGGGGAGGATGGCGACCGAGGGGTGGCCGGGCATGGCGAGGTTCACGTCATCATAGTCGAGCGCATGGGCCATGGTGCCATGCAGAAGGGCCGCGCCGGTGGCGGGGAGGCGGAGGGCGACGCCGGGCACGCCGGCCACCGCGTTGCCGCCGGCCTCCCCGAGTTCGGCGGCGAGGATGCGCACCAGCGGATCATCGGCGCCGGCGATCGCCACGCCCACCATGTCCAGCACGCATTGCCGCGCCCAGGCCAGGACATCGGCCGGAATGTCCTGGTACTGCAAGGCGAGCGCGCGTTGCACCAATGCGCGGGTCAGTCCGACGGGAGCGTTCATCTCAGCGGCCTTTGAAGATGGGTTTGCGTTTCTCGTTGAAGGCATTGATGCCCTCGTGGCGGTCTTCGGTGGGGACCATGCGGTTATAGGCCTCGATTTCGAACATCAGGGCGCTCGCGAGGTCCATCTGCATGCCGGTGTTGACGCTGTGTTTGATCTGGCGCGTGGAGATCGGCGCGTTGGCCCCGATACGGGCGGCGGTGGCGATGGCTTCATCGAGCAGGGCGGCGGGTTCGCAGATGCGGTTGACCAGGCCCCAGTCGAAGGCCTGCTGGGCGGTGAAGGGCAGGCCGGTGAGGAGGATTTCCTTGGCACGGCGGGTGCCGATGGCGCGCGGCAGGTTCTGGGTGCCGCCGGCGCCGGGCATGATGCCGAGGGTGACCTCGGTAAGGGCAAAGCGGGCGTGGGTGGCGGCGTAGGCGAAGTCGCAGCACAGCACCATTTCGAGCCCGCCGGCATAGGCGGCGCCGTTGACGGCGGCGATGATGGGGATGGGGCAGGCGATCATGGCGCGCACCTGCCGCTCGAAGATGAGGTGCTGGGCCTGCCACTGGGCGTCCGTCATGCCCTTGCGCTGCTTGAGATCGCCGCCGGCGCAGAACACTTTTTCGCCGGCGCCGGTGAGGATGACGCAGCGGAAGGCGGCGGGGTCGGCGCAGAGACCGTCGAACACGGCGAGCATGTCGAGCCCCATTTGCGTGTTCATCGCATTGGCGGATTCGGGGCGGTTGAGGGTGACTTGCAGCACGTGCTCGGCCGGGCTGTGCAGCTTCAGGGTCTCGTAGTCGCGCAGGTCGAAGGCCATCGGGACGTTTCCGGTCGTGAGCGGCCGAGGCTATCGGGGCGGGGCAGGGGGGTCAACGAGGGCGAAAATACCGCTTGCATTTTACTAACGGCACTGTTATACTGATCGACATGACGTTTCCAACCCACCCTCCCCAGCCCGACCCGGCGGCGCTTCGCGCCCTGGCGGAGCTGTGTACGCTGTTGGAGGCGATCCTTGGATGGCTGCTGCCCGGCTTCTGCGCCGCGCTCCGCGCCGCCCTGCTGCGCAACCCCGCGCCCGATCCAATTCCTGCCACCCCCCACCGGAACCCCCGCGCCAACAAGGCGCCCCGAACCACGCGCGCCCGGGCTCCGTCCGCCCGCCGCCGCGCGAGAACGGTCAAAACCGCGAAACCCAAGCCGCGCCGCGCCTCCCGCGCCTGGACCGCGGGGACTCGCGCATGGCGCGTGCTCGTCGTGCCCATGGCCCGCCCACGTTCCGCTCGCGCGCCCCCGCGCCCAAAAATCAGCGCCTGCATCATAGAGATCCGCTGAATCGCGGCGGCTTTCGCGTGTACATTGTCCTTCGCGCTGCACCTGCACTAGGGTCCGGCCCATGCCGAGCTGGTCAACCGCTTCGGGGCTCGGGTGGCGGTGGGCGACGCCGCGGCGTCGCCGTACTGCTCGCTGGAGACGATTTGATGGTTCATCGCCGCGACTTCACGCCTGATCAACCCGGCCCCCTCGCCGGGCTGCGCGTGGTGGACCTCTCCCGCCTCGTCGCGGGCAACATGGTCAGCCTGCAACTCGCCGATCACGGCGCCGAGGTGATCAAGATCGAGGACCCGCAGAAAGGTGACCCGCTCAGGGCATGGCGTGTGGGGGGGCATTCCATCCATTGGAAGGTGTATGCGCGCAACAAGAAAAGCCTCGCCTTGAGCCTGCGCGACCCCGAGACGCTGGCCCTGCTGGCCGATCTGCTGGCGACAGCCGACGTGCTGATCGAGAATTTCCGGCCGGGCACGCTGGAGGCGATGGGCCTGGCACCCGCCGTGCTGTGGGCGCGCAATCCGGGCCTGATCGTCGTGCGTATCTCGGGCTTCGGCCAGGACGGCCCCTATGCCGAACGGCCCGGCTTCGGCTCGCTGGTGGAGGGGATGAGCGGGTTTGCCGCCATGAACGGCTTCGCCGACCGCGAGCCGGTGCTGCCGCCGCTCGCTTTGGCCGACATGATCGCGGGGCTCTACGGCGCCTATGCGGTGATGATCGCGCGCCGCGAGGTGGAGCGCGGCGGGCCGGGCCAGGTGATCGACCTGCCGCTGCTCGACCCCATCGTCTCCATCCTCGGCCCGCAGGCGGAGGCGTTTCGTACCTCGGGCAAACTGCCGCCGCGCACCGGCAGCCGCTCCAACACCACCAGCCCACGCAACGTGTTCCGCACCCGGGACGGCCGCTTCATCGCGATTTCGGCCTCGATCCAGACCATGGCGGAGCGGCTGCTGCGGGTGGTTGGACGGGCCGACATGATCGCCGACCCGCGTTTCGCCACCAACACCGCCCGGGTGGCCAATGTCGCGGAGACCGAGGCGCCGATCGCCGCATTCATCGCGGCGCGGGATTTCGCCGAGGTGATGGCGATTTTCGAGCGCGCGGAGATCACCGCCGCGCCGGTCTATGACGTCGATCAGTTGATCGCCGACCCGCATGTGGTGGCCCGCGAGGTGATCGTGGACATGCCGGATGCCGAGATGGGGCAGGTGATGATGCACAACGTGGTGCCGCGGTTGTCCCATACGCCGGGCGGCCTGCGACTGCCGGCGCCGGGGCTCGGGGAGCATACGGCGGCGGTGCTAGCCGGGCTTGGCTGCGATGAACAGCGGATCGCCGGGCTGGTGGCACGCGGGGTGATCGCGACGGGGCCGTGATGTCAGCCCGCCCCGGAACGGGCGGGCAAGGCGACGCTGCGGCCGGGCATGCGGTGGCGATAGGCCAGCGCCTCGGCGACATCCTGTCGGCGGATCAACGGCGATTGCGCGAGGTCGGCGATCGTGCGGGCGACCCGGAGCATGCGGGTGTAGCCGCGTGCGGTCTGGCCGAGCTTGTCGGCCGCCCGCTCGGCAAACTCCGCCGCCTCGGGCCGCAGCGGGAGGTGCTTCACGTCCGCCTCGGCGTTGCTTGCCGGCCCATCCGGGCCGTAGCGCGCCCGCTGGGCCTCACGGGCCGCCGCGACCCGGGCCGCCACCGCGGCCGAGGCCTCGCCGGGCGGGGCGCGGGAAAGTTCGGAGGGGGGCATCGGTTGCACCTCCACCGTGAGGTCGATGCGGTCGAGGAGCGGTCCGCTGATCTTACCCTGGTAGTCCTCGCCACAACGGGGAGCCCGACTGCATTCGCGCGAGGCATTGCCGAGATAGCCGCAGCGACATGGGTTCATCGCCGCGATCAGCAGGAAACGGGCGGGGTAGGTGACGTGCGCCATCGCGCGGGCCACCGTGGTGCGGCCGGATTCCATGGGTTGACGCAGGGCCTCCAGCGCCGCGCGGGGGAATTCGGGCAGTTCGTCGAGGAACAGCACGCCGCGATGGGCGAGGCTCACCTCACCCGGCCGCGCCCGCTGGCCACCGCCGGTGATCGCCGCCTGGCTGGCACTGTGGTGCGGCTCACGAAATGGCGGCCGCATCACCAGTCGCCCGCCATCGAGCATCCCGGCGACGGAATGGACCATCGAGACTTCGAGCGCCTCGCGGGGCAGGAGATCGGGCA
>JAPLOH010000287.1:6199-8945 GCA_026400845.1 Alphaproteobacteria bacterium
GAGCCGGGCGGGCCGATCATCAGCAAATTGTGCCCGCCGGCGGCTGCGATTTCGAGCGCCCGCTTGGTGGTCTCCATCCCCCGCACATCCGCGAGATCGGCGGCGCCCAGCACTTCGGCGACCCCGGCCGGCTCCGGCGTCGCCAGGAGCTGGGTGCCGCGGAAATGGTTGATGAGGGTGAGCAGATCGGGCGTCGCCAGCACCTCGACGCGGCCGGCCCAGGCCGCCTCGCCGCCCTGGCTCGCGGGGCAGATCAGGCCAAGATCGAGGTTGGAGGCACCGATCGCCGCAGGAAGGACGCCGGCGACCGGGTTCAGCGTGCCATCGAGCGACAATTCGCCGAGTGCCGCATAGCCGGCGAGTTCGTCGCGGGGGAGCACATCCATCGCCGCCAGCACGGCGAGCGCGATCGGCAGGTCGAAATGGCTACCCTCTTTCAAAAGGTCGGCCGGGGCGAGATTGATCAACACCCGCTTGGGCGGCAAGGCGAGCCCCATCGCCGTCAAGGCGGCGCGGACCCGCTCGCGCGCTTCGCCCACCGCCTTGTCCGGCAGGCCCACCACCAGGAAGGCGGGCACGCCGGGCGAGATCTGCACCTGCACCTCCACGGGCACGGCCTCGATGCCGGAGAACGCGAAGGAGCGGATGCGGGCGATGGACATTGGTGCGATGGTACGCGCCGGCCCGGTGCCGCTGGGGTGATTAACGGATCAACCCACCGTCAGATGTCGGAATTGACGCGGCTAGTCGCCCAGCAAGGCCTCACGCAGGGCAAGAAAGCTCGCCTCATCCGGTGTGCAGATCAGCCCGCCAGCGGTCGCGGTCGGGCGGTACTGGGTGCCGTCGAAATGAGCGGAATAGCCGCCGGCCTCCTGGTGCAGCAGCCAGCCCGGCGCGTGGTCCCACGGCATCAGTTTTCCGTAGAGCAGATAGTGACTATGCCCGCCGGCGATCAGGCGATACTCGTGGGCGGCGCAGCGATAACCGTAGCTGGCCCCCACCCGGTCGAGCCGCTGGCCGACGCGGCTGCGCTGCGGTTCGGGCAGGAAGCGCCAATTGGCGCCGCCGTTCATCTCGGCGACGGGAACCGGGTCGGCCACGCGCATGTCGATCCGGCGGCCATCGGCCTCCTGGTTCCAGGCGCCCTCGCCGCGCAGCGCCATGGCGGACATGCCGATGATCGGGTCATGGATCACCGCGCCGATGATCTCTCCCCGGCGTATCGCGGCCGCCATGCAACCGAACAGCGGCATGCCCCAGGCGAAGTTCGAGGTGCCGTCCACCGGGTCGACCACGAAGGCCAACTCCGCCGCGGCCAGCGCGCCAAGCAGGGACGGATCTGCCGATGTGGCCTCCTCGCCAACGATGACGCAGCCGGGAAATTCGCGCAGCAGCGCTGCCGTGATCATCCGCTCGGCCGCCTCGTCGGCCTCGGTGACGAGATCGAGCGGGCCGGTTTTGGTGCGCACGTCGCCGTCGGCGAGGCGGCGGAAGCGCGGCATGATCTCGGTGCGCGACGCCGCGCGCAGGATATCGTCGAGCGCGGAAAGCTCGCGGAGCCGCATTGTTCAGGGCCTTTCGAAACGGGCGCGGTCGGCCGGCAGCAGCCGCACGGTGACGTGGATGGTCTCCTCGCCGTCCTCGCGGGCGACCACCTCGCCATGCCGGTAGAGCCAGGCGAGCCGGGCGCCATCGGCGGCGGCGAGATTGTATTCGATCATGTCGAGCCCGGCGGCGATACTGGCGTCGATCGCCGCCTTGAGCGCATCGAGCCCCTCGCCAGTGATCGCCGAGACGGCGACCGCGCCGCTGCGCGCCTCGACCTGGGCGATGCCACCCATGAGATCGGCCTTGTTCAGCACCTCGATACTGCGGGTACGCCAATCGCCATCCAGGGTGCCGTCCTTCACCATGCCGTCGAGCACCGCGATCACGTCGCTGCGCTGGGCCGCGGTGTCGGGGTGGGCGGCGTCACGGATATGCAGGATCACGTCGGCCTCTGCGACCTCTTCCAACGTAGCGCGGAAGGCGGCGACGAGTTCGGTCGGCAATTCGCTGATGAAGCCGACGGTGTCAGAGAGGATGGTCTGGCGGCCCGAGGGGAGTTTCAACCCGCGCATGGTGGGATCGAGGGTGGCGAACAACTGGTCCTTCGCCATCACCTCCGCACCCGTCAAGGCATTGAACAACGTCGACTTTCCGGCGTTGGTGTATCCGACCAAAGCGACGATGGGGAAGGGGATGCGCTTGCGGGCGCTGCGGTGCAGGCCGCGGGTGCGGCGCACCTGCTCCAACTCCTTCTTCAGCCGCACGATGCGATCGCCGATCAGCCGCCGGTCGGCCTCGATCTGGGTTTCGCCGGGGCCACCGAGGAAGCCGAAGCCGCCGCGCTGGCGTTCGAGATGGGTCCAGGACCGCACCAGGCGGGAGCGCTGGTATTCGAGATGGGCGAGTTCCACCTGCAGCGTGCCTTCGCGGGTGGCCGCGCGTTCGCCGAAGATATCGAGGATGAGGCCGGTCCGGTCGATCGCCTTGCAGCCCCAGGCCTTCTCCAGATTGCGCTGCTGCACCGGGGAGAGCAGGGCGTCGACGATCACCACGTCGACCTCCATCTCCTTCAGATGCTCACCCTGCATCTGCACCTGCCCGGTGCCGAGCAGGGTGGCTGGGCGATGGGCGCGCAGCGGCAGGATCGCGGTATGCACGACGGCGAGGCCGATCGAGGCGGCCAACCCGACCGCCTCGG
>JAPLOH010000065.1 GCA_026400845.1 Alphaproteobacteria bacterium
CCGGCGTCAGCGGTCGGCAGGGTCCGGGCGATGGCGCCGAGACGAACCTTGCCAGCGTCAGTGGTCGGCAGAATGATTGCGGTCATGGCGTGGAGTCCTTCCTTTTCGGATGCGGGGCACTTCACATTGCCCGGCCCGGTTGAATGAAGGTCATCATCCACATACTTCCGCGTGTGTGCGTTTTAACGCCGTTAAGACGACGTTAAAACGCGCACCGAACGAAGATTTAACGCACAAAATTGCGGGTTTCTGTTTCTCGATACCCCGGCGCCAAGCGCTCAAGGGGCAACGCACAGTCACGCACGGCGCGGAACCATGCATTTCGCGTCGTCTGCGACTATTCGCGCCTAAAGCCGCGCGATGCCGTGCCGAGTCATAGACTTACCACGCGGTCTTAAGAAAGCGTGAATACCACCATGACGACAGCGTTAAATCGGCACTCGCTGTCGCGCGTCATGCAGCTGTACCGCCAACCGTAAGCCCCAATAGCTTCAGCGTCGGCTGCCCGACACCCACCGGCACGCCCTGGCCGTTCTTGCCGCAGGTGCCAATGCCGGGGTCGAGTCCCGGATCGTTGCCGATCATTTCCACCTTGGTCAGCGCGTCGGGCCCATTGCCGATCAGCGTCGCGCCCTTCACCGGCACCGTCACCCGGCCATCCTCGATGAGATAGGCCTCGCTCGCCGAGAAGACGAACTTGCCGGACGTGATATCGACCTGGCCGCCGCCGAAATTGACCGCGTAGATCCCCTTCTTCACCGAGCGGATCATCTCCTCGGCGGTGGAGTCGCCGCCAAGCATGATGGTGTTGGTCATCCGCGGCATCGGCGCATGCGCGTAGGACTGCCGGCGACCATTGCCGGTCGGCCGCACGCCCATCAACCGCGCATTCAGCCGGTCCTGCAGGTATCCGCGCAGATAGCCGTCCTCGATCAGTACGGTGCGCGAGGTCGGCGTGCCCTCGTCGTCCACGGTGAGCGAGCCGCGGCGATCGGGGATGGTGCCATCGTCGACCACCGTCACCCCCGGTGAAGCGATCCGCTGGTTCATCAGCCCCGAAAACGCCGAGGTCTGCTTACGGTTGAAATCACCTTCGAGGCCATGGCCGATCGCCTCATGCAGCAAAATGCCGGGCCAGCCCGGGCCGAGGACCACCGGCATCTCACCGGCTGGCGCCGGGCGGCTGTCGAGGTTGACCAGCGCCTGTCGCAGCGCCTCGTTCACCGCGCCGCGCCACACCGTCTCGCCGGTCACGTGCGCATAGTCGAACCGCCCGCCGGTGCCGTAGCTGCCGGTCTCCCGCCGCCCATCCTGCTCCACGACGACCGAGACGTTGAGCCGAACCAGCGGCCGCAAATCGGCCACTCGCACCCCATCGGCCCGCATGATCTGCACCGCCTGCCATTCCCCGGTGATCGAGGCCATCACCTGGCGGACACGCGCATCTGCGCCACGGGCATAGGCGTCGATCTCGGCCAGCAGCCCGGTGCGGGTGCCGAAATCCATCGCGGAAAACGGGTTGGCATCCGAATAGAGCCGCGCGTTGGAGGCCCGAGGCGCCTCGGCCGCCACACCGGAGTGCCCGGCCGAGATCGCCGAAACACTGGCAACGGCGCGGCGCAGGGCATCCTCGCTGATTTCCCCGGCATGGGCGAAGCCGGTCGCCTCGCCGGCCACTGCGCGCAGGCCGAACCCGTAGGAGGTATCGAAACCGGCGCTGCGGATACGCCCGTCATCGAGGCTGATCTGTTCGCTCTCCCGGTATTCGAGAAACAACTCGCCGTCATCGGCATTGGCCAGCGCCGCGCCCAGCAGCCGCGCCGCCGAGTCGCGATCGAGCGTGGCGCCCGGGCGGTCGAAGAACAGCGCGTCGGTGGTGGCGAGCGGGTTCAGGCCTTGGGATGCGGACATGAGGGATCCTGGAATGAAGGGACGCGGGTGGCATGCAGCAAGACGATCGCCGCACTCAGCACGAGCACGGCCAGCAATTGATGCGCGGTTCCGAGCGCGACGGGCACGACCCACAGCAGGGTCATCACGCCCAGAGCATATTGCGCCAACACCGCCATCGCGAGCAGGAACAGCGGCCGCGCGGCCGGCGTATTGCCGAGGCGCGGCAGGAAACGCAGCGCCGTCCATATCGTGATGGCCAAAGTCAGCGTCGCCAGCAGCCGATGGTCGAACTGAACGGCGGCAACGTTCTCGGTCAGGTTGCGCCAGAACGGGTCGAGGTCCGCATAGCCGGCCGGGATCAACGCGCCGTCCATCAGCGGGAAGCTGTTGTAGGTCAACCCCGCGCGCAGGCCGGCGACGAAGCCGCCGGCGAGGATGGTCAGCGAGACGAGCACGCCGAGCAGCACGGCGAGCGGACGCAATCCTGGCGGGGCCGGCACGCGCGCTGGCCGCCATTCCGTAAGGCCGATCCACAGCAGGGCAGCATAGAGCCCCAGAGCCAAAGCGAGATGCACCACCAACCGATATGGCGAGACCGCCATGCTGTCCGGGAAAAACCCGGAAGCCACCATGAACCAGCCCACCGCCCCTTGCGCCCCGCCCAGCACGAGCAACAGGCCAAGCCGCGGCAACAGCCGCCGGCCGATCATGCCGCGCCAGGCAAACCATGCGAGCGGGACGATGAAGGCGACCCCGATCAGACGGCCCCATGCGCGATGGGTCCATTCCAGCCAGAATATCCGCTTGAAGCCTTCGATGCCGAAGCCCTTGTTGAGGAGTTCGTACTGGGGGATTTTTTGATACAGGGCGTAGAGGCGCTGCCACTCGGCCTCGCCGAGCGGCGGGATGGCGCCCATGATCGGCGCCCATTCCATTATCGACAGGCCGGAGCCGGTGAGGCGCGTGGCGCCGCCCAGCCCGATCATCACCAGGATCATCCCGCACATCACGAACAGCCAGCGCGCCACCCTGCGGCGGTCCCGGTTGTGGTGTTCGGCGGGGAAGCTATCGGCATCGAACGGCATGGCGCACCATATAGGGTGATGTCGCCGGGAAACAGCGGCTGGTCCGCATGGCGTTGCGACGTTGCCCCGGCCAGATCAGATTCCCATGGAGGCGGCACGGGAAGGCAGCACTTCTTTTTGAAAAAAGATGCAAAAACTTTTTCGCATTGGCTTCGCCCTATCCTTGGAGGGTCATTGGTATCATGCCTTGGTGCCAGGGATGGCAATCGGGCGACCCACCCAATCGGGCAGCGGGAGTGCCGCATGGGCGGCCGCCGCGGCCGTGAGGCCGGCCAGTATGTGATCCGGCCACGGCGCCACGCGGCGACTCACCAGATCGACGTGGAGCGACAACAGCTCGAACGTGGCGGCACGCTTCCCGTCGTGCAGGCGGAACAGCTCATGGGCGGTGTGCAGGCGCTTCGAGTCGACGCCAATGATCCGGCTGGACACCCGGCCGCGTTCGCCGAGCAGCATCTCGTTCTCGTAGGCAATATGGCCACGGGCGGCGAAGGTGCCGTTGGAGGTGGCGTGTTTGTAGGCGATGCCGATTCCGAGGTCGTCCCACATCTCATCAGTCGCGAGATCGAAGATGACCACATAATAGGCCATGTTCATGTGGTTGTTGGCGTCGATCCAGGCGGGCAGCACCTCGGCTTCGTAGCGCGCGAAGGGGGTCGGGAAACTCATGCTTGGCCTTTCGTTCAGGACAGCGCGTCCCAGCCGTAGTCGAGCAACGGCAGGGCATCAGCAGCGAAGTCCGCGATGTCGCCCACTAGCGCCGGGGTGCGCAAGGCCTCGGGCGCAATCGGGCGATGTACTACAAGATTGCGCAGCTTGACGGCCCATTCCACCGGCCCGCCGGCAGCGACATCGTAGCCGCGCGGCAGGCGCGAAAGTGACTCCTCCCGCGAGAACCCAAGCCCCGCCGCTACCAGCCGCGCCTCGAGCGCAAGAAATTCCTTTGGCCCGTAGGCAATGGCATCGCGAATGCGCGCGAGCCGCGGCGGGTCGAGGTGATAGAACCCGGCGGCGACGAAGCTGCCGGTGGGGTCGAGGTGGATATAGAGCAGGCCCGGTGTGTCCTTGCGCCCATCGCGCGTCAGCACCGCGCCGGCATGGGTTTTGTAGGGGGCCTTGTCCTTGCTGAAGCGCACGTCGCGGTGGATGCGGAACAGGCCGCGCTTGGCATCGCCGGTGAGCGGGATGGCGCGGCGTGCGAGCTCCTCGGCAAGATCCTCGATCAGCGCCGCCATCGGCGCCTTCACGTCACCTTCGTAGCGCGCCTTGTTGTTGGTGAACCAGGACCGCTCCTGGTTGCCGGCAAGTTCGATGAAGAACTGCTCCGCACCGGGCGGAAAGCCGGTGAAGCGGCCGCTCATGCCACCCTCCAGCGATACACCGCCGATGATACGGCCCAACTCAGCGCGAACACCGTCACGACCACCGACGCGTCGGTGATCGTGAGGTTGTCCCACAGCTTGCGCAGCGGATCGCGGACCGCCGAGGCATAGGCCTCCACCATGAATACCGAACCGGCGGTGTCGACCACCGCCATCTCCGCGGGGAAGAGCATTACTTGCCGCTCCTGGACAAAATCATACATCGGCGCGATGCTCACCCAGATCGGGGGCGATTGCAAAGTGCCGACGACACAATTTCAGCGCCACTCCGGGCCTGCACAACCGCGAATTTCGAGCATGTTCGAAGTTCTTGACGCCCGTCCGCAATTCGTGCTCGCGTCTCTGGTAATGGATTTCGCAATCCGATGAAACGCCGGCGTCAATGCCGGCCGGGGGGATATAAATATGCCCGCAACCACCTTCCAGGTCACTACTGAAGCTGAGTTGAACGCGGCCCTCTCCGTGATCGCCGGTGGCACCGGCAGCTACACCATCACTCTGACATCGGACATCATCTTCGACACAGCACTGCAGCCGATCATGTTGGCTGCCGACGGGTCGCTGGTCCTGGATGGCGCCGGACACTCGCTGAATGGAGGGTTCGCCTGGCAGGGGGTGGTGGCGCTGTCGGGAACGACGACGCTGAAGGACATCACGATCACGGGGATGGCGGCGATCGGCGGCTCCGGGGGGGGCGGTTGGTCGATGAGCGGGGCATTCGGTGATTCCGGGGCAACCGGCAGCGGCGGCGGGGCTGGGCTGGGCGGTGGGCTGTTCGTGGCCGGGCCAAACGTCGTGGGCGGCAGCACCATCACTGCCGGCGCCGTGGTGATCGTGTCGAACGGCAACATTTCCGGAAACCTGGCCAAGGGCGGCGACGCGCTGTCGGCGTCCGGCACGGCGGATATTCGCTATTTCGGTGGGGGAGGAGGGCTAGGCGGCGATGGCGGCTCGGGTTCGCTGTCGGGCGCCTATCGGGCTGGCGGCGGAGGCGGATTCGGCTCCGGCGCTGACGGGGGCGGCTACCACTCGGGTGTCTTACCAGGGTTCGGCGGGGCGCCGGCAGCGGCGGGCCAGGCGGCAATGTTCGCCAGCGCAGGCGCCGGCGCGGGTGGCGCGGCCGGCGGGGCCTACGGCGGCGGTGGAGGGGCCGGAATTGCGTCCGGTGCAGGCGGCGGCGGAGGGATCGGCGGAGTCGCGGGCGGCGGTACGACCGGCGGCGCAGGCGGATTCGGCGGAGGTGGTGGCGCCGGGTCGGGCAGCGGAGGAGCCGGCGGGTTCGGCGGCGGCGGTGGCGGCGGCGGCACGGGCGTCGGTGGGGCCGGCGGTTTTGGCGGCGGTGGCGGCGTTGGCGCGGGTGGGGTCGGGCTCGGTGGATGGGGCGGCGGCAACGGCTACCTTGCCGCCCACGGGCTTAGCCGCGGCGGCGCCGGGCTCGGGGCCGGGGGCGGTATTTTCGTTCAGCAGGGCGGGCAGCTCGTGTTCGCCCAGGGGCAGATATCCGGCAATTATGTGCAGTATGGCAACGGCGGCAACTCGGGCCGTACCGCCGGTGGCGGCATCTTCTTCCAGGGCAACAATTCGTTCCTGTTCGCCCCGCCCGCCGGCACCACGCTGACGATCAACAACACCATCGGCGACCAGACCGGTACTAACCCCATCGGCGCACCCGGTTCAGCGGCGATGGTGGTGACCGGTGGCGGGACCGTCGTGTTGTTCGGCGGCAGTTCGAGCTTCAACCGCTTCAGCGGCGGGACGACGATCATCGGCGCGACGCTCGACCTGCGCACCACCAATGCTGGCGGCTCCGGGACGATCAGCTTCTCCGCTGGCACTGCGGAAAAGCTGATCGCGCCGGCCGGGCTGTCGAATACGCTGGTCGGCTTTGCCGTGGGCGATACGATCGACATCACCAACCGGTCGCCTCAAAGTGTGGCAGTCACTACGTCCGGCACCAACACGCTGATCGGCGGGATGACGCTGCGAGGCTCATTCGGGGCGGTCCAACTCGGAGACGACGGCAACGGCGGGACACTGGTGACGTTGGCCTGCTTCGCCGAGGGCACGCGGGTTTTGACCGATCGCGGCGAGGTCGCGGTGGAGCGGCTGCGGGTCGGTGATTTAGTACCCGGGGCGGTGAGCCGGCAGTTGCGGCCGATCACCTGGATTGGGCAGCGCTGGATTGACTGCACTCAGCATCCGAGGCCGCACGAGGCCTGGCCGGTCCGAATTTCCGCCGGCGCAATGGGACCAGGCATCCCGCGACGCGACCTGTTTCTGTCGGGCGATCATGCCATACGCGTCAGGCTCGAAGGAGCGCGCAGCGCGCTGGTGCCGGCGCGGCTGCTCGTCAACGGCATGACGGTGCGGCGCGAGGCAGTGCCGTCGATAACATATTGGCACGTCGAACTCCCCGCGCATGACGTCGTCATCGCCGAGGGGCTGGAATGCGAGTCCTATCTCGATACCGGCAATCGCGGCGCCTTCGCCGGCGAAGCGATCGAGATGCTGCATCCCGACTTCTCGGCTGGGATATGGGACGCCGCCGCCTGCCTGCCGCTGGTGTCCGGTGGCGCGGAGGTGGCGGCGCTGCGCCAACGGCTGCGGGCGCGGGCGCGGGCGATCGAAGCGGGCCATGGTCTGACCGCCGAGCCCGGCATTCGCATAAGCTGCCGGGGGCGTGACCTCGCGATCGGCCGCGACGGCGATCGTCTGGCGGTCGAGCTTCCCGCCGATGCCGGTCGGCTGGTCATCCATTCGAGGCAACGGGTGCCCGCATGGGTCGAGGATGCCAGCGACGATCCGCGCACGCTCGGCGTCGCGGTGGCCGGAATGGTCCTCGATGGGCATGCGCTTACCCTCGATGACCGGCGGCTCGGCGCCGGCTGGCATGCAACGGAAGACGGGTTGCGTTGGAGCGATGGCGCCGGTGAGATCGATGTCCGCGGCGCGCGGCGGCTCGAGGTCCGGATCGCCCATTGCGGGTACTATCCGGTGGAGACCCCGGCTATTCCCGCCGCAGCAGCCGGTCATTCAGGAACGTGAACACCCGCCATGGCCGGAAGTTCGCGCGCAACCGGTCTTCGTCGTAGTCCTCGCGCACCCATGCGATGAACGGTTTGCGGCCTTCGCCATCTGCGGCGTAGAGGCGAAACAAGGCATCGAGAATGCCGGTCGGCGAGAGGGCGATGTGGAGGAACCGCAGCGAGAGCTGTCGCGCCGCCTCAGCCGCGGTGCCACCCTCGAAGAGGATCACCAGCCCGGCGGCAAGCCCGGCACGATCGGCGCCCGACTTGCAATGAAGCAGGATCGGGAACTCCGCCCGCTCATACAATTCATGAAACCGCAGGATGCGCTCCCGGTGCGGCGCGCCCCGGCTCTCGAAGGCCATTGGCAGATGGGTGAGCCCAAGCCGCGCGGCCTCGCCCTCGGACAGTGCGGTGGATGGATTGGGCGCGGCGCCGCGCAGGTTGAACACCGTGCGGATGCCGAAGCGCCGCGCGGCCAGCCGCAGGCGGAACGGCAGCGGGTGGTTGGACCGGTAGACGCGGCCCGGGATCACCGCTGCCCAATTGGTCCAGCCGATGCGCAGGAAGGCGTGATCGCGAAAGAGGCTCGCAATCAGCGCCAAAGCGGTGCTCAGCCCGCGCGTTCCAGCATCAGGGTCTTGATCTGCGAGATCGCCTTGGCGGGGTTGAGGCCCTTGGGGCAGGTCTGGGTGCAGTTCATGATGGTGTGGCAGCGGTAGAGCTTGAACGGATCCTGCAGCGCATCCAGCCGCTCGCCGGTCCGCTCGTCGCGGCTATCGGCGATCCAGCGATAGGCGGCGAGCAGCACGGCCGGGCCGAGATACTTGTCGCCGTTCCACCAGTAGGAGGGGCAGGCGGTGGTGCAGCAGAAGCACAGGATGCACTCCCACATGCCGTCGAGCTCGGCGCGCTCCTCCTTGCTCTGCAGCCGCTCACCATCCGGGGGCGCCGGGGTGTCGGATTGCAGCCAGGGCTCGATGGAGCGCAGCTGGGCGTAGGCCTGGCTCAGGTCGGGCACCAGGTCCTTCACCACGGGCATATGCGGCAGCGGGCTGATCCGCACGTCGCCCTTGCATTCCGCGATCGGCTTGAGGCAGGCCAGCGTGTTGGTGCCGTCGATGTTCATCGCGCAGGAACCGCAGATGCCCTCACGGCAGGAGCGGCGGAAGGTCAACGTGGTGTCGACCTCGTTCTTGATCTTGATCAGCGCGTCGAGGACCATCGGGCCGCAGGCGTCGAGATCGACCTCGTAGGTGTCGGTCGAGGGATTCGCGCCGTCATCGGGGTTCCAGCGGTAGATCTTGAAGTTGCGCACCCGCTTGGCGCCCTTGGGGGCCTTGTAGGTCTTGCCGATCTGGATGCGGCTGTTGGCGGGCAGGGTGAAGGTTGCCATGATCGTTCGGCCTTCTCAGTAGACGCGCTTCTTCGGCGGGAAGACGGAGACCTCGTTGGTCAGGGTCTGCATCTTCACGGGCCGGTAGTCGAGCCGCACCTTGCCGGCATCGTCGCACCAGGCAAGCGTGTGCTTCATCCAGTTCTCGTCGTCGCGATCGGGGAAGTCGTCATGCGCCTGGGCGCCGCGGCTTTCCTTGCGGGCTTCGGCGCCGACCATGGTGGTCATCGCGTTGCCCATGAGGTTCTGGAGTTCCAGGGCCTCCATGAGGTCCGAGTTCCAGATCAGGCTGCGATCGGAGACCGACATGTCCGACAGGCCCTGCCAGACCTTCTGCATCTTCTGCACGCCCAGCGTCATGCTGTCGCTGCTGCGGAACACCGCGGCATGGGCCTGCATGGTGCGCTGCATCTCAAGGCGGAGTTCCGCCACCTTGGTGTTGCCCTTGGCGTGGCGGGCGCGATCGAGGTTGTCGAGCGCCTTCTCTCCGGCGCGCGCCGGCAGTGGCGCCTGGCTGGCACCGGATTTCACCGTCTCGGCGGCGCGATGGGCGGCGGCGCGGCCGAACACCACGAGATCGAGCAGGGAGTTGGTGCCGAGGCGGTTGGCGCCGTGCACCGAGACGCAGGCGGCTTCGCCGACCGCCATCAGACCCGCCACCGTCGCGTCGGGGTTGTCCTTGGTCGGGCGGAGGACTTCGCCGTGATAGTTCGTGGGGATGCCGCCCATGTTGTAGTGCACGGTCGGCAGCACCGGGATCGGGCCCTTGGTGACCTCGACGCCGGCGAAAACCCGCGCCGTCTCGGAGATGCCGGGCAGGCGCTCGTTGAGGATGTCGGCGCCGAGATGCTCCAGATGGAGCATGATGTGGTCCTTGTTCGGCCCACAGCCGCGCCCGGCGTTGATCTCCAGCGTCATCGAGCGGGAAACCACGTCACGCGAGGCAAGGTCCTTCGCGGTCGGCGCGTAGCGCTCCATGAAGCGCTCGCCCTCGGAGTTGGTCAGGTAGCCGCCCTCGCCGCGCGCGCCCTCGGTGATCAGGCAGCCCGCCGGAAAAATACCGGTGGGGTGGAACTGCACGAACTCCATGTCCTGCGCCGGCAGCCCGGCCCGCAGCACCATGCCGGAGCCGTCGCCGGTGCAGGTGTGGGCGGAGGTGCAGGAGAGATAGGCGCGGCCATACCCGCCGGTCGCCAGCACCACCTTCTGGGCACGGAAGCGGTGCATCGAACCATCCTCCAGGCACCAGGCCATCACGCCGCGGCACACCCCTTCGTCATCCATGATGAGGTCGAGCGCAAAATACTCGACGAAGAATTCCACCTCGTGCTTGAGGCTCTGCTGGTACAGCGTGTGCAGAATGGCGTGGCCGGTACGGTCGGCGGCGGCGCAGGCGCGCATTGCCGGGGCCTTGCCGTATTCCGTCATGTGGCCGCCGAAGGGGCGCTGGTAGATGCGGCCATCCTCGGTGCGGCTGAACGGCACGCCGAAATGCTCGAGCTCGTACACCGCCGGGATCGCCTCGCGGCACATGTATTCGATGGCGTCCTGGTCGCCCAGCCAGTCCGACCCTTTGACGGTGTCGTACATGTGCCAGCGCCAGTCATCCTCGCCCATGTTGCCGAGTGCCGCGCCGATGCCGCCCTGGGCGGCCACGGTGTGGCTACGGGTGGGGAAGACCTTGGTGATGCAGGCGGTTTTCAGGCCGGCGGCCCCCATGCCGAGCGTCGCGCGCAGTCCAGCGCCGCCAGCACCGACCACCACCACATCGTAGGTGTGATCGATGACGTTGTAGGCACCAAGGGAGGGTTTCGTGATGGCGTTCATGGGGCGGCGTCCAGCGGTTAAATCGCGAGCTTGATCACGGCGACGAGGGCGGCGAGGCCGAGCAGGCCGGTCACCCCGTTCATCACCAGCAGCCACACCAGGCGCGGCCGCTCATCATGGATGTAGTCCTCGATCACCACTTGCAAACCCAGCCGCATGTGATGAAACAGTGCCAGAACGAGCGCGACCAGCAATGTGCCTACCACCGGGTCCACCGCCCAGTTGATCACATCGCCGCGCTTCATCCCGGACAGGCGGATGGCCGAGTAGATGAACCACAGCACCAGCGGCACCAGCGCGAACGCCGTCAGCCGCTGGCCCCACCAGTGGTGCAGGCCGGAGCGCGCCGAGCCGAGGCCGCGGGCGCGCCCAAGCATCGAGCGCATGATCGCCGGGGAAGCTGATTTTTCCGTCATCGTTCGTCTCCGCTACTGCGCCATCGCAAATACGATCCAGGTCCCCACCGTCAGCACCGCGGTTGCCACCAGCACCGCCTTGCCGCTGGCATGCACGTGTACAAGTTCGAGCCCCATGCCGAAATCCCAGAAGATATGGCGGATTCCGTTGCAAAAATGATACCACAGCGCCACCGACCAGCCGAACATCAACAAATACCCCACCGGCGAGCCGATGAACCAGGCGACGCGCGCATAAGCCGCATCGGACTCCACGGCGGCCACCAGGAACCACACCAGCAGCAGCGTCCCGAAGGACAGCGCCACGCCGGTAATGCGATGAAGGATCGACATCACCGAGGTGATTTGCGGTCGGTAGACCTGCAAATGCGGCGACAAAGGCCGCCGCACCGTACGTCCATCCGACGTGCGCGCCACCATCAGCGCCTCGCGGGTATCCGTCATGCCCGAATTCTCCCAAACCGACCGATCAAGCCGCGTTTCCTTACGCCGCACCCCTGCGCCGGTCAACGCAACACAGGCACCGCCCAATCCCACTGCTCGCTGATGGGAGTTGAATTGGAAGTAAGGCCAGGGCGTTGCCCTGGACCCGCTGGGACCCGAGTGTCCATCCGAAAACAGCTCGGTCGTTGGAATCACATGTTATTCCCTCTCTGCGAGACCGTTTGCAGGAGCCCAACGATGTGGATGGCCGAGAACCGTGGCCGCTATGGCCGCACCAGGCAGCGCTATCCGGACGATCTGACGGACGAGGAGTGCTGCCTGGTTCAACCGATGCCGAAGGCTCGCCAAGAATTGGGAATGCCTCAACCGTTCGGTGCCGACTTTCCTCCGATGGATGTCCATCCGCATGACGCTCAGAAGGCTATGGCGGGAAAGTATGTGATCACGGATGACACTTAGGCCCTGGATATCCCGGAGGCCGGCAAGCTTGCGTCACGGAGAGCGAGTGCCAAAATTCGCAATGGTCCGGTATTGCCGCGAAGGACGGCCACCTTTGCCGTTGTGCAACAAGGATGATCACAACCCCGTACGGTCCGAAGTGAAGACACATCGGGACGCGCATTAAAGTCGAACAGGCGATTTTGCCATTGCAGTAGGCCCTGGACGGCGACTAGCCTCGCATACAAGGGAAGGCGACGGCTCAATCGGGGACCGCGAGTTGACTTCGCGGGGCACCAGGATGAGCAATATGTGAACACGGCGTGCCGAGATGCGCCGAGCAACAAACAGGGGAGCATCCATGGAACGGAATTTCCGCCGCCGCCTCATGCTGGCCGGCATCGCCACCGCGGTTGGCGTGCTGACGGCGCTCGCCAGCGACCCGGCTGCCGCGCAGACCCCACGCTACAAGGAGGCTCCGCAGCTCGCCGAGCAGGTGCGCGCCGGCAAGTTGCCGCCGGTGGACAGCCGGTTGCCGGAGAACCCGTTGCTGGTGCCGGTCGTCGAGCGGGTCGGCGACTATGGCGGGGTGTGGCGTCGCGCGTTCCTGGGCCCGGCCGATTCGAACAACTACGTCCGCGTGGTCTATGATGGGCTGTTCCGCTTCTCGCCCGATGGCGCCAAGATTGAGCCGAAAATCGCCGCCGGGGCGGAAAGCTCGGCCGATTTCAAGGTGTGGACGATCAAGCTCCGCAAAGGGTCGCGCTGGTCCGACGGGGCACCGTTCGGCGCCGATGACATCATGTTCTGGTACAAGGAGGTGCTGCTCAACAAGGAGTTGACGCCCGCGATCACCGGCTGGGTGCGCAACAGCGACGGGACGACGATGTTGGCCGAGAAGGTCGACGACGTGACCGTGAAGTTCACCTACAAGAACCCGGCCACCTTGTTCCTCACCGCGGTGGCGAACCAGGATGGCGCCGACGGCACCTTCGCGATGTTCCTGCCGGCGCATTATCTGCGGAAGTTTCACCCGAGCTTCACGCCGATGGCCGAGATCGAGAAGATGGCGCAGGACGCCGGTTTCAAGACCTGGACCCAACTCTTCACCAACCGCGCCACCCCGCCGCAGAATCCGGAACGCCCGACCATGGCGGCCTGGTCGCCGGCGAGCCGGGCCAGCGATCCGGTGTTCACGCTGCGCCGCAACCCGTACTACGTCGGCGTCGATTCCGCCGGCAACCAGCTGCCGTATATCGACGAGGTGCGGTTCACCTATTTCGCCGACGTCCAGGCGCTCAACCTGCAAGCCATTGCCGGCAATTTCGATATGCAGGAGCGCCATATCCAGATGACCAACTATCCGGTGCTGAAGGAGCAGGAGAAGACCGGCAAGTATCGTGTCATCACCTGGCCGACCTTCGGCGGCTCGGACGCCATTGTCGCCTTCAACCAGACCTACAAGGGCGATCCGGACGTGGCGAAGCTGCTTGCCACGCTCGATTTCCGCATCGCGATGTCCCACGCGATCAATCGGGAGCAGATCAAGGAGAGCGTGTTCCTTGGCCTTGGCGAACCGCGCCAGGGCGTGCCCGCGCCGTGGCATCCGTATTTTCCGGGCAACGAATACGCCACCAAATTCACCGAATTCGACCGCGCCAAGGCCAACCGCCTGCTCGACGGGATTGGCCTGACGAAAAAGGATGCCAACGGTATCCGCCTGTTCGCCAGCGGCAAGCCGGCGACCGTCGAGATTTCCGTGGTGCCCGCCTTCGCCGCCTGGCCGGATGTGGCGCTGCTGATTTCCAAGGATTGGGAGGCGGTCGGCATCAAGACCATCGTGCAGCAGCGCGAGCGGGCGTTGCATTTCAAGATGGATGAAAACAACGAGCTGCAGGTCGAGATGTGGAACGAGGACACCACCGCGTTCCCGTTCACCGGCAACGCCAAGATGGACCCGCGCATTGCGCCCAATCTGACGATCGCGCCGCTGGTGCCGAAGTTTCTGGCCAGCGGCGCCAAGGAGGGTATGGATGCGCCGCCGCCGCTGAAGCGGATCATGGAACTCATCGACCATGCGCGCACCGTCGGGCCGGACGAGCAGGTCAAGGACGCGCAGGAGATTTTCCGTATCTGGGCTGACAATCTCTACGAGATCGGCACCGTCGGGCTGACCCCGATGGTCCAGGGCGTCGTCGTTGCGGGGACGAAGTTCCGCAACGTGCCGACCACGCTGGGCAATGACTGGCCGCTGCGCAGCCCGGGCAATGCGCGCACCGAGCAGTTCTTCTTTGCGAAGTGAGGCCCATTGTTGAGGGGAAGCGCTTCTTTTTGAAAAAAGAACCACTTCCTTCTCCTTCCCCGAGCCACCCCCGATGACCCGCTACATCACCCAGCGCCTGCTGCTGCTGCCGTTCCTGCTGCTGATCTATTCCTTCGTCATCTTCGTGGTGATCCAGGCGCCACCGGGGGACTTCCTGACCTCCTATGTCGCGACGCTGTCGGCATCGGGCAGTTCGATGAGCGCCGAGCAGATCCAGGCGTTGCGCCATTCCTACGGCCTCGATCAACCCTTCGTGGTGCAGTATGGGCTGTGGCTGAAGAACCTGCTGCAAGGCGATCTTGGCTTGTCGCTCGAATACCAGCGGCCGAGCGCCGATCTGATCAGTGAGCAACTTGGATTGACCCTGGCCCTCGCTTTGTTCTCCTTCGTGCTGACCTGGGCGATCGCGGTGCCCGCCGGCATCTATTCGGCGACGCACCCCCGCTCGATCATCGACCACGTATTGACGGTGGTGAACTATGTCGGTGTCGCGACGCCCAATTTCATGCTGGCGCTGATATTGATGTGGGCGGCGTTCGCCTATTTCGACATCAGCGTCACCGGGTTGTTCTCGCCCGATTTCGTCGATGCGCCCTGGAGCATCGCGCGCGTACTCGACCTGCTGGCGCATATCTGGCTGCCCGCTTTGGTGCTCGGCATCGCCGGAACCGCGCGGCTGAGCCGCATCATGCGGGCCAACCTGCTCGACGAACTCAACAAGCCCTACGTGGTGACCGCGCGGGCCAAGGGCATGAAGGAGTGGCGGCTGGTGCTGCGTTATCCCGTGCGGCTTGCCCTCAATCCGCTGATCAGCACCATCGGCTGGTATCTGCCGGCGCTGTTCTCCGGCAGCCTGATCGTGGCCACCGTGATGAACCTGCCCAATATCGGGCCGCTGCTGCTGCGCGCGCTGATCAACCGCGACATGTATCTCGCCGGCGGCATTCTGCTGATCTACTCGTTCCTCACCATCGTCGGTACCCTGCTGTCGGATATCCTGCTGGCATTGGTCGATCCGCGCATTCGTGTGGAGAACTGACGCAATGGCCGAGGGAAGCATCGCTGGCGTGGCGGCGGGGCTGGCGGCCGAGGACCGCATCGCGGTCGCCTCGAACTGGAAACTGGTCTGGTGGCGCTTCAAGCGCCATCATCTCGCGCTGTTCTGCGCCGGGCTGCTCATTGCGCTCTACATGATCGTGCTGTGCCCCGATTTCTTTTCGACGCAGAACCCCGAGACCACGGACGCGCGCCAGGCCTTCATCCCCGTGCAATCGGTGCACCTGTTCGATGACGGCAAGTTCTCGCCGTGGGTGCCTGCCATCGTCGGCAAGCGCCATCCGGTGACGTTACGGATGGAGTGGCAGGCCGATCCGTCGCGGAAGGTGCCGGTGCGGTTCTTCACGCCCGGGCCGGTGTACCAGGTGTTCGGCCTGTTCGAGAGCCGCCTCCATCTGATCGGCCCGGCCGACCCGACGCAGCGGATTTTCCTGCTGGGCTCGGATCGCCTCGGGCGCGACCAGTGGTCGCGCATCATGCACGGGACGCAGACCTCGATGACCGTCGGGCTGGTCGCTGTGGCGCTTAGCGTCATCCTCGGTGTCGTGCTCGGCGGCCTGTCCGGCTATCTCGGAGGGAAGACCGACCAGGTGATCCAGCGGGTGATCGAACTGCTGCAATCCGTGCCGACCATTCCGATCTGGCTCGCCTTGTCCGCCGCCCTGCCGCGCGACTGGACGCCGATCCAGGTGTTTTTCGCGATCACCGTGATCCTATCGCTGGTCGGCTGGACCACGCTGGGGCGCGAGGTGCGTGGCCGGTTCCTGGCCCTGCGCGAGGAGGATTTCGTCCTCGCCGCGCGGCTCGCCGGCTGCTCGCGCATGCGGATCATCCTGCGCCACATGGTGCCGACCTTCCTGAGCCATATCATCGCGACGAGCTCGCTGGCGATACCGGTGATGATCATCAACGAAACCTCGCTCTCCTTCCTCGGCCTCGGCATCCGTCCGCCGGCGATCAGCTGGGGCGTGCTGTTGCAGGAGGCGCAGAACATCCAGACCCTGGCGCTGGCGCCGTGGCTGCTGATCCCCGGCGTCGTCGTCATCGTCGCCGTGCTGGCCTTCAACCTTGTTGGCGACGGGCTGCGCGATGCCGCCGATCCGTATAGTGGCTGAGGGAATGACCGTGACCAGCGACACCGCCGTGCCACTGCTTTCGGTCCGCGATCTGCGGGTGTCCTTCACGCTCGACGACGGGCTGGTGCGCGCCGTCGACGGCACCAGTTTCGACGTGATGCCGGGCCAGGTGCTCGGCATCGTCGGCGAGAGCGGCTGCGGCAAAAGCGTGACGATGAAGGCGATCCTGCAATTGGTCGATCGCCCGGGAAAAATCACCAACGGGCAGATCATGTTCCGCCGTCGCCCGCCGGGGCAGGAGGCGGGCGGCGAGGTCGTCGATCTCGCGCTGCTGCCGCCCAAGGGGGCCGTGATGCGCGAGATCCGCGGCGCCGAGATCGCCCTCATTCCGCAGGAGCCGATGGCCTCGTTCAGCCCGGTGCACACGGTCGGCGACCAGATCATCGAGGCCATCATGCTGCATGGCCACCGGTGGGATGCCGGACGGCGGATCACCCGCGCCCAGGCCCGCGACATCACCATCGGTTTGTTCCGCGACGTCGGGATTTCGATGCCCGAACAGCGCATCGACGCATATTCCTGGCAACTCTCGGGCGGGTTGCGCCAGCGCGCGATGATCGCCATGGCGCTGTCCTGCAAGCCGCGCCTGCTGATTGCCGACGAGCCGACGACGGCGATCGACGTCACCACCCAGGCTCAGGTGCTGGCGCTGCTGCGCGATCTGCAACACAAATACAACACCGCCATCATTTTCATCACCCACGACCTCGGCGTGATCGCGCAGATGGCGAGCTATGTGGTGGTGATGTATCTCGGCCGGGTGATGGAGCAGGGGCCGGTGGACGAGATTTTCCACGCCCCCGCGCACCCCTACACGCGCGCTTTGCTGCGTTCGATCCCGGGCCTGACCGGCGCAACCCGGACCGCCCTGCCGGTGATCAGCGGCACCCTGCCGCACCCGTTCAACCGGCCGGCCGGCTGCCCGTTCCATCCGCGTTGCCCCGATGTGATGGCCAGATGCGCGGAGGCGGTGCCGAACCTGGAGCCGGTCGGACCGTACCAGGCGGCGAGCTGCTTCCTGCACCATGCGGAGGCAAGTGCGACATGACCGAACCGACGTCCCCCGTGCCATTGCCCCCCGTGCCATTGCTCGACGTGCGCGGATTGCAGAAGTTCTTCCCGATCACCAAGGGCTTCCTCCAGCGCGTCACCGGACAGGTCCGCGCGGTCGACGGCGTGGACTTCACCATCCATGAGGGCGAAACCCTCGGTCTGGTCGGCGAGAGCGGCTGCGGCAAGACCACCGCGTCGCGCTGCATCCTGCGCGCCATCGACCCGACCGGGGGCGAAATTCGCTACCACACGCGCGCCGGCGACATCGTCGATCTCGCCGCGCTGTCGCCAGCGGAATTGCTGCCGCTGCGGGCCGAGATCCAGATGATCTTTCAGGACCCCTTCGGCTCCCTCAACCCGCGCATGACGCTGCTCGACAATGTCGGCGAGCCGCTGCTGGTGAACGGCATGGGCAATCGCGGCGAACGCACCGACCGGGTGGCCGAGTTGCTGCGCCTCGTCGGGCTGCGGCCCGAATTCATGCACCGCTTCCCGCACGCCTTCAGCGGCGGCCAGCGCCAGCGCATCGGCATCGCCCGGGCGCTGGCCACCAATCCGCGCCTCGTGGTCGCCGACGAACCGGTCTCGGCGCTCGACGTATCGGTCCAGGCGCAGGTGCTGAACCTGTTGCTGGAATTGCAGTCCCGCCTCAAGTTGACCTTCCTGTTCGTCGCCCATGACCTGTCGGTGGTTCGCCATATCTCCGACCGGATCGCGGTGATGTATGTCGGGCAACTCGTCGAACTCGCGCCAACCGACGCGATTTTCCGCCACCCGCGCCACCCCTACACCGCGGCCCTGATGCGCGCGGTACCGGTCGCCGATCCGCGCGTGCGCACCATCGACGGCATTCTCGGCGGCGAGGTTCCGAGCCCCGCGGCTCCCCCATCGGGCTGCTATTTCCATCCGCGCTGCCGGCACGCCGAGGCCCGGTGCATGCAGGAGACGCCGGAATTGCGCGAGATCACCCCCGGCCACTTCGCTCGCTGCCACTTCGCCGAGCTATGGCCCGAGCGCGACGCGGCCTGATTGTTTAGATAATTGCGAAAACGACCGACGCGAAACACCAGCAGGTGTCCAAGACCGTTCAAGCGAGGATCCCCATCCGGGCTCCCTTCATCTGCCGGTGTGATTTCTTCCTTTGCTCCGGTCGTGTCCGCGGTCGTGGTGTAGGAAGCCAGTGATTGGCCAGGCGGAAGGACCGCCGAGAGTCTGGCAGATACTGTCCGGTCAGTGGCCATCGCGATGGCCGTGGGTAGGGTTGAGTCGCGAGACACAACTCTCCTACGAAGACCACCACGATGAACGGCGACAAGATCGCCCTTTGCGCGCTTCTGGAGAAGGGCTCCGACGCAACATTCCTGCGCGAGATGATCGGCTTTGCCGCCAAGCGGCTGATGCAACTTGAGACGGACGAACTGAGCGGGGCCGGCCAGGGCGAGCATAGCGAGAGCCGGCGTAACCAGCGCACTCGCTACCGTGACCGTGACCGTGACTGGGAGATCCGCGCGCCCCATCGTGCGGACCGCACACGACCAACTGCTATCCCGTCAGCACCGCTACAATTGCCATTTCGCAGTAAATTCCTGACCGCTCTTTTCAATCTCCGAAATTATTGCAAAAAATAGAAAAAGCGGCGACCATGACCTTCGGAGGCTCGTTTGATTTCGCATCCACGCTCTCGACCAATCGGAGCACTCGTATACACTTCCCCTTCGAGTAAGCAGTTAGAGGCAGCCGTCCATGAAGTTCAGTTTCTCCGCCGAGCAGGACGAGTTCCGCGGCAATCTCCGCCGCCTGCTGGCCGAGCGCGTGCCGACCAAGGAGGTGCGCCGGTTGATGGAAACCGCGGCGGGGTGGGAACGGGAGGGCTGGCGGCAACTTGATGGGACGCTCGGGCTCAGCGCCATCGCCATCCCCGAGGAATTTGGCGGCTACGGGTTCGGGTTCGGCGAGTTGTGCATCGTGCTGGAGGAGATGGGCCGCGCGCTGGTCCCCGCGCCGTATCTCGCCACGTCCCTCGCCGCGCGCGCCATCCTGCATGTCGGCAGCGCGGCCGACCGCACGGCGTTGCTGCCGGGGATCGCGTCCGGGGTGACCATCGCAACGCTGGCCTCGGCGGAGGATGCGGGGAACTGGGAGGCGGAGGCGACCACGCTCACCGCGACCTCCGGAGGGGATGGCTGGCGGCTCGACGGGCACAAGAGTTTCGTTCTCGACGGCCACATCGCCGATCTCATCCTGGTGCTGGCCCGCGCGCCGGGGAGTGCGGGGGCGAAAGGCGTGTCGCTGTTCGCCGTCGAGGCGGGGGCGGCGGGGTTCACCTGGCAAGCGCTGGCGGTGATGGACCCGACACGCAAGCTGGCGCGGCTCACATTCGATGGCGTGGCGGCTCGCCTGATCGGGACCGCAGGCGAGGCGGCGGCTCCGTATCGCCGCACCATGACGGAGGCCGCCGTGGCGCTCGCCAACGAAATGGTCGGCGGCGCCGAGCGGCTGCGTGAGGATGCGCTGGCCTATGCGATGATGCGCATGCAGTTCGGCCGCACCATCGCCTCCTTCCAATCGATGAAACACAAGCAGGCCGACATGCTGCTGGAGGTGGAACTGGCCAAATCCGCCGCCTACTACGCCGCCGCCGCGATCGACGAAGGCGACGATGATGCCGAAGCCGTCGCCTCGCTCGCCAAGGCCGGCGCGGCCGATGCCTATGTGCAGACCGCCATCCACGCCATCCAGATCCATGGCGGCATCGGCTTCACCTGGGACAACGACACCCATCTCTGGTTCAAGCGGGCCAAAAGCTCCGAAGTGCTGTTCGGCGATGGGCAGCACCACCGCGAGATCATGATGCGCAACTGGGCGGCCTGAGGACACCATGGAACACACCGAATCCGCCGTCCGCGCCGCCTGCCGCGCCTGGCTCGAAGCGCACTGGGACCCCAATCGCGGCCTGATCGAATGGCGCAACATTCTCATCGATTCCGGCTGGGGCGCGCCCGCCTGGCCGAAGCGCTGGCATGGGCTCGATCTACCGACCGGCCTGGTGCCGGTCGTCGAGGAGGAAATGGCCCGCATCGGCGCCGTCGGCGTCGCCAAGGCCGGCATCCGCGTACTCGCCTCGGCCACCATTCTCGCCCACGGTAGCGACATGCAGAAGGAGAAGTTCCTCCGCCGCAGCATGACCGGCGAGGACACCTGGTGCCAGCTGTTCAGCGAACCCGGCAGCGGCTCGGACGTCGCCGGCGCCGTCACCCGCGCCGACATGCGCGGAAACCACTGGGTGGTCAACGGCCAGAAGGTCTGGACCACCTCCGCCCACAAGGCCGACTGGGGGCTGCTGCTGGCCCGCACCGACTGGGATCAACGCAAGCACAAGGGGCTCTCCTACTTCATCCTCGACATGAAGCAGCAAGGTGTCACCGTGCAGCCGCTGCGGCAGATGAACGGCCATGCCTCCTTCAACCAGGTGTTCATCACCGACGCGCTGGTGCCGCCCGAAATGCTGGTGGCCAATGTCGGCGATGGCTGGGAGGTCACCACCACCACCCTCATGCACGAACGCCGCGGCGCCGATGGGCTGCGCAGTTGGGCGCAGGCGAGCGATCGGCCGGAGCACATCTACCAGGAAGAGCGCGCCGAAATCGCCACCGTCATGGAGCCCTACAAATGGTATCCGCAGCGGGCCGGGCGGGTCGATCTGCTGATGCCACGCGCCATCGAGACCGGCGCGATCGATGATCCGGTGGTGCGGCAGGAGCTGGCGAAACTGCTGATCATGGCGAAATCCGCCGAATGGACCGCGCGGCGCGCCCGTGCTGCCCAGGAACAGGGCCGCCCGCAAGGCCCCGAAGGCTCGCTCGGCAAACTCGCGGCTTCCCACATCGCCCGCGCCGCCGCCCGGTTGCACACCACGATGGCCGGCGCCAATGCGCTCCTCACCGGGCCCGACAGCCCTCTCGGCGGCCTCATCGCGGAAATCCTGGTTTCCGTCCCCGCGACCTCCATCGCCGGCGGGACCGACGAAATCCAGCGCAACATCATCGCCGAGCGCGTGCTCAAAATGCCCCGCGAGCCCAGCATCGACAGCGACCGCCCGTTCCGCGACGTGCCGCGCAATACGGTACGTTAGGGGCGGAGCGTCACTCCGCGGCGACGCGGCGGCGGGGTGGGGTGAGGATGATGGGGGCGAGGTCGGGGGCGTTGAAGGAGGCGGAGCTGCGTTCCTGGCTGGCGGGTTCGTAGAGGGTGGTGCGTTGCAGGGGGGTGCGGCCGGCGCGGCGGATGAGGGCTTCCATATCTTCGGGCGGCATTTCCTGGCCGTGCTGGGTGCCGGCGGCGCGGGAGATGCTTTCGTTCATGAGGGTGCCGCCCATGTCGGAGGCCCCGGCGTTGAGGGCGGCGAGCGCGCCGTCAGGGCCGAGCTTCACCCACGAGGCCTGGATGTTGGGCACGAGGGGGTGGAGCACGAGGCGGGCGACGGCGTGCATGAGGATGGCTTCGCGGTAGGTCGGTCCTTTGCGGGCGAGGCCGCGCAGGTACATCGGGGCTTCCATATGCACGAAGGGGAGCGCGACGAATTCTGTGAGCCCCCCGGTTTCGGCCTGAAGGTCGCGCAGCCGCAGCAGATGCCGCGCCCAGGCGAGCGAGGTCTCGACGTGGCCGTACATGATGGTCGAGGTGGTGCGGATGCCGACCTGATGGGCGGTGCGCACGACGTTCAGCCATTGCTCGGTGTTGATCTTGTCGGGGCAGATGATGGCGCGGATTTCGTCGTCCAGGATTTCGGCCGCGGTGCCCGGCAGGGTGCCGAGCCCGGCGTCCTTGAGGCGGAGGAGGAAGTCGCGGAGCGGCAGGCCGAGGGTGGCCGCACCTTGGGTGACTTCGAGGGGGGAGAAGGCGTGGATATGCATGCCGGGCACTGCCGCGCGGATGGCGCGGCAAATTTCGAGGTAGGTCTCGCCGGTGTAGTCCGGATGGATGCCGCCTTGCATGCAGACTTCGGTGGCGCCACGCTCCCAGGCTTCCTCGGCGCGGCGGGTGATCTCCCCGAGTTCAAGATCATAGGGCTTGCCGCGCAAATTCTCGTGGGTCTTGCCCTTGGAGAACGCGCAGAACTTGCAAGCGTAGTAGCAGATGTTGGTGTAGTTGATGTTGCGCACGACAACGTAGCGCACTACCTCGCCGGCGGTCTCGCGGCGCACTGCATCGGCGGCATCGCAGACATAGGTGAAATCGACATCGCGGGCGGCGAACAGACGGCGGATTTCCGGCACTTCGAGCCGTTCGCCGCCGGCCGCCTTGGCAACGATGCGGCGCACCGCAGGGTCCACCATGGCGGAGAGCACCTTGGGCAGCTTGGGCACCACCGGCAGGCCGGGCGCCCAGGCGTCATCGCGAGCGAGGCCCTCGGCGTCGCTGTCCTGGAGCACTCGGGTGGCGACCTTGGGGGCGAGCCATTCCTTGGGCTTCAGCGCGTATTCCGGATAGACCGGCAGACGCTGCACCAGGATCTTGCCCATGGACGCGGTGCGCATCGCCAGCGCCTCGATCTCCGGCCACGGCGCCTCGGGATTGACGTGATCGGGGGTGACCGGGGAGACGCCGCCCCAGTCATTGATGCCGGCGGCGAGGATGCGCTCATAGCCCTGGGGCGTGAGGTTGGGCGGCGCCTGGATATTCATCTCGGCGCCGAGGATCAGGCGCGCGGCGGCGACCGTCCATAGCAGGTCATCGAGATCGGGCTCCTCCGCGGCGGCGGCCTTGGTGTCGGGCTTGGCGCGGAAGTTCTGCACGATGACTTCCTGGATGTGGCCGAATGCGCGGTGCAGGTCGCGAATCGCCAGCAGCGAGTCGAGCCGCTCGGCACGGGTTTCGCCGATGCCGATCAGGATGCCGGTGGTGAAGGGCACCTTGAGTTCGCCGGCGAGGCGGATGGTTTCAAGGCGGACGGCGGGGCGCTTGTCGGGCGAGCCGTAATGTACGCCGCCCTTTTCGCACAGCCGCTCGGAGACGCTTTCCAGCATGATCCCCTGGCTGGCGGTGACTTCGCGCAGCCCGGCGATTTCGTCCCGCGTCATCACCCCGGGATTGGCGTGCGGCAGCAGCCCGGTCTCCTTCAGCACCAGGGCGCACATGGCGGTGAGGTACGAGATGGTGGTGTCGTGCCCGAGTTCAGCCAGCGCGGCGCGGGCGGCGGAATAACGCAGTTCCGGCTTGTCGCCGAGGGTGAACAGCGCCTCGGTGCAGCCGGCCGCCGCACCCGCGCGGGCGACGGCGAGCACCTCATCGGGCGACATGAACGCGGCCTTCCCCGCCCGCGGCCGCTTGGCGAAGGTGCAGTAGTGGCAGACGTCGCGGCAGAGATGGGTGAGCGGGATGAACACCTTGCGCGAATATGAGACGTTGCGGCCGTACGCGGCATCGCGCAGCGCGGCGGCTTCGGCCATCAGCACGGGCAGCGGCATCGCCTCGATCCGGGCGAGCAGGGCCGCATCCTCGGTGGCTGGCATCATGACTTAGGGGTCCCCAGGGTGATCTTCTCAGGCATATGGTGTGCTAGCCTCGCTTGTCACGCAATGCAGGGGAACCAAGATGAAATTCGGCTTCAACATGCCCACCGCCGGCCCCCTTTACGGCGCTGCCGACATCACCCGGCTCGCCATCGCCGGCGAGGCCCTGGGCTTCGACTATCTCACCTTCGCGGACCACGTGGTGATCCCCAACGACATCTCGACCCGCTATCCCTATACTGACACCGGCGAATTCCCCAAAGGCTCCAGCGGCGCGCGGCACGAGCAGCTCATCGAGGTCGCCTATATAGCCGCCAAGACCAACCGCATCCGCCTCGTCACCTCGGTGATGGTGGTGCCGCACCGCCCGGCGCTGCTGGCGGCAAAAATGCTGGCGACAGTCGACGTGCTCTCGGGCGGGCGGCTCACGGTTGGCATCGGTGCCGGCTGGCTGAAAGAGGAAATCGAGGCCCTCGGAACGCCGCCCTTCGCCGAGCGCGGCGCGGTGACCGACGAATACATCGCCGCCTTCAAGGAGCTGTGGACCGCGGACGCGCCAAAATTCCACGGTAAGTACACCAGCTTCGAAAACCTCGACTTCGCCCCCAAGCCCATCCAGCGCCCACATCCGCCGATCTGGGTCGGCGGCGAATCGGGCCTGGTATCCGATCGGCACCAACCCCTCCCACCCGTTCGACAGCCACAAACGCCTCGCTGCCGGCATCGCCCGGCTTCGCCAATTGACGGCGGCGGAGGGGCGCGACCCCGGCGTAGTCGGAGTCACCTACCGCGTCCAGCGTTACGGCGCCGGCGTTCCGACCAAGGCCAATGACGGCGAACGGCGGCTGTTCTCGGGCTCGCTCGATGACGTGGTGCAGGATATCCGAGACCTCGCTGGCCTCGGCGTCGGCCATATCGACGTCGGCTTCACGGCCGATACGGTGGATGGCGCAATCGCCGAGCTGAAGGCGTTTACCGAGCAGGTGCGGGCGAAGGCGTGATGTCGATCTAGTGACTCAACTGGCACGCGAAGGCGCCCGATTCATGCCGCGCCTCCCGCCAAGGTCATCGCGTCGATGCGGATGGTCGGTGCGTCGGTGCCGCGGCGGAAGCGCAGGTCGTTGGCCGGGGTGAGGGTGGCGAACATCTCCTGCAGGGTGCCGGCGATCGTCACTTCGGCGACTGGCTCGGCGAGCGCGCCGTCGCGGATCATGAAGCCGGCGGCGCCGCGGCTATAGTCGCCAGTGAGGCCGTTGATCCCCATGCCGATCAGTTCGGTGACGTAGATGCCTTCCTTGATGTCGGCCATCAGATCGGTGGGGGTCAGCGTGCCGGGCGTGAGATAGAGGTTGGTGGTGGCGGGCGAGGGTGGGCCGGAGGTGCCACGGGCGGCATGGCCGTTGGTGACGAGGCCGAGCTGGCGGGCGGAGCGGCTGTCGAGCACCCAGGATTGCAGCACGCCATCTTCCACCAGCACCAGCGGCGCGGTCGGCACCCCCTCGGCATCGAAGGGCCGCGAGCGCGGGCCGCGGCGGCGGCGGGGGTCATCGATCACGGTGATCCCCGCGCGGAACAGGCGCTGCCCCATGCGGTCCTTGAGGAAGCTGGTGCCGCGTGCCACCGAGGCGCCGTTGATGGCCCCGGCGAGATGGCCGAGCAGCCCGGCCGAGACGCGCGGGTCGTAGATGATCGGGTATTGGCCGGTCTTGACGCGCACCGGGTTGAGCCGCGCGATGGCGCGTTCGCCGGCGGAGCGCCCGATGGTGGCGGCGTCCTCGAGGTCGGCGTAGTGCACGGTCGAGGTATAGTCGTAGTCCCGCTGCATCCCGGTGCCGCTGCCGGCGAGCGCGGTCGCCGAGAGCGAGTGGCTG
>JAPLOH010000338.1 GCA_026400845.1 Alphaproteobacteria bacterium
GGCTGCATGCTCTACGAACTTATCCCCAACATGCCGGAGCACAGGCTCGCCCCTCTCATGACAGCCTTCGCCAAGGCCATGTCACAGGCCAGCCAATTTAATGGACTGTTTGCAAAATCGAAATGAGGGGATGGTTGAGCCGTCACCCTGCCTGATCTGGGCAACAACAGTCTGGTGGCCAAGTATCCCGATGCAGCCGGCAATATTGGCGTGAGCGCCGCATCAGTCTTCACGCTGGTCTCCCCTATCGCTGGAGTGGTCACGCACGGCGCTTCGGCGGACTTTACTTCCGGCGGCGTCGGCATGATGAGCAGTGGTGTCGGCAATGCCGGCACGGCGGCCGGCGCAATCGATCTTGCCGCGGTTGGCGGTGATCGAGTTGGTGGAAGTGACTTGCGGGGTCAAACCGGTTGGCAAGCGCCGGTGCAGTCCGGGTTCGTCACTGCCGGCGGCGGCGGGGAAGCGGGCCTTGACCCGATGGTGCTCGACCTGATTTTCGCCACGACAGGGACGAACACATCGATCTGGAACATTACCCAATAGGCAATATACCGGCGCCGCCTGCATAGCTGCGTGGGACTTCCTCATCAAAGACCCAGATCGAATCCGATCAATCGGTCAACGGGACTGGGCGTGTGTCAAAGACTAGGCGAGTTGGTAATATCGGCGAGGTTCTGCATCCCGATCTTCATCTTCGTGCGCACCAGCCCGATGGTGCGCACAAGCTTGCCGCCTATGGCAGTGGCCTAGCGGCCGACCACATGCGCGACCCGGGCGCGCACCAGCGAGCGGGTGGCACTGCCCTGCCTCTCGTGCGCCGACAATGGATGATTGCGCACGCCGCATCGGTTTGTGCCGCTGATCCACGCTGATGTGGTTCTTGGAGCCACAATATGTGCGGCCGTGCTTCTTGGTCCTGCGCGCCTCCGCATCCTTCTGCCGCCGCTTGGCCGGATGGTTGCTCCAGTCGGGCGGTGTCTCGCCCTTCTTGATGCTGTCGTTGTCATCGCGGCTATTGCGCTGCCGAGGGGCCGCGACGACCGTCGCATCGATAATCTGCCCGCTCATCGCCAGAAAACCGTGCGCACGAAGGTGAGAGCCGTCGAACACGCCGAACAGCGCGTCCAGCGCGTCCAGCGCGCCGGCGCGGGCATGCTTCACTCCAGCGTCAATATCATCGACATATCGGTTCCCGTCACTGCCGCGTCGGGGAAGGGGTACTCTTCGAGGCTCCCTTATTTTTTCGAAATAGATTCTATTTAGAATAGTTCAGCACTGGCATTTTCCCCGATGTGAGATCGGCGGCATCACCCCAGCAGCCATGGTGCGCCGCGGTCTTGGGCGAGGCTGCGGAGTTGGGTGAGTAGGCCGGGGCCGATGGGGATGCCGGATTGCAGGCGCCGCGCAGCATTGCGGCGTTCGGGATCTCCGGCGACCATCACGGGGTCCGTGGGGTCAACGGGCTTGGTGCCGCGGAGTGCGTCGGTGAAGGAAATCACGTCGGCGCGGAAGTCGTCGGTCTCGCGGAAGAGCGAGGGATTGAGGGCGAGGAAGAAGTGGCCGATGCCCATGGTGCCGGGATGCTTGGTGTGCATGGGGTCGGTGATCATGGTGGCGCCGGAGAGGGCGGAGGAGAGGATGTTGACCATGCTGGCCAGGCCGTAGCCTTTGTAGCTGCTGCTTTCGCGAGTGCCGCCGAGGGAGGTGAGGAAGCCGCCTTTCTCGCGGGCTTCGAGGGGGTCGGTGCTGGGCTCGCCGTCCTTGGTTTGCACCCAGCCGGGGGGCAGGGAGACGCCTTCATTGGCCTTGTTGCGGATGCGCCCGGCGGCGACCGTGGTCGTCGCCATGTCGAGCAGGAAGGGCTCGCCGTCACGGCCGGGGGCGGCGAAGGCGATGGGGTCGGTGCCGAGGCGCGCCTGGGCGCCGCCGGTCGGCGCCACCTGGATACCGGAGGCGGAGGTGGTGACCATGCCGATCAGCCCCTCATCGGCGGCCATTTTGGCGTAGAAACCGCAGGCGCCGAAATGCGCGGAGTTGCGCACCGCGGCGACGCCGATGCCGATGGTTTTCGCCTTGGCGATGGCCGTGTTCATGGCCAGTCGCGAGGTGACATGGCCGAGGCCGCCATCACCATCGACCAGGGCGGAGACTGGAGTTTCCTTGACGATGCGGGGTTCGGCCAGCATGCGCATCTTGCCGTCTTCGGCGCGTGCGGCGTAGCTCGGGATCATCGAGATGCCGTGGCTGTCGATGCCGTGCAGGTCGGCCCAGGCCATGATTTCGGCGGTGCTTTCGGCGTTTTCGGAGGGCATGCCGAAGGTGGTGAGGAAGGCCGCGATTTGCCGGCGATGGACTTCGTAGGGCGCGGACATCTCAGGCCTCCCGCACGAAGCGGTTGCGGAGCGTGCCGATCCCGGTGATTTCCACCTCGACCAGATCGCCGTGCTTGAGATCGGGCGAACTGCCATCGGTGCCCATCCACATCACATCGCCGGGGTGGAGTGTGCAGTACTGGCTGGTGACGTGAATGAAATGCTGAATGGAGAACAGCATGTCGTTGGTCGGGAAGGAGGTACGGATTTCGCCGTTGAGCCGCACGTTGGTATGCAGCTTGGCGAGATCGACCTCGGTCTCGATCCACGGACCCATCGGCTTGAAGGTGTCGGTGTTTTTCGAGCGGAAGAAGGTGCGGTCGGCCTTCTGCCAGGTGCGCTCGGAGACGTCGTTGCCGATTGTGTAGCCAAACACGCAGGAAAGCGCATCGGCCTCGGAAAGATTCTTGGCCTTCTTGCCGATGATGACGACGAGTTCACCCTCGTAGTGCACCTTCTCCGTGGCATCGCGCGGGATCACCACGTCCTCGCCATGGGCGATGAGCGCGTTCTGCGCGCGGTAGCCGATTTCGGCACGGGCGGGGATGTTGGGAGAGGTGCCGACCTTCTCGGCGGCTTCCTTGACGTGGGCGACATAGTTGAGGCCGGCGCAGTAGAAGGTGCGCGGCATGACCGGGATTTCGATTTTCACGTCGGCAAGGCGGTGGGTGCGGCCAGTCTTCTCCCAAATGGAGAAGATGTCGCCGCGGGTTTCGATGACAGTGTCACCTTCGAGAATGCCATAGGCGGTGGTGCCGGCGGTGGTAAAATTGATCCAGCGCATTTGGGTCTCAGTTCGGCTTGATGACGGTGGTGGCAACGACGGCGCTTTCCACGCCGGCGCGGGTGAGGTGGACAATGTGGTAATCACCCTCCAGCCAGGGGCCGAAGCGGTCGCGATAGAAGGGGCTGCCGGGGACGCCGGAGTTGCCGATGTTCTGCACGGCGCGGAAGCTGTCGGGCGCCGCGAAGTCGACGATGATGCGGTATTCCGCGCCGGAGGCCGCGTTGTGCGGCGGCAGTTCGCCGCCGGTGTTGCGGATCGTATGGGAGCCGCCATTGACGGAGGCGGGGCCGATGTCGAAGGCGGCGGAATTGGCCGGCGTCGAGAGCGGGTGTTTCCAGTGGGCGATATGCACCTTCCCCCAGGCCCAGGCGGCGCGGTCGGCGCCGAGGCGGTTCGTGAGGGTCGCGATGGATTGCCTGGCGGTTTCCGCGATCGCGGCGGTGAGGCCCTCGGGGAAGTAGTTGGGGACGTCGCCCTCGATCACGGAGGTGCACAGCCCGGTTTGCTGCACCGCGAGGTCGAGCAGGTGGGCCGGCATATGGACGGCCTGCACGCGGCGGTTCCAGATCGCCATGAAGGTCTCGAACAAGGTGGGGGCGGCGCTGTCGAGGCTGTAGAACTGGTCCCAGCCCGCGAAGGCGGTGGCGAGTTCGCGCACATCGGCGTCCGCGTTGCCGGCGAGCGCCTTCAGAATATGCGGGATGGTGCGGGTGGCGCGGACGTTCTTCACATCGTTTTGCAGCGCGATATTGGCGGCGACGTCCATTTTCGCGCTGCCCGAGAATATCTCGTCGAGCCGCACGCCGCGATGGCCCTGGGAGTAGGAGCCGTAGATCGGGTAGGGGTAGTCGGGCGCGACGATGCGCTGGTTGGCGCTGGCGACTGCGCCGCTCGCGGGGTCATAGCGGTTGGGCAGGCCGTCGAACGGGATGTAGCCGATCCAGCGGTCTTCGGGGTTGTTGGCGTCCCGCACGCCAGGCCAGGCGCGGCCGCGAATGGGGATGCGGCCGGACATCTGGTAGCCGATATGCCCGTCCCGGTCGGCGTAGATGTAATTGAACACCGCCACCGCCCAGTCCTTCAGCACGGTGCGGAAATTCGCCCAGGATTTCACGCGGCCGAGGCCGATGATGGCGCGCAGGTCATCGAGATGCTCCATGCCGACCCAGCGCAGCGCCATCGGCGCGTCGCCGGCCGGGTTGATGGCGGGCACGAGGGCATTGATGATCGGGCCGCGCACGCAGGAGCGGATGGAGAGCGAATGGTCTGCCGCGCCGCGCACCTTGATGGTGACGTCGCGGATTGTGAAGTTGCGCCAGGTATCGCCGTCGCGGTAGCGGCTGGCGTCGGCGGGGTCGACCTCCTCGCGGTAGAGGTCGCGGGTGGAGGCCATGTTGTTGGTGAGGCTCCAGGCGGACTGGCCGTTGCAGCCATACCAGAAGCCGGGCACGCCGGGATGGCCGCAGCCGGCGGCGTTGTCTTCAGGGCCGTGCAGGGCGAATTCGTACCAGCTCGCCGGCACCCAGAACGGCTGATGCGGATCGCCGGCGATCACCGGATAGCCGGTTGCGGATTTTCCGCCCGAGATCGCCCAGTTGTTGGAGCCGGTGGCGTCGTCCGTGCCCATGGGGTTCTTGGGCTTGGCGTAATGCGGCGGAATGGCGCCGGGGAGGACGAGGTTCTCGGAGGCTTCGGGGGTGAGGTAGAGGGTCTGCAATTCTGCCGGCAGCAGGGTGGCGGCCTCGGCGGCGATGATGCGGTCGATGCGGCCGTTGAGCGACCACCAGAAGCCGCGCGTGGTGGCGATCACGTCACGCACCGTGAAGGGCTCGGGCTGATAGCCGATGATGAGGAATTCGACCGGCAGGTCCTTGCCCATGGCGGCGATGCTGGCATTGATGCCAGCAACGAAGGCGGCACAAATGGCCCGCGTCGCCGGGTCGATCAGGAGATCCTCGCGGTCGCAGATCTCGGGGATACCGACGATGCGGTGGGCGATATCGGCGGCGAGGTAGGACGGGCCGAGGATTTCCGCCTGGCGGCCGAGCGCGCGGCGGCGCAGCCGGTCCATCTGCCACAGCCGGTCCTCCGACATGGCGAAACCGAGGCCGAAATAGACATCGGCCGTGGTGCCGCCATAGATGTGCGGCACCCCCGCCGTGTCGCGCAGGATCTCGACTTTGCCGTTCACTGCGGCGGTGAGCGTTCGATCGCGCGGCGCGGCGCGGCTTGCGAGCCAGGCGTCGCGGGCGGCCGGGAAATCGGCGTCGGGCGCGCGTTCACCGCGCAGGGTGGCGAGAATGGCGGCATCATCGAGCATGGCGGGACTTTCAGTCGATGGACGGTTTCTTCATGGCCGCCGCGCGGGGCGGCGGGAGAACTCAAGCAATACGACGGTGCCGACCGACAGCACCACGAGGATGGTGGAAATCGCCGCGATGGTCGGCTCGATCTGGTCGCGCAGCGCGTTGAACATGCGCCGCGGCAGGGTGGAATACTCGCCGCCGGAGATAAAGAAGGAGACGATCACCTCGTCGAACGAGGAGATGAAGGCGAGCAGCGCGCCGGACAGTACGGGCAGGCGGATCTGCGGCAGAGTGATCGCCCAGAAGGCGCGCGGCCAGGAGGCGCCAAGGCTGCGGGCGACGCGCTCCTGCGCCATGTCATAGCTGCGCAGCCCGGCGCCGACGCTCACCACCACGAAAGGCAGCGACAGCATGGCGTGAGCGATCACCAGGCCAAACAGCGTGTTGTTCAGCCCGAGCATGGCATAGACGTAGAAAATGCCGACCGCGGTGAGGATCACCGGCACCAGCAGCGGCGCCAGCACCAGCATGCGCAGCACCCCGGTGGCGCGGAAGCCGCCGAGATGCAGCCCGTATGCCGCAGCGGTGCCGAGCGGGGTCGCCACAATCACCGTCAGCACCGAGACCTGCAGGCTCATCCAGGCGGCATCGCGCCATTCCACCGAGCCGAGCAGCGCCTCGTACCAGCGCAGCGAATAGGCCCGCGGCGGAAACTCCAGCAGCGTGGAACTTGAGAAGGACAGGGGGATCACGATCAGCACGGGTATCACCAGGAAGCCGATCACCAGGGCTGCCAGCGCGTAGAGCCACAGCCGGGAGCGGTGGGGGACGAAATCCTCGTTCACGAGCCGCCCACCTCGGTGATCCGGCGCAGCGGGAACAGCCGCGAAAAACCCCAGAATATCAGGATGGTCGAGAGGAACAGCACCACACCAAGGGAACTGGCGGCGCCCCAGTTGAAATAGGTCGCCACGTTCTGCTGGATCTTCATCGAGATCGTCGTCACCCGCCCGCCGCCAAGGAATTGCGGGGTGATGTAGAAGCCGAGGCAGATGATGAACACCATCACCGTCCCTGCCGCGAGGCCGGGGATGGAAAGCGGCAGGTAGATCCTGAAGAACGCGCTCACCGGGCTCGCGCCCAGGCTCGCGGCGGCGCGAACATAATCGCGGTCGATCGCGCGCATATTGGCGTAGAGCGGCAGCACGAGGAACGGGATCATGATGTGCAGCATGCCGATCGCCGTGCCGGTGAAGTTGTGCACGAGTTGCAGCGGTTCATCGATGATGCCCCAGCTCGTCAGCACCGTGTTGACGATGCCGCGGCGTTGCAGCAGCACCAGCCAGGCGTAGGTGCGCACCAAAATCGCCGTCCAGAACGGCACCAGCACCAAGGTGAGGGTGATCGAGGCGGCACGCGGCGGCAGCATGGCGATCATGTAGGCGACGGGGTAGCCGAGCAACACGCTCAGCACCGTCACCAGCACGCTGAGATTGAGGGTGGTGAGGAAGATCGAGCGATAGGCCGGCTCCACCAC
>JAPLOH010000131.1:0-22426 GCA_026400845.1 Alphaproteobacteria bacterium
CGATGGCGTAGCCGCCGGTGCCCGTCCGGCGGCAGGCAGCGCGCTGCCCAGGGCCGGCAGGGCGCTGCCGGTCGCGTATTGTGCATTGGCGCGGTCGGCGACCAGCCCAGCGGCGATGCGGCCGCGCGTCGCCGCGTCATCCGCCTGCGGCCGGCTCGGCACGCTCGCCAGGTTCGGCCAGGCGCCCTCCGCCCCCGGCACCGCCGGCCGCGGTTCGGCGATGCGGCCACCCTGGAACTGGTGCCACCAGGCCACCGGGGCGTCACCCGGGGTCCCCGCGCAGCCCGCGAGCATGAGCACGCCGGACATGCCGATCAGCCGTCGCACTTGAACCCCGTTCTGCCGCACTGTAACACCCGCACGCCTCCGCCTGTCGACCGCCTCGAACCGCCCGCCACCTTGCCGCGGTTGCGCGGCGCCCGATGCGATCCCTATCTGGCCCTATCTAGCAGTGCGAGCCCGCCTTCGGAAAGGATACCGCTCATGGCCGACCCCAAGACGCCGAAACCCGGCACGGAGCAAGCCGCGCCGTTCAAAATGCCGGACCCCGCGGAGTTCGGCCGCTCGATGTCCGCCATCGCTGAGCGCTCGCAGCGGATCGTCGGCGAATGGCTGAAACGGCAGAGCGAGGACGGCCCGGCCAAGCCCGACCCGCTCAACATCGGCAATGCCTTCATGGAGATGACCACCCGCCTGATGGCCGACCCGGCCAAGATGGTGCAGGCGCAAATCGGCTTCTGGCAGGACTACATGTCGCTCTGGCAGTCCACCGCCCGGCGCGTGATGGGCATGGAGGCGCCGTCCGTCATCGACGCCGACCCCAAGGACAAGCGCTTCAAGGACGACGCCTGGAAAGACAACGAGGTGTTCGACTTCATCAAGCAGTCCTATCTGCTCTCGGCGCGCTACGTGCAGAAGGTGGTCACCGAAGTCGACGGGATGGAGCCCGCCACCGCCCAGAAAGTCGATTTCTACTCCCGCCAGTTCATCGACGCGATGAGCCCGTCCAACTTCCTGCTCACCAACCCCGAAGTACTGCGCAAAACCGCCGAGACCGGCGGCGAGAACCTCATCAAGGGGCTCAACAACCTGCTGTCCGACCTCGAGCGCGGCAAGGGCAACCTGCGCATCTCGATGACCGACATGGAGGCCTTCAAGCTCGGCGAGAACGTCGCCGTCACGCCGGGCAAGGTGGTCTACCAGAACGAACTGATGCAGCTCATTCAATACACCCCCACCACCGACAAGGTGCTGAAGCGGCCGCTGCTGATCATCCCGCCCTGGATCAACAAGTTCTACATCCTCGACCTCCGTCCGCGGAACAGTTTCGTCCGCTGGGCGACCGCCCAGGGCCATACCGTGTTCATCGTGAGCTGGGTCAACCCCGACGAGAAGCTCGCCGAGAAGAACTTCGAGGACTACATGCAGGCCGGTATCCTCGACGCCCTCACCGCGATCGAGGCCGCCACCGGGGAGGCCGCGGTCAACGCCATCGGCTACTGCCTCGGCGGCACGCTGCTGGCCTCCACCCTCTCCTGGATGGCGGCCAACGGCGATGACCGTATCAAATCCGCCACCTTCTTCGTCACCCTGATGGATTTCCGCGAATCGGGCGAGCTCAACGTCTTCATCGACGAGGAGCAGATCAAGATGCTCGAAGACAAGATGAACAAGCGCGGCTATCTCGAAGGCAACGAGATGGCCACCACCTTCAACATGCTGCGCGCCAACGACCTCATCTGGTCCTTCGTGGTCAACAACTACTTGCTCGGCAACGACCCCTTCCCCTTCGATCTGCTGTACTGGAACTCCGATTCCACCCGCATGCCGGCCCGCATGCACAGCTTCTATCTGCGCAACATGTACCAGGAGAACCGGCTCAGCACGCCGGGCGGCATCACGCTCGCCGGCACGCCGATCGATCTCGGGCGGGTCAAGCAGCCCGCCTACTTCATCTCGACCCGCGAGGACCACATCGCCCCCTGGCGCGCCACCTATCGCGGCACCAAGCTGCTCGGCGGCAAGAACCGCTTCGTGCTCGCCGCCTCCGGCCATATCGCCGGCGTCGTCAACCCGCCCGAGGGCGGCAAATACAGCCACTGGATCAACGAGGCACTGCCGGGCGAACCCGAGGAATGGTTCCACGGCGCCACCGAAATCGCCGGCTCCTGGTGGCCGGACTGGCAGCGCTGGATCACGGCGCAGGACAAGCGCCAGGTGAAGGCCCGCGTGCCGGGCGACGGCAAGCTGGTGCCGATCGAGGACGCGCCGGGGGCCTATGTGAAGGTGCTGCTGAACTAATGTTGGGTGGCGGGATGCTCAAGGGCATCCCGCCCTACGGCATCGCGTCCGGTCAGTGCGTCCAATTCTCCGGGCGATCATTGCGGAAATTATCCGCATAGGCCTTTGGGCGAATGCGGCGGACCTGCGGCAGTTCCACCACGAAAGCCACCGCGTTGCGCTCGGCATAGGCCACGGCATCGGCCTGGCTGTCGAACCGCAGGCGCACCTGGGCCTGCGTGTCGTTGCTGCCGATCCAGCCCATCAGCGGGTCGGCCTTGCGCGGCGCGGACTGCTCGAATTCGAGTATCCATTCCTGCGTGCCGGCCTGGCCGGACTGCATGGCATTCTTCGGTTGCTGAAAAATCCGTGCCTTGGCTGCCATCGTCCCTCGTTCCTTCTCATGGTCGGGGCGGCCGGACTCGAACCGGCGGCCTCGTGTACCCAAAACACGCGCGCTACCAGGCTGCGCCACGCCCCGAACCGGCGGGAAACTATGGGCGCCGGCCGGCTAACGCAAGCGCCCCGCTGTTCGCCTAGGGCGCATTGCCGAAGATACGCTGCATCACCTTGTCGCCCACCCTGATATCGAGCCGTTCCGCCGTGCCGGCCGCCAGTTCCAGCGTGGCGCGCACCGGGCCGCGGCTGTCGATGGTGGCGAGGGACTGCGGCACCGTGCGCTCGGCGATGGTGCGGATGGTGCCGTCGGCGTTGATGAACAGCATATCGAGGCTGGAGATCGTGTTGCGCATCCACATCTGCGAGGCGCGCGGCGTTCCCCAATCGAACAACATGCCGCCATCGGCCGGCACGCTCGGGCGGAACATCAGCCCGATCGTCTGCTGATCCGCCGTGAGCGCCATCTCGACCGCGAAATCGAGCCGCTTGCCGGCGCGGGTGATGATGGCGAGTTTCTCCTTCGGCAGTTCGCCCTGCGGCCCGGTTTGCGCCCGGGCAGCGGTGGCGAACAGCAGGAAGGTGGCGACGAGGGAACGACGGGCGATCATGCGGATACCAGGTCCTTGCGGGCGGATGCAGCGAGGTCACGGATGATACCACGGATTGGCCCGGTGCGAGGAGGGTCGGCCAGCGTGGTGAACCACTGCGCCGGCGGGTTGCGCCCGATCGCGCGGTGGTAGGGCACCGCCCGCAGCACCGCCTCGGCGTCCGCGGGAAGCCGGTCGGGGATCGCGATGTCGTTCAGCGCGGCCCATATACCGGCCCAGCAGCGCCCGGTGGTGAACGGGTTGTACCCCCCTCCCCCCGTCACCACCAGCCGTGGCGCCATCTCCCGCAGCACCGAAGCGATGCCGCGATGGACGTTGTTGGACAGCGAAAGCCGCGCCAGCGGGTCCTCCTCCAACCCATCGGCGCCGGCCTGCAGCATGATCGCCTGCGGCCGGCGGGCGCGGATCAGCGGCAGCACGGCATGCACCATCAAATGCCGCATCTCGCTGTCGTTGAACCCCGCCGGCACCGGGAAGTTCCACGCGGCCCCCCCGGCCCGGTCATCCGCCCCCCCGGTGAACGGCCAGCGCTTCTCCTCATGGATGGAGATCGTCAGCACCCGCGCGTCGTCATGGAAGGCGTCCTGCACCCCGTCGCCGTGATGGGCGTCGATATCGAGGTAGACGATGTTGGTGAGCCCGAGATCGAGCCAGGTCGAAATCCCCAGCACGGAGTCGTTGAGGTAGCAGAACCCGCTCGCCCGATCCTTCCGCCCGTGATGGGTGCCGCCGCCGGGGCAATGCACGATGCCGCCGCCGGCGACCAGCCGTGTGGCCAGCATCACCCCTCCGGCCGAGGTGGCGGGGCGGCTGAACACCTCGCGATAGACCGGATTGCCGTCCGCCCCGATGCGGAAGCGCGCCCGGTCCTCGGCACTCACCGACTGGCTCGCCTCCGCCCGGCGCAGTGCTGCGATGTAGTCGGCGTCGTGGAAGCGCGTGAGTTCCGCGTCCCCGGCCATCGGCGCGTCATGGTAGACGGCCGGATCGAGCCAGCCCATGGCGCGGATGAGGTCGGTGCAGACCGACACGCGCGGCACCGCGAGGGGATGCTTCGGCCCGTAGCTGGAGCGGCGGTAGATCTCGGAGCCGATGTAGCGGGGGCGGGGCGGCATCAGAACACGCCGAGCGCGAGCCCGGCCGCCAGCGCCTGCCCAAGCTCCCGGCAGCGCGCCAGGTCTTCCACCCCGATCACCTTGGGCGCCAGGATCGCCGCCTCGCTCTGCGCATGGGTCATGACGATCAGCGGCTCCGCCACCGCCCGCAGCCGCCAGCCCAAGGCGATGCGCCCGATCTGCCGCGCCGCCCCCTCGCCGTCCGACCCGGCACAAATCATCATCGCATAGGGCCGCCCGTTGAGGCGCCCGAGGCAGGGATAGTAGCAGCGGTCGAACAAATCCTTCATCACGCCCGCGAGGCTGGCGAGGTTTTCCGGGGCGGCGAAAATCATCGCATCGGCGCCCAGCAGATCATCCGGCCCGGCCTCCGCCGCCCGCAACGCGCGCAGGATCACCGCTTCCTCCCGCGCGCCCTCGGCCGCGGCGGCGGCCATTTGCGCGGTGCCGCCGGTCAGCGAGTGATGGACAATGAGCAGGGTTTTCGACATCGCGCGATCATAGGTGGCGCCGGGGGGAAGGAGGAAGGGAAGCGCGTCTTTTTGAAAAAAGAAGCAAAAACTTTTTACCCGTTTGCATTGCGCTCTCCCGGGAGAATACGGAGCCAACCGCTTCCTTGCCCCCCTCCCGCGTTTGCGGGAGGGGTTGGGGGAGGGCCGTGCAGCAAGAAGAAAAAAAGCTCTAATACGGCTATTTTATCCTTGCATACTATCAAAAATTGTTTTATAAGATGCAAATGATCTTTTCTCTTACCGACCCCACCCCCCTGCCGAGCTGGCTGATTGCGTCGCTGCTGCGCGACGTGATCTCTCGGCTGCTGGGCGCGCTCGGGTTCGGCAACCCTTCCCATCGGCGAGCGATGCTGCTGGCGCCCTTCGCAGCCTATGCCGGGCGGGTGCTGGCACGGTTCGAACGCCTGCTGGCCCGCCATCGGGCCGGCAGCTTCCGCCTCGCCGCACCCCGACCCGACCATGCGCGCAAGCCCGAAGCGGCGCGCAAGACGCCACGCCTGCGCCTGCCTCGGCAATGGGCCTGGGTGATCGACGTGGTGGGCTACCGCGCCGCCGGGATGGCCGAAAACCTGCAATACCTGCTTTCCCGCCCCGACGCCGCCGGGCTGCTGGCGCTGTATCCCCAGGCGCAATCCATGCTGCGCCCGCTCGGCCACATGCTCGGCATCGCCCCGGCCGGGATCCCTCCCCTGAAGCGGCGCCCCCGCAAACCCCGCCCGCAACCGCAGCACCCCCGCCGGCTCACGCGAAAAGAACGCGAGGCGATCCTGTGGTATCCGAACTCCGAGGGCAAGCCGATGAAGCTGCTGCCCCGGCGATTGCCGCGTGACTAGGGAGATACGGAGACATGCGTCCTATTTGTTCCATATACGAACCAATACCGACTCTTCCTCAGAGAGCGGAGAGAGAGTGGAGCCCGCGTAGCAATGCAATGCCGCCTTGGCAACGCCGCGCTTGCATTCGGCAGCGCGGGCCATTTAGGTCAGTGAGAGGAGAAACCATCATGGCACACAGCAAGATCTTCATCGACGGCGAAGCGGGGACCACGGGGCTCGGCATCCGCGAGCGCCTGCTCCGCGTGCCGGGTGTGGATCTGCGCTCGATCGCCGATGACCGCCGCAAGGACCCGTCCGCGCGGCGGGACATCATGGCCGAGGTCGATCTCGTGGTGCTGTGCCTGCCCGATGCCGCGGCCAAGGAGTCGGTGGCGCTGGCGGATAGCCTGGGCAACCAGGCCCCACGGCTGCTCGATGCCTCGACCGCGCATCGCGTGGCGCCGGATTGGGTTTATGGGTTCGCTGAACTGACCGCCGGGCAGTCCGACCGGATCGTCAATGCGCGCAAGGTCAGCAATCCCGGCTGCTATCCGACCGGGGCGGTGGCGTTGATCCGGCCGCTTATCGATGCGGGGATCATGGCCCCGGACTATCCGGTGACGATCAACGCGGTCTCCGGCTATTCCGGCGGCGGCAAGGCGATGATCGGCGAGCATGATGCGGATGGCGGGCCGGCGTTCGAGCTGTATGGGCTTGGGCTGGAGCACAAGCATGTGCCGGAGACGCAGAAATATACGGGGCTGACGCGGCGGCCGATTTTCGTCCCCTCGGTCGGGCATTACCGGCAGGGGATGATCGTCTCGGTGCCGCTGCATCTCGACACGCTGAACGGGTCCCCCAAGGGGGCGGATTTGCATGAGGCGCTCGCGGCCTATTTCGCCGGGCAGCGCTTGGTGCGGGTGCTGCCGCCGACGGGGAATGCCAAGCTGGAGCCGGAGGCGCTGAACGATACCGATGTGCTGGAACTCCGCGTCTACGCCAATGAGGCGCGCGGCCAGGCGATCCTGGTGGCGCGGCTCGACAATCTCGGCAAGGGCGCCTCGGGGGCGGCAGTGCAGAATATCGGGCTGATGCTCGGGCTTGGCGATATCGCCATCGCCGAGAAGGCGGCCGCCTGATGGGCCCGTTGTACGGCTTCGAGGGCAAGTATCCCGTCGTCGCGGAGGATGCGTTCATCGCGCCCACCGCGGCGATCATCGGGGATGCCACGATCGGCTCGAAATCCGGCATCTGGTTTCATTGCGTGCTGCGGGCGGATACCAACTTCATCCGCATCGGCGCCCGCACCAATATCCAGGACGGCACCATCATCCACGTCAATGCCGGGCGTGAGTGCACCATCATCGGCGATGACGTCACCGTCGGCCATGCCTGCATCATCCATGCCTGCACCCTGAAGGACCGCGCCTTCGTCGGCATGGGCGCGACGGTGCTGGATGGCGCGGTGATCGAGGAGGGCGGCATGCTCGCCGCCGGCTCGCTGCTGACGCCGGGCAAGGTGATCGGGCCGAACGAGCTGTGGTCGGGCTCGCCGGCCAAGCTGTGGAAGGTGATGGACGAGGACACCCGTGCCCGCTTCGGCCGCACCGCCACCCACTACGCCGAACTCGGCCAGCGATTCCGCGGCGGCCTCACCTGATCCCCCCTTTCGCCCGGCGCGGCGCTTGGCCATAACCGGGGCAAACACGAGGGGAACACGATGAGCAAGCCGCGCCTGATCGTCAGCCGCCAAATTCCTCCGGATGTGGTGGCGCGCATCCACGCGGAATACGACTGCCCCTACACGGGCGCGGACATGAACGCCGACACGCTGATCCGCGCGGTCACCGACCACCAGGCCGATGCGCTGCTGATCACCTCGCATCTGCCGTTCCGCAAGGACGTGATCGACCGGCTGCCCGGCCATATGCGCATCGTCGCCACCTGCTCGGTCGGCACCGATCACATCGAAATCCCCGCCGCCAAGGCACGGGGGTTGCCGATGACCAACACGCCGGACGTGCTCACCGAGTGCACCGCGGATCTGGCCTTCATGCTGATGCTGAACGCGTTTCGCCGCGGCTACGAGTATGATCGCGTGATGCGCCAGGGATGGCGGGTGCATTACGGGCTCGGCGAATTGATGGGGCGCCGCGCCTCGGGCAAGACGCTGGGGTTGGTGGGCTTCGGGCGGATCGGCCAGGCGATGGCGCGCCGCGCGCGGGGGTTCGGCATGAAGATCCTCTATACCGCGCGCAACCGCGCTGCACCCGAACTGGAGGAAGGCGCCACGTATTTCGCCGATCTGCGGGCCATGCTGCCGCACTGCGACGCGCTCTCTCTGCACGCGCCGGGCGGCGCCGCGACCTGCCCAAAGGGGCGGTGTTCGTCAACGCCGCGCGGGGCAGCCTGGTCGATGAGGCGGCGCTGATCACGGCGCTGGCGTCGGGCCATCTCTACGGCGCCGGGCTCGACGTGTTCAACAACGAGCCTGAGTACGACACGCGCTTCGCCGAACTGCCCAACACCTTCCTCGCGCCGCACATGGGCAGTGCCACGGTGGAGACGCGCAACGCGATGGGGTTCCGGGCACTGGACAACATCGCCGCCGTGCTCGCCGGCCGGCCGCCGATCGACCCGATATGGGTGTGAGGATGGTCCGGCGCGTTCACCGGAGATTAAGCCGCCCGGCGCAGAACCGGATGAACACTCCGAAAGCCTTCCCATGTCTCCCCCGCTCGACAACCCGCCCCAGCACCGCGACCGCTTCCTGGCCTTCGCCTTCGCAGCCTCGGACATGCTGATCGAAACCGGGCTCGACGGGATCATCACCTTCGCCACCGGCGCGTTCCGCATGCGCCTCGGTGCCGATCCCGGGAGGTACATCGGCCAGCGCATCACCAGCCTGATCGCCGCGGCCGACCAGGCCTCGCTCGCCATGGGCATGGCGACGGTGACGCTGCGCGGCCGCATCCCGCCACTGGTGCTCCGGCTCGCCGATGCCGCCGCCACGCCGATCGCTTTGTCGGCGATGATGATGGCCGGCCCGCCAGCGCGGCTGTGCTTCACCATCGGCCCGGTGCCCGCCCTCCCCGGCCCCGCCGAGGCCCGGGCGCCTGGTTTCGAGGAACCGTTACTGTTTGTCCGCGAGGCCGAACTGGCGCTGCGCTCGGGCGCCGAGGCACGGGTCGGGCTGCTCGAACTCGAAAATTGGCAGGACATGCAATCCCTCCTGCCACCGGAGGACATGCGGGCCTTGCGCGCGGGGATCAGCGCCATTCTCGCCGAGGCCGGCCCGGGGGTGGTGGCCGGGGAAATCGGCCAGGGCCGCTATGGCCTGCTCGGCAATGCCGAGCTCGACGTCGCCGCACTCGCCGGAAAACTGCGCGATTTCGTTGGCACCGGGCCGGCGGCAAAGCGCACCAAGGTCAACGATACCGATCTGCCGCTCACCGCCGGCAAGCTGACACCGGGGCAGGCGGCCCGCACGCTGCGCTTCGCCGTCACCCGCTTCGCCGCCGGCGGCACCAAGGCGGCCGAACTGGACGGCACTGCCGGCGGACTGGCCGGGATCATCGCCCGTTCCGAACACAGCGCCCGCTCGATGCGCGACGCGATCGCCGCGAAACGGTTCCGCCTGCAGTTCCAGCCCATCGTCAGCCTTGCCGACAACACCGTCCACCATTTCGAGGCCCTCCTCCGCCCGCTCGAGTCCCAATCCCACCCCAGCGGGACGACGCAGGATTTCGTGCTGTTCGCCGAAATGGTGGGGCTCGCCGAGGAACTCGACCTCGCGGTGCTCGTTGAGGCCCTCGCCGCCGTGCGCGACGCCCCGGCCGCATCGGTCGCGGTCAACGTCTCGGGCTTCACCATGCAGAGTCCGGCGTTCCGCGATGTGGTCGCCGGCATCCTGGCCGCCAATGCCGATATCGTCGGGCTGGACCATCCGCATCGCCTGCTGGTCGAACTCACCGAGACCGCCGAAATCGAAGACATGCCGGCCGCCGCCGCCGCCATCGCCGCCCTGCGTGCGCAAGGGGTGCCGGTCTGCCTCGATGATTTCGGCGCCGGGGGGGCGGCGTTCCGCTACTTGCGTGAATTCGGGGTCGATTTCGTGAAAATCGACGGGCTCTACGTCCGTGCCGCCGTGCGCGGCGCGCGGGAACGCGGCTTCGTCGCCTCGATGGTCGAACTCGCCGGCAGCGTCGGCGCGCAGGTGGTCGCCGAAATGATCGAGACGGTGGAACAGGCCGCGCTGATGCGCGAACTCGGCGTGCAGTTCGGCCAAGGCTGGCTGTTCGGCCGGCCCGGCGCGCTACAGGGAGCAAGGCGCTGATATTGCGTATTCTGCGGATATGAATGCATCCGTGAAGCGTCATACTCTGTAGACAGAACCGCCCGACCGGGCGTGCTGCACCTCAGAGGAACGCAACGATGCGCGGACTAGGCCCTTTCCTGCGCGATGCCTGGCGGCTCGCCCTCCCGTTCTTCCGCTCCGAGCAGAAATGGTCGGCACGCGGGCTGCTGGCAGCGATCGTCGCGTTGAACCTCCTGCTGGTCGCTATCAACGTCCAGCTCAGCTACTGGAACCGCGCCTTCTATGACGCGCTGCAAGCCAAGGACCTCGCGAGCTTTTGGGACCTGCTGCTGTTATGGCGCAACAACGACAAGGGCTTCACCCCCGGCTTCTGCGTGCTCGCCGGGTTCTTCATCCTGATCGCGATCTACCGCACCTATCTCAGCCAATGGCTGCGCATCCGCTGGCGGGGCTGGATGACCGAGCGCCTGCTGGCGGATTGGCTGTCCGAGCGCGCGTATTGGCACATCGCACTCAAGGCCGGCAGCGCCGGCGGGCACGGCACCGACAACCCGGACCAGCGCATCGCCGATGATCTCAAGGACTTCGCCGACGAGACCCTGGCCCTTGGCCTCGGCCTGCTGTCGAGCACCGTTACCTTGTTCAGCTTCGTCACCATCCTGTGGACGTTGTCGGGGCCGATCACCCTGCTCGGCCTCTCCATCCCCGGCTACATGGTATGGGTGGCGTTGATCTATGCCGCCGCCGGCACCGCGCTATCGCACCTCATCGGCCAACCGCTCGCCGCGCTGAATTTCCGCCAACAGAAGGTGGAGGCGGATTTCCGCTTCGGCCTCGCCCGCATGCGCGAAAATCTCGAAGGCATCGCGCTCTACAGCGGCGAGGCGCAGGAAAAGCGCGCCGCCACCGGCCGCTTCGCCGCGGTGATCGCCAATTGGCGGCAGATCATGGACCGCACGAAAATGCTGAACGCCTTCACCGCGGGCTTCGACCAGATTGCGGTGGTGTTCCCACTGATCGTCGCTGCCCCCCGCTACTTCGCCGGCGAAATCGCCCTCGGTGGCCTGACCCAGACGACCGGGGCCTTCCGCAGCGTCGAGAACGCGATGGCGTTTTTCGTGCACGCCTATTCGACCATCGCGACCTGGCGGGCCACCGTCGAACGCCTCACCGCCTTCCGCATGGCCATCGAGGCCGCCCGCGCCGCGCCGCCGGGCGTGCACATCGCCGCCGGCACCGATGGCGACTACCGGCTCGACGGGCTGTCGCTCGCTTTGCCCGACGGCCGCAAGCTGCTCGACTCCCAGTCCCTCGCGCTCAAAAGCGGCGAATGGGTCGCCGTCGGTGGCCGCTCGGGGGCGGGGAAATCGACCATTTTCCGCGCCTTCGCCGGGTTGTGGCCGTTCGGCACCGGCGCCATCGTGCGGCCGGCGGGAACCAGCCTGTTCCTGCCGCAGCGCCCCTATATCCCGCTCGGCACCCTGCGCCGCGCCGTCGCCTACCCCGCCGACCCCGCCGATTTCACCGATGCGGAGCTGCGCGAAGCGCTCGATGCGGTCGGGCTCGGTCAGCTCAGGGATGCGTTGGACCAGGACGAACCATGGGCCCAACGGCTCTCCGGCGGCGAGTTGCAGCGTCTCGCGGTGGCCCGTGCCTTGCTGGCCCGGCCGGATTGGCTGTTCCTCGACGAAGCCACCGCCAGCCTCGACCCGCAATCCGAGGCCGAACTCTACGCGTTGATCCGCGCCCGCCTGCCGGAGACGACGGTGATCTCCATCGCCCACCGGCCGTCGGTCGCCGCACTGCACGACCGCCGCCTCACGCTTGAACCCGAAGCGGCGGGGGGCAGTTTGCGGCCGGCCTAGCCGACCAACGCGATCAACAGCATCGCCATGGCGACAACGTTGACGGCAAAGGCCGCGGTGCGAACCCAGGCGATGCCGGCGATGTAGACGGCAGCGTGGACAACGCGTGAGATCAGGAACAATTCGGTGGCCAGACCCGTCATGCCGCTGGTCTTGCCGGCGATCACCACCGCCAGCACGAGGGCGGCGAAGGGCACCAGGTTCTCGACCATGTTGGCATGCGCCCGCCGCGCCCGGCCGACCCAGCCGGCGCCGGCGGGGAAGTTCTCCCGGTTACCCGCCACCTTCGGCAGGCCGAGTTCGGCAATGAAGCCCAACGTATAAGGCACGGCGAGGATGACGCAGAGGGCGGCGCTCCAGGCGAGCATCGTGAGTTCGATTTTCATCGCGGTTTTCTCCCCACATCGCGGATGCGCCGGCTTGAATGCCGGTCCGGCATCGTGACGCACCTGAGTCTCCGCATGCAAATGCCGGCGGGTCAAGCCCGAGCGAGGATGATGTTCCCGAAGCGATCCGTCATTGCCTGATAGCCCGGCTCGACCACGATGGTCGTGTCGGGCTGTTCCAATATGGCGGGGCCGTCGATGCGCGCACCGACAGGCAGGGTCAGCCGGTCAAACACCGGCGTCTCCACCCAGTCCCCGAACCAGATCCGCCGCGTCGGCCGCGTGGCCGCCGCGATGGTCGCATCGGCCGAGGGCGCGAGGGACAGCAGGTCGATCTTCGGGCGGGTGCCGATCACCGCCGTTTTCAGGTTGAGCAACCGCACCGGCACCCCCGGCATCAGCCGCCCATAGGCGCCGACATAGACCGCCTCGAACGCCGCCAGCAGCGCCTCCGGCGTCGGTTCGCCGGCGGGTACCGGCACCGAGACGGTATGGGTCTGGCCGACATAGTTCATGTCGAGCGCGTGCACGACTCGGCGCCCGGTGAAGGCGACGCCGGCACGATCCAGCAGCGGCGACAAAGCCGCCCCCGCCTCATCCATCGCCGCGCGCAGGCCCACCGGATCGGTGGCCGCAAGCGGAAGATTGAGGGTGCGCACCCGATCATGCCGCATGTCCGCGATCACGCAGCCAAGTGCGGAGGTCACACCGGGGTAGCGCGGGATCAGCGCGCGGGCGAGGCCGACTTCGCGGATCAGCGCCGCCGCATGCAGCGCGCCGCCGCCGCCGAAGGGCATGAGCGAGAAGTTCTTGGGGTCGAACCCGCGCTCGATCGAGACGAGCCGCAAGGCTCCGGCCATACGGGCATTGGCGACGCGCAGGATCGCCTCGGCCGCCGCGATCGGGTCGAGCCCCAATGGCGCGCCAACATCCCGCGCGATGGCAGCCGAGGCCGCCGCGACATCGAGCCGGGCAAGACCGCCGATCGGGCGGGCGGCATCGATGCGGCCGAGCAGCACATTGGCATCCGTCACCGTCGGGCGCGTGCCGCCGGCGCCGTAGCACGCGGGGCCTGGGATGGAGCCGGCACTTTCGGGCCCGACCTGGAGAATCCCGGCCTTGTCCACCCAGGCGATGGAGCCACCGCCAGCGCCGATCGACAGGATCTCGATCATCGGCGTGCGCACCACCAGGCCGAAATCCAGCGTGGTCTGCGCGGCGAGCGCGGGCGTACCGCCGGCGATCAGCGAGACGTCGAACGAGGTGCCGCCGACATCGCCGGTGATCACGTCGGGGAAACCCGCCGATGTCGCGATATGGGCGGCGGCGATCACCCCGGCGGCGGGGCCGGAAAGCGCGGTGCGCACCGGCAGGCTGGCCGCGGTCTCGACCGACATCACCCCGCCGTTGGACTGTACGATAAGAAACTCGCCGCCGAACCCCTCGGCGCGGATGCGGGCATCGAGCGTGCTGAGATAGCCGCCCACCACCGGTTGCAGCACCGCGTTCAGCGCGGCAGTGCTGGTGCGCTCGAACTCGCGGATTTCCGGCAGAATGTCCGAGGAAATCGCCACATGCGGATTCGGCCACACCGCCCGCGCCGCCGCCAGGGCCGCGCGCTCATTGGCGGGGTTGGCGTAGGCGTGAATGAACACGATGGCGAGCGCCTCGGCCCCCATCGCCAGCAGCTGTCGCGCCGCTTCGGCGACCTCCTCGGGATCGACCGTCGCGAGAATGCTGCCATCTGCCAGGGTCCGCTCCGCAACTTCGAGCCGCATGTCGCGGTCGATCGGCGGGATGAAATTGCCGGTGAGCCCCCAGGTCTGCCGCCGGTCCCGGCGGCGCATTTCCAGCACGTCGCGGAACCCCGCGGTGGTGATCAACCCGGCCCGCGCGCCCTTGCGCTCCAGCAGCGCGTTGGTGCCGACGGTGGTGCCGTGCACGATGGCGGCGATCGCCGGCAGCGGCGCGAGCCCGGAAATCCCCGCCGCGAACCCGTCCGCCTCGCGCCCGCGGGTGGAGGGCACCTTGCCGACGCGAGCCTTGCCGGTGGCTTCATCGAACAGAAACAGGTCGGTGTAGGTCCCGCCGACGTCCACCCCCACAACAAGCCGGCTCATCCGAGATACCCCATGCGCGCGTCACGTTCGGCCGCCGCGGGATCGCGCCCGGCGGGATCGCCCCAGCCGCCGCCGCCCGGGCTTTCCAGCCGGATGCGTTGTCCACGGGTGAGCTTCACGCCCACCACCTTCGAGCCGAGGGCCGGGGTGTGCCAGCCGTCCTCCTGCTCATACGCCACCACGTTCATCGCCCCCTGCCCGCCCCCCAGTACGCCGCGGGGGGCGAAGCGGGCGCGCTCGGCGAAGACGAACAACTCCGCCGCCGCGTCACGCAACTCGATCTCATAGATCGCCCCCATGCCGCCGCGATGGGTGCCGGCGCCGCCGGAGCCAGGCCGCAGCGCCCATTGGGTGAAGCGAATGGGGTAGGCCGCTTCCATGATCTCGACGGGCGGGATGATGGCGGTGGCGATCGGCGGATTGCCATGACTCAACCCGTCGCCTTCTGGATTGCCGCCATGCCCGCCGCCGAAAAACGAGAACATCACCCAGCGCGCGCCATCCGCCCGGTTGCCGGCAATCGAGAGCGCGTTGATGGTGCCGTATGCGTTGCCGATCGCATGCCCCGGCCGAATACGGGCGAAGGCGCAGAACAGCACGTCGATGATACGCAGGATGGTCTCGGTATAGCCCCCGGTCGGCTTGGGCCGCTGGGCATCCAGCAGCGAGTTCGGCGGCAGGATGATCTCGACGGGATCAAGCACCCCGGAATTGGCGGCCACCTCCGGGAACAGGTGCTTCAGCGCGACATAGACCGAGGCGATGGTGGTGGCGCGGCTGATATTCACCGGCCCCGCACAGGCATCGGCCGAGCCGGTGAAATCGAGCGTCAGCCGATTCCCCGCAATCGTCACCGCGCAGGCGATGCGCAGCGGCACGTCATTGCGGCCGTCATTGTCGAGGAAATCCTCCTCCTCCCAGCGCCCATCCGGCAGGCCGGTGATCTCCGCCCGCATCATGGTGGCCGCACGCGCGGTCAACTCGGCGAAGGCGGCGGCGACAAGGTCAGGCCCGGACTCCGCAAGCAAAGCGGCAACGCGGGCGGTGCCGAGATCGAGCGCGGAGAGATGGGCGTTCAAATCCCCGAAGGCGCTGACCGGCAGCCGGGATGCAGCGAGGATGATATCGACGATGTCCTGGTTCAGCCGCCCGGCGCTGTAGAGCCGCACCGGCGGGATCAGTACGCCCTCCTGGAAATACTCGGTCGCCGCCGGGTTGTAGTTGCCCGGCACCGCGCCGCCGACATCGTGCCAATGCCCGACACTCGCCAGCCAGCAGAACAGCGTGCCCCCATGGAAGCAGGGGCGGATCAGCCGGAGGTCGGAGAGATGGGTACCCCCGAGATAGGGGTCGTTGAAAATGAACACGTCGCCCTCGCGGGGCGCGTTATCGCCGGTGAACTTGTCGATCACCGCCTTCACCCCGAACGCCATCACCCCCACGAAAATCGGCAGGCCGGACTTGCCCTGGATCAGCGTGGCGCCCGTCGTCGCGTCGTAGATGCCGTGGCAGGCATCATGCGCCTCGGCGATGGTGGGGTTGAAGGCGGCGCGAAACAGCGTCGCATCCATCTCATCGGCGATCTGCTCCAGTCGGCCCTTGAGGACAGCGAGCGTGACGGGATCTAGTGAGATAGGTGTGGGCGTCATTCAGCCGGCCTCATACTGCTTGCCGCGCGCCAGCATCGCATCCGTGCCAAGCATCTCGTTGAGCCCCTGGAAATCGAACATCCGGTTGCGGAAGGGCTCGGTGGTGCCGTGCTGCTTCAGGGAGGCGAAATAGTCACGCGCCGCGAAGGACAGCGCGCGCACCAGGCCGCCGGGGAAGATCACGATGCGATAGCCGATGGCGCCCAATTCGTCCGTGCTGGCCAGCGGCGTCTTGCCGCCCTCGACCATGTTGGCGAGCAGTGGCGCGCGGGACGCGAAGCGGGCGCAGATCGCATCCATCTGGGCGCGGCTCTCGGGCGCCTCGATGAACAGGATATCGGCCCCCGCCTCCAGATACCGCTCCGCCCGCTCCACCGCCGCCTCGAACCCCTCGACCGCGATGGCATCCGTGCGCGCCATGATCAGCGCGCGGTCCCGCGTATCCACCGCGGCCTTGATCTTGCCCGCCATCTCCTGTGCGGAAATCAGCGATTTGTCTTTCAAGTGCCCGCAGCGCTTGGGGAAGCTCTGGTCCTCCAGCTGGATCACGCTGGCCCCGGCGCGCTCGAACACGCGCACCGTGCGCTCGGTGTTGAGCGCATTGCCGAAGCCGGTATCGGCATCGATGATCACCGGCAGCGCCACCCGCTCGCGGATGCGCGCCATCACGTCGGCCACCTCCGTCATCGAGACCAGGCCGATATCCGGCCGCCCCAGCAGCGTGTAGGCGATCGAGGCGCCGGAGAGATAGGCCGCCTCGAACCCCGCCTCCTCCGCCAAAGCGGCGGAAAGTGCGTCATAAATGCCCGGTGCCAGCAAAGCGCTGTCGCCCGCCAGCCGTGCCTTCAAGCCCTGCATCGCATCCGTCTCGCATTCCCGGGATAAACTGACCTATGGTTTAGGCATCGCGCCGCACAACCTGTCAACGCGGCGCAGGGGGAGCAAAAGAGTGGCCGCGCCGCGCACGTTGTTCGAGAAGATCTGGGCCGCCCATGCGGTGACCACGCGCGAGGATGGCACCTCGCTGCTGTGGATTGACCGGCATCTGGTGCATGAGGGGAGTTTCCACGGCTTCGGCATGCTGGAGCATTCCGGCCGCCCCCTGCGCCGGCCCGACCTCACCTTCGCCATGGCTGACCACTACGTTCCGAGCCATGACCGCCGCCATCCCATCGCGGACCCGGAAGCCGCCGGCCTGGTGACTACGCTGGCTGCCAACGCCGCCCGCCATGGCATCACCCATTTCGGGCTCGACAGCCCGGACCAGGGCATCGTCCACGTTGTCGGCCCCGAGCTGGGGCTCACCTTGCCCGGCCTGGTGCTGGTGTGCGGGGACAGCCACACCTCCACCCATGGCGCCTTCGGCACGCTCGCCTTCGGCATCGGCGCCTCCGAGGTGGCCCATGTGCTGGCCACCCAGTCGCTGTGGCAGAAGCGGCCCAGGACGCTGCGCATCACCATCGACGGCACACTGCACCAGCATGTCGCGGCCAAGGACGTCATCCTCGCGGTGATCGCGCGCATCGGCGCGGCCGGCGCGGTGGGCCATGTGATCGAATATGCCGGTTCGGCGATCCGTGCGCTGGGAATGGAAGCCCGCATGACCATCTGCAACATGTCGATCGAGGCCGGCGGGCGGGCGGGGATGATCGCGCCCGATGATGTCACCTTCGGCTGGATTTCCGGCCGCCGCCACGCCCCGCGCGGTGCGGCGTGGGATGCAGCGGTGGCGGCGTGGCGCCGCCTGCCCTCCGATCCCGGCGCCGTGTTCGACCGCGACGTCAGCATCGATGCCGGCCAGATCGCGCCCACCATCACCTGGGGCACCACGCCCGAGGCGGCGCTGCCGGTAACCGGGCGGGTGCCGAACCCCGACGACGCCCCCGATGCCGCCGCGCGCCAGGCGATCGCCGGACAACTCGCCTATATGGGCCTCATGCCCGGCGCGGCGCTGGAAGGCACACCGGTCGACCGCGTGTTCATCGGCTCCTGCACCAATGGCCGCCTGCCCGATCTGCGCGCCGCCGCCCTGGTGCTGAAGGGCCGCCATGCGACGATCCCTGGGCTGGTGGTCCCTGGTTCGGTTGCGGTGAAGCGCGAGGCCGAAGCCGAAGGGCTCGACCGCGTGTTCACCGAGGCCGGGCTGGTGTGGGGCGAACCGGGCTGCTCGATGTGCGTCGGCATGAACGGCGATCTGGTCGCCCCCGGCCAGCGCTGCGCCTCCACCTCCAACCGCAATTTCGAGGGGCGCCAGGGCCAGGGCGCCCGCACCCATCTGATGTCCCCGGCGATGGCCGCCGCCGCCGCCATTGCCGGCGCGATCGCCGATGTGAGGAAACTGGCGTGACTCCGTTCACCATACTCAGCGGGCCGATCACACTGCTCGATCGGCCCAATATCGACACCGACCAGATCATCCCCGCCCGCTTCCTGCGCAAGCCGCGCAGTGCGGGCTACGACAATTTCCTGTTCGCGGATTTGCGCACCCGCGAGAACGCCTTCCCGCTGCAACCCCATACGGTGCCGATCCTGGTCGCCGGCGCCAATTTCGGCTGCGGCTCCTCGCGCGAGGGGGCGGTCTACGCGCTGGTGGATGCAGGGGTGCGCTGCGTCATTGCCCCCTCCTTCGGCGATATCTTCGCGGGAAATGCGGGCAAGAACGGGCTGCTGACGATTGAGCTGCCGGACGCCCCTGCCCGGCTCGGCGCCGCCACGACGCTCGCCATCGACCTGCCGGCCCAAACCATCACCCTGCCCGACGGGACGCTGATCGCCTTTGAGATCGACGCCTTCCGCAAGCGGTGCCTCGTCGAAGGGCTCGACGATATCGGGCTCACCTTGGTCCATTCGGATGCGCTGGCCGCGCATGAAGCGGCACTTCCGCCCTGGTCAGCGCCCCGTGCAGGCTGATAGCCTCACCGCAACACACCGACCAACAGGGGAAACGACCATGGCCGCACGGATCAACCGCCTCGTCGAGCTGCTCAGCCAGGGCCAGGCGATCTACTACGACGGCCACCACTCCGGCCATGTGCTCACCTACGAGAACGGCATCGCCGAGGCCACGACCTGGGCTGACTACATGAATATCGGCATGGAGCATGGCTGCTTCGATCCTTCGGGCCTCGAAGCCTATCTGCGGGGCATGGCCTCCGCCGCGCCCGCCCGCTCCGGGCATCGCACGCCGGCGGTGGTGATCGAGGCGCCGGTGAACGGCACCGACGAGGCCAATGTCCGCCACAACGCCTGGCAGTTCCGCCAGATCCTCGGCCGCGGCGTGCATGGCATCATCCTGTGCCAGGCCGAATGCGCCGACGCAGTGCGCGCCTTCGTGGAATCCTGCCGCTATCCGCACAACACCATCGGGGTGGACCCGGCGCTGCCGACGCCGATGGAGCGCATGGGTGGCGCCGTGCGCGGCCGTCCCGGGCCGGGACTACTCGGCATCGGCACCCGCGGCCGCGGCTCGGAGGCCTGCGCGGCGCCGATCTGGGGCATCTCTCAGGACGAATACCTCGCCCGCGCCGACGTCTGGCCGCTCAACCCCGAGGGCGAACTGGTGCTCGGCGTGAAGCTCGAAAGCCCCGAGGGGATCGCCAATTGCGAGGCGATCCTGGCGACCCCCGGCCTGGCCTATGCCGAGATCGGGCCGGGCGATCTCTCGCTGTCGCTCGGCTCGGTGAAGGTGCTGAACGACCCCTACCCGCCGCACATGAAGGCGGCGCGCGACCGTGTGCTGGCGGCCTGCAAGGCCAATGGTCTGGCGTTCCTGGAGAGCTGCTCGCCCGCCAACGTCGCCGGGCGGATCGACGAGGGCGTGCGCGTCATCGCCGGCAACAACCCCGAGACCGCGAAGGTTGGCCGTGCCCACCAGAAGCGGAGCATGACGGTGTGAGCATGCCGGACTGGACCACCACCGCCCTGCTGCTCTGCGACCTGCAGAACGACTTCATCCACCCCGCCGGCGCCTATGGCCGCGCGGGGCTGGGCAATGCCGATATCGCCGCCGTCGTGCCGCGGCTCGCGCCGTTGGTCGGCGCGGTGCGCGATGTCGGCGGCTGGGTGGTGTCGACCCATTTCACCTTGGTGCCCGGCCGCGGCGGTGCGCCCTTCATCTCGCCACATCTGCGCAAGCTGCGGCCCTTCCTCGCCACCGGCGACTTCCTGCCCGGCGGCTGGGGCCACGCGATGGTCGATGAACTCGGCCGTGCCGACATGGCGGTGGAGAAGGTGAACTTCTCTGCCTTCTACATGTCCCGCCTCGAATGGGTGCTGGCGCGCGCCGGGATACGCCGCCTGCTGGTGGCCGGCATCGTCACCAACGGTGGCGTCGCCAGCACGGTGCGCGACGCCCATGTGCGCGAATTCGAAATCACTGTGCTGGAGGACGGCTGCGCTGCCTTCGACCGCAAGGTGCATGACACCGCCATCGCCGCACTGCGCCCGGTCGCCACCATCTCCACGATCGACGAAACGATGGCGGGTTTTGCCGGACGCGGGTGAGGCGCCTATGATCGGCGCCGTGCAGGCAGTTTACCGGCGGGAATTTCTGACTTCATGAATGGTCTAAGCTCCGGTCTCGTGACATTCACCTGCCTGTTCGGCGCCACGCTGATCGGCGTCTCCGCCAGCACGCGCCTTCCGCTGCTGGTGGCGCGCGGGGCCACCAACGCCGCCGTGCAGCGGGCGGTGTGGATCATCGCGATCATGGCCGGCATCCTGCTCGCCGCGATGACGGTCTATCTCAAAACCCATTTCGACACCGCCAGTCGCGACGTGCGCGCCTTCTCCTTCCAGATCGTGGATCTCGACAACGCCCTGCGCCGGGTTGGCCCACCCGGCGACGCCGCACGGGCGCTGCTGTTCCGCTATGCGGCGCGCACGATGAAGGATGTCTGGCCCGACTCCATCGTCCGTCTCGGGCCGGACGACAGCCATGCCACCCGCATCTACGCCGATCTTGAGGTCGGCATTGCCCGCATCCCCAACACCGAAGGCACCGTGCGCGACCAGATCAGCCATATCCGGCAATTGCTGGTCGATGTCGGGCGCGCCCGCTGGACACTCGATGAGCGCGCCGGGCGGTCGCTGTCGCCGTGGGTGGTGTCGCTGCTGGTGCTGTGGCTGATGGTGACATTCGGGAGCCTCGGCTTGTCGAGCCAGCGCTCGCGCCTCGCCATCGCCGGGCTCGCCATCTGCGCCGCCGCGCTGTCCAGCGCCGTCTTCCTCGCTGTCGAGTATGCAGACCCCTTCGAGGGGGTTATCATCGTCAGCAGCGAACCAATGCGCAACGCGCTGTTCTCTCTCAGCGACTGACCCATTTTCACGGAGCTTCCCGCATGTCCCTCGATTTCACTGGCCGCCGGGTCGTCGTCTGCGGCGGCAGCCGCGGCATCGGCCGTTCCACCGCCCTCGGCTTCGCCGCCGCCGGCGCCGATGTCTCGATCTGCGCCCGTGGCGCCGAGACGTTGGAGGCCACCCGCCAGGAGGTCGCCGCCCATGGCCACATCGCCCATGCCGCGGCCTGCGATCTCGCCGACGCCGACAGCATCCGCGCCTATATCGCCAGCGCCGCCGCCGCCCTCGGTGGCATCGACATCCTGGGCAACAACGCCTCGGGCTTCGGCATGACCGATGACGCCGCCGGCTGGGCCGCCGGCTTCAACGTCGACGTCATGGCGGTGGTGCATGCGAGCCACGCCGCCCTGCCGCATATCGAGAAGGCGAAGGACGGCTGCATCGTCTCCGTCTCCTCGATCTCGGCCTACCGCTCCTCCCTGCGCGGCGCCCCCTATGCGGCGGTGAAAGCGGCGGTGGTGCAGTACACGACCTCCCAGGCGATGGCGCTCGCCCCCAAGGGCATCCGCGCCAACGCGGTGGCCCCGGGCTCCATCGAATTCCCCGGCGGCACCTGGGAAAAGCGCAAGCAGGAAGGCTCGCCGGTCTACAACTCGGTGCTGAACGCCTGCAAATTCGGCCGCCTCGGCCTGCCCGAGGAGGTCGCCGACGTGGTTCTGTTCCTCGCCTCGCCGATGGCGCGCTGGGTGACCGGGCAGACCATTACCGTGGATGGCGGGCAGTTGCTCTACAGTTAAGTGTTGAAGGGAAGCGGTTCTTTTTTGAAAAAAAGAACCAAAAAACTTTTATCCACTTGCTCCGTACGCTCCCTGGAGAGGGCGGAGCAGGTGGGTAAAAAGTTTTTGCTTCTTTTTTCAAAAAGAAGCGCTTCCTTGCTTTCTTCCCGAGAGCCTCATGGATTGCAAATCGCCCCTTCCTGCCCCGGCCCGGTCGCCGGCCCGTTCGGCCCGCCCGAGCAGAGGTCATAGTCATGCCCGCCGCGCGACGAGGGTGCCCGATAG
>JAPLOH010000131.1:22484-26548 GCA_026400845.1 Alphaproteobacteria bacterium
CGCCACCCCCGCCGGCCGCTCGCTGAGCGCGGCCAGCCCCTGGTCGCTGGTGGGATAGGTTCCGACATCCAGCTTGTAGAGATCAAGCACGCCGCCGATCCGGTCGATCGACTGCTTCGCCACCGAGCTCCGCGCGCCGCCGAGTTGGCGCAGCGCGGCGGGGGCGACCAGGCCGATCAGCAGGCCGAGAATGGCGATCACCACGAGGATCTCCAGCAGCGTGAACCCCTCCTCGCCGCCGCTGCGCCTGTTCTGCGATGTCGTCATGTCCACTCTCCGGCCGCCGCGCGGAAATCGTCGGCGGCACGGGTCCGATGTTACGGGGCAAGCGAGGCAAATCCAAGCCACAGCCGATGCACGAGATGACCGACACCTCGACGGCGGGGCTGATCGCGGTGGCCTTCGCGCCGTTCGCCGGCAGTTTCCTCGGCGTCGTCGTGCAACGGCTGCCCGCGGGCCGGCCGATCGCGCTCTCCCGCTCCACCTGCGCCACCTGCGGCACGCAGCTTGGAGCGCGCGATCTGGTGCCGCTGCTGTCCTACGCCGTCGCGCGCGGCCGCTGCCGCCATTGCGGCACGCCGATCCCACGGTTTCATCCGGCGATCGAACTCGCAGCCACCCTGGTGGCATTCGTCGCCGCGCTGGTGATGAACTCGCCAGAGGGGATCGCGGCGGCCTGCCTGCTTGGCTGGGCCTTGCTCACCGCGGGATGGATCGACTTGGATCATTTCCTCCTCCCCGACGCCATCGTCCTGCCGTTACTGCTAGCCGGGCTTGCGGCATCCTGGCTGCGAACCGGCGACATCCCCGCCGACGCGGCCCTCGGCGCGGCACTCGGCTACCTCGCCTTCGCCGGGCTCGCCTGGGCATACCGCCGCCTGCGCGGGCATGACGGGCTGGGGATGGGGGATGCCAAGCTGCTCGCCGCCGGGGGAGCCTGGCTCGGCTGGGATTCACTCCCAATGGTCGTGCTGATCGCCGCATGTGCCGGGCTCGCCGCGGCGGCGGTCGGCTGGCTGGCGGGGAGGCCGGTCACCCGCATGACCCGCCTCCCCTTCGGCCCCTTCCTCGCTTTGGCGATCTGGGCCGTCTTTCTCCTCCAGGGTTAGCGCGGCGCCATCCGGAGCGCGCCGTCGAGGCGAATGGTCTCCCCGTTCAGCATGCGGTTGGCGATGATGTGCATGGCGAGGTCGGCATACTCCTCCGGCCCGCCCAGGCGTTGCGGGAACGGCACCGAGTCGCCAAGGCTCTTCTGCGCCTCCTCCGGCAGACTCCGCAGCATCGGCGTGAGGAACAGCCCGGGCGCGATGGTCATCACGCGAATGCCGAAGCGCGCCAGTTCGCGCGCAGCCGGCAAGGTAAGCCCGACCACCCCAGCCTTGGACGACGCATAGGCGGCCTGGCCGATCTGCCCCTCATAGGCCGCGACCGAGGCGGTGTTGACGATCACCCCGCGCTCGCCATCCTCCAGCGGATCGAGCGCCGTCATCGCATGGGCGGCGAGGCGGAGCATGTTGAAGGTGCCGATGAGGTTCACCCGGATCACCTTCTCATAGGCGGCCAACCCCAGCGGCCCGTCGCGCCCAACGATGCGGCCCGCCGTGCCGATGCCCGCGCAATTCACCAGCACGCGGGCCGGCCCATGCGCGGTCGCGGCCTCGGCGATCGCGCGCTCGGCGGAATCGGGGTCAGCGACATCGCACACGATGCCGAGCGCGCCGGTGCTGGCGGAGGCCGCCTTCACCGCATCGGGATTGATGTCGATCAGCGCCACCTTGGCCCCCGCCGCCTGCAAGGCCGCCGCCGTCGCAGCACCTAGCCCCGAGGCGCCGCCCGTCACCAGGGCGGCCTGTCCGTTCACGTTCATCGTCATGCGCTCCGCTGTCAGTCCAGGCGCCCGATAGAAGCGATGCGGCCGCCCGATGCAAGCCCACCGCGTGCCGCCTGGTTGCGCCCAGCGCAATGACCGGCCATCCTGGAGCCATGCAGCCCCCTACCCTGGACTTCGCCTTCGAAGCCCGCGTCAGCGTCTCCCCCGCGCTAGACGCCGGAGTGGTGCACGGCAACGCCCGCCGCGTCATCCCCATCACCGGCGGCATCGTCGAAGGCCCGCGGCTCAATGGCCGCGTGATCCCCGGCGGGGCGGACTGGCAGATCGTCTACGCCGATGGCGCCATCGACCTCACGGCGCGCTACACCATCGAGGCGACGGACGGCACCCTGATCGGCGTCGTCAACCGCGGCCTGCGCACTGCTGCGCCCGACGTGCTGGCTAAACTCGCGCGGCGCGAGGCGGTGGACCCGTCCTTGGTCTATTTCCGCACCACCCCCGTATTCGAGGCGCCGGAAGGCCCGCATTTCTGGCTGACCCGGCACATCTTCGTGGGCACGGCGCAGCGGCATCCGGAGGGGGTGCAGCTGCGGTTTTTCGCGGTGCTGTAAGTGGGGCCAGATGTTGCGGAAATGTCAAACACCCCCCCAAATTTATCTAATTGTGTCAAATATTGTATAATTTGGATGAATTTTTCTCTGACAAACTGGACTCCCCCCGGCGGGTGCGATTAATCTGACTCCGAGTTGACGCCGACAGACCATCGGCGCCGCACTAAGTTGGGGAACAGCATGCCGCACAACCGCCTGCCTGACGCTTCACTCGATCGGAGTGGGTCTCCGCTTGACCGCACCCTGTTGCGGGCTGGCGTTTCGCTGCTCGCGTTGACGGGTGCGGCGTTGCCGTCGCGGGCGGCGTGGGCCGACTGCGATTCGAGCCAGCAGGTCATTTCCGGAACGGTATACAGCGTCTATTCCACCGGGGGCGCCATCACCGTGACATCCTCGGGCGCCGTGAGTGGGGGACAAAACGGGGTCCTCGCGCAGGATTGCAATATCACCAATTTGAGCAATCAAGGCCAGATCTCCGGCTGGTCGGCTGGGGTAAACTTAACTGGTGTATACCCCAACAACACGATCGCAACCATTACAAATTCTGGAACCATCAGTGGTGGATCTTATGGAATATTGTCGGGTTATGGAACCCAGATCGGCTCGATAACTAATTCTGGCAAAATTACAGCGACTGATCCCAATCAGAGTGCGATATCGAACTATGGGACCATTGGCACGATCACCAACGCCGGGACGATCGGCGTAGATTATTTCGGTAGGGCCATCCGGAATGTCGGCACGATCGGGTCGATCTCAAATTCCGGAACAATTCTCGGCGCGGTCATGAACCAGGGGTCGTTGGCCGGGTTGACGAATACCGGCACGATCGGGGGGACGATCGCAAACTATGGAAGCATGGGGCGGCTGACGAATACCGGCACGGTCGGGGGGCTGATGAGTTACTCAGGCTCGTTCGATACGATTACCAACTCCGGGTCCATCGAGGGTGCCACCAGCCTCAGCAGCGCGTCAAGCACTCGGCTGGACAACAGCGGCACAATGAATGGCGTCAGCCTCGAATCGGGCGCGAGCTTTGGAACATTATCCAATACTGGTGTCATCCAGGGCGGTATCACCGTCAGCTCCGGCTTCATCAATGTCATCAGTAATGCACAGACAGGGACCATCAGCGGAGCGCCGTTCGCGATCGACTCCCACGGCAACAGCGTCGTCCGCTCGATCGCCAACGCGGGCCTGATTTCCGGCGGCATCTGGATCAATGACGGAGCCGGCAACGCAACCACGACGATCAGCGGAGCCGCCGGCACCAACTTCGGCACGATCACCGGCGGCAGCATGACGTTCGTCAATGGCAACTTTCGCTTCGACGGCAACACAAGGCTGGACGAGAACATATCGGTCGGCGCCGTGACCGGCATCCCCCCAACGCGCGTTACCATCGCCGGTGCCGGCACGGTCACCAACGCCGGCCAACTCCAAGTGTTCAATTCGCACAGCATCGCCGGCCAGTTCACCCAGCTCAGCACCGCGCGGCTGGTGCTTCAGGTCGGCGGCACCGCGGCCGGGCAGTACGGGCATCTCGACATCAGCGGCGCCCTGACGCTCGCCGGCGCGCTCGACATCGACCTGATCAACGGCTTCAACCTCTCGGCCGGGGA
>JAPLOH010000131.1:26555-39200 GCA_026400845.1 Alphaproteobacteria bacterium
CGCGGCCGTGGCGGATTCCTGGACCTGCTCGAATCTGCCGGCCAATACCCATCTCGACGAGGTGTTCTCCAGCGGGCATCTCAACCTGGTGCTGCGCTCCGACACCGTCGCATCGGCGGTGCCGGAACCCGGGTCGCTCGCCCTGCTGGCTTCGGCCCTGTTCCCGATGATCTATCGCCGCCGGCGACACGCCTGACGGCAGCCCCTCGCGCGGCGCGAGGCGTTGCGCCCGTCCTTGGTTTCATTCCGCACCAAGCCGGTGTTCGAGGCGCTCGAAGGCCCCCACTTCTGGGGCACGCGCCACATCTATCTTCGTGGGCACCGCCCAGCGGCATCCCGAGGGGGTGCGGCTCAGGGTTTTCGCAGTGCTTTAGGCCGGCAGCTTCCAATCCACGATCGAGGCATCCCATCGCGCAATCAACCCGCTCCGCATCGCCCAGAACTCCACGCCCTTCGCTTGGCGCAACTCACCAGTGGTGGGATTGCGCCAGTGATTGACCCATATGACGCCGAAGATATTGCCGCTCAATGACCGTAGTCGCTTGCGGCACAGAAAGTCTGCGCCGGGGCGGGCGAAGGCAGCGAAGCGCGGGGCCATGAACTCCCGCAGCGCCGCGCGGCCGACGATGTCATGGCGGTCGTTGAATGAGGTGACGGAATCCTCGGTGAAGCCCTGGATGAAGGCATCGACGTCACAGGAGGTCGAAACCTCGGCGAAGAGCTGCACGATATCCTTGGCCTGCTGCACCGAATATTCGCCGGCGCCGAGCGCCAGCATTTCGTCCGGCGTCTCGCCGGTCCATGGAGTAATGTCGATCTCGACAAAGCGGCGCTGGGCGGCATTGTTCGGCATCAGTCGCTCCCCGTTGGCGACGTGCGGATCCGGCCGCATTCGCTTACGCGATCATTATAGTCATCGGAGTCGGTAGACAACCACCATCTCAGCTAGATTGCTCAACCCGCCGCAACCGCTCCCACGCCGCCTCCGCGAGGAACCGCGAACGGTTCTCCGTCGTGCGATCAATCGCCTCCAGCAGGTCGGGCGGCAGCGAGACGTTGATCCGCACCGCCGGGCGCCGCACCGCGGCGTCAATCAGCACCGCCACACCGTCGCGGTGGAGCGGATCGACCATGATATCCTCCAGCGGCGACGGCAGCGGGATTGGAGCACCGTCTTCGATCATGCCCTCGATATGCAACTGCAAGGCTTCCGCCGCCATCCGCCTAGCGTCCTCCAGCGTCAATCCGGCGGTCACGCAGCCCGGAAAATCCGGGAAGTCCACGCCATAGTCACTGTCGGCATCCTTGCGCAGCAGCGCGACATACGCGGTCATGACGAGCCTCTCAATTTCAATCCGGCCTGCTTTTCGATACTCCGCAACGTCCCGACCGGGATATCGCGCTTGGGGTGTGGCACCGTCACGCGGCCGGGTCGCGATGGGTGCTTGAACTGGAAATGGCTCCCCTTGGTCGCAACATGCTGCCACCCGGCTACCGTCAGGGCACGAATGATGTCCCGGCTATCCATCCACGCACCTTAGTTGAAGCCAATGGATGTGTAAATCGTGTGCATCAAGTCGAATCGACCAGCATCCTGCTGCGCGCTCAACCCGGTGGGTCACGTCGCTGCAAGTCGGCCCGCACGGCTACCTTGCCGCATGCCGACGTGGATTGCGGCGCCCGCCGGCCTATCAGGAAATAAGAAAAATTACTTTATAAGGCGAAATTACCTTGATAACCTTAGTGACATATACGATATTGAGGCCGAACAACCAGGAGCTACGCCGCACATGTCACTCGCCTCTCCCACGCCCTCCCACCAAACCGGCCTCGCGGCCGCGCTGGCGGTCGTGCGCTTGGTGATGGCGGTGTTCGACACGCTGTTCGGACATTTCGAAGACCTGCCGCCTGCGCACCCCGATCGCCGGTTGCATGCCCGCGTCTTGCTCGAGCTTCGTCGCACCGAAGCCAGGTTGCTCGCCGAGATCGACGCCGCCGCGCGTATTGCGCCGCCCCGGCGGCGCGTGCGCGCGCCGGCAAAGTGCGCTCCCGCGCCGGCACCGCGGCGGCCCCGGTGGCACCATGTGCGGCGCCGCATCCGCCCTGCCCGTGCGCCACCATGCTCCCGCTTATGCGTGCATCAGTGACAGAACCCCCGCTTCGGCGGGCGCTTTCGCGTGCCCATTTTCCTGGGGCACCGCACCCCGCGCCGCTCCTGGCGAAATCCTGGCCAAGGCCCTAATCTGGCCGCATACGCGAGGAGGAAACCATGGTCATCCTACAGGTCAACTACACCTATACCGGCATTTCCCGCGCCGATTGGGAGAAGCGCTATACCGACGAGGTCGCCACCAAGTTCCTCTCGGTTGACGGGCTGGCCTGGAAGGTGTGGCTCGATGCGCCCGATGAGCCCCGTGTCGGCGGCATCTATTTGTTCGAGAGCATGGCGCAGGCGCAGGCCTATCTCGATGGCCCCATCGTCGCGCGGCTGAAATCCAATCCGGCGATCGAGAATCTGGAGACGCGGCTGTTCAATGTGCGGGAGCGGATGAGCGCCATCAACAACGCGCCGGTGCCGGGCCTCATCCTCGCCGCGGCGGCGGAGTAGGGCGATGGCGACCGGTCTGCGCAAGGGACTTGCGACCTATGGCGATGCGGGGTTCTCGCTGTTCCTGCGCCGCGCCTTCATCAAGGCCATGGGCTACGGGGACGAGGCGCTCGACCGGCCGATCATCGGGATCACCGACACCTATTCCGATTTCAACCCCTGCCACGGCAACGTCCCCGACCTGATCAACGCGATCAAGCGCGGCGTGATGCTGGCGGGGGGGATGCCGATGGTGTTCCCCACCATCTCCATCCATGAGAGTTTTTCGCACCCGACCTCGATGTTCCTGCGCAATTTGATGGCGCTCGATACTGAGGAGATGGTGCGCGCCCAGCCGATGGACGCCGTTGTGCTGGTGGGTGGCTGCGACAAGACGCTGCCGGCGCAGTTGATGGGGGCCGCCAGCGCCGACATTCCGGCCATCGTGGTGCCGACCGGGCCGATGTTGGTGGGCCACTACAAGGGCGAGGTGCTCGGCGCCTGCACGGATTGCCGCCGCATGTGGGCGAAGTATCGCGCTGGTGAAATCGACGAGGACGACATCGACGCGCTGACCGACCGGCTGGCGCCCACCAAGGGCACGTGCATGGTGATGGGCACGGCGTCGACCGTCTCCACCATGGTCGAGGCGCTCGGCATGTGCCTGCCTGGCGGCGGTTCGGTGCCGGCGACCCATGCCGACCGCATCCGCGTCGCCGAGGCCTCGGGCGCGGCGGCGGTGAAGCTCGCCAAATCGGGCACCAGGCCGCGCGACATCATGACGGAGGCCGCCTTCCGCAATGCCTTCACCGTGTTGCAGGCGATTGGCGGCTCGACCAACGCGGTGATCCACTTCACCGCGGTAGCCGGCCGCCTCGGCATCACGATCGACCTTGAAGGGTTCGATCGGCTGGGGCTGGAGGTGCCGGTGCTGGTCGATTTGAAGCCCTCGGGCGATTACTACATGGAGCATTTCCACTGGGCCGGCGGCGTACCGCGCCTGTTGAAGGAACTGGCGCCGCTGCTCGATACCACCTGCACGACGGTGGATGGCGGCACCATCGCCGACCGCATCGCGGGGGCCGAGATGGTGCCGGGGCAGACCGTGATCCGTTCGCGGGAGAACCCGATCGCCACCGGCGGCGGGCTCGCGGTGCTGCGCGGCAATCTCGCTCCCGGCAGCGCGCTGCTGAAGCGCTCGGCGGCAACGGAGCGGCTGATGCAGCACGAAGGCCGCGCCGTGGTGTTCGACGGGCTGGAGGACATGACCAACCGGCTCGATGACCCCGACCTCGACGTGACCGCCGATGACGTGCTGGTGCTGCGCAATGCCGGGCCAAAAGGCGCGCCGGGCATGCCCGAGGCCGGCTATATCCCGATCCCCAAGAAGCTCGCCCGCGCGGGGGTGAAGGACATGGTGCGGATTTCCGATGCCCGCATGTCCGGCACCGCCTTCGGCACCATCGTGCTGCACATCACGCCCGAGGCCGCCGATGGCGGGCCGCTCGGCCTGGTGCGCAACGGCGATCGCATTCGGCTCGACGCTGAGGGGCGACGGATCGACCTGCTGGTGGATGACGCCGAACTCGCCATCCGGCGCGCCGCCTGGGTGCCACCGCCGGCGCATCCTGGTTCGGATCGCGGCTATCTGCGGCTCTATGTCGAGCAGGTCACCCAGGCCGACCAGGGTTGCGACTTCGCCTTCTGCATTCCGCAGAAAGCCGGGGCCGAGTGACGTGATGGACCGGGGGGGCTTCGATGCGGGCGTCGTCGATGGGGATGGTTGAAGCCGCCGCCCTGACACTCAGTCTCGGCCTGCCCGCCGACGATCTTTGCCTCGCCTATGTCAACTCCCGCTACTGGCGCAATTCGCCGCGCCCGAGCGAGGATCTCAACGGGATTGACGACGTTGGCGACTGGATCGCCACCCATCTGCCGGAGAGCGGCCCGGCGTTGGCACGCTCGGCGGCGCATTGGGACGCGGGGCCGGAGCATCGGACGACGGCCTTCGCCGCGGCGATCGGTCTGCGGGAAATCCTCTACCGCGCCCTGCGCAGCGCCGCCGAGGAGCAGACGCCGGATATCACGGGGATCAACATCATGCTGCGCCAGGCCGCGGCCCGGCAGGCGCTAGAGATGCGGGACGGGCGGATCGGCTGGTCGGTGCCACCGCCTTCAACCGCATCGGTCGCCGCATTGCTCTCGCCGGTGCTGTGGTCGGCGGCCGATCTGCTGACCGGGCCGCGGCGCGGGCGATTGCGGCTCTGCGCGAATCCGGTGTGCGGGTTTCTGTTCATCGACGACAGCAAGTCAGCCAATCGCCGCTGGTGCACGATGACCGCCTGCGGCAATCGGGCCAAGGCGCAGCGGCACTATCAAAAGGCGAAGGCGGCCCGCGCCCCGCGATGACCCGCTTCTACTGGTGCGTATCGGCGGGGTGGCGGAGATACCAGAGCCGCTCATGCGCAGCGACCAGGCTCTCCATGCTGCGGCGGCGATTGGTGTCAGTCACGGAGGGGCGGCGTTGCAGCATCTGTTCCAGAATGTGCAGCAACTGCTCGGCAACCTCGTAGTCGCCCTGGTCGCAGGCCTGGTGAAAGGCGATCAGGATCTTGTCGGACAGGCGCCGGCTGTAGCGCGGCGCTCCGGAAGGCGCGGCCTCGCGGGGCTGGTCGTCGATGTCCGTCAGATCACTCATCGTAGAATCCGTTCAAATACCCATGGGCGGAAGCGCATATCACGATCCGTCGAACCTTGCACGCAAGGCCTTCGCCATAGTCACCGGCCCGATTCCCTGGCGGAACAAGGCACGAAAACTGCCGTCCGGCGCCACCAGATAGAGAAAAGAGGAGTGGTCCATCAAATAGGTGGTGGCGTTTTTGCTGTCGGCCTTGGCGTAATACACCCGATAAGCCTTCGCCACCCCAGCGATCTCGGCGTCGCTGCCGGTGAGGCCGACGAGCCGCGGGTCGAACAGCTTCACATAGTCGGCGAGGGCGGCGACGGTATCGCGGGCCGGGTCGACGGTGATGAACACCGGCACGATCTTGTCGGCATCGGGGCCGAGCAGATCGATCGCGTTGGAGATGTTCTGCAACTCTGTGGGGCAGACGTCGGGGCAGTAGGTGTAGCCGAAATAGATCAACATCCACTTGCCGCGGAATGTCGTGTCGGTGACGCGTCGCCCGGTGTGGTCGGTCAACGCGAACGGACCGCCGACCGCGACGCTGCCGGGGATCACGAGGCTGTTGGAAGGCCCGCGCAGCATTGCCAGCAAATCGGGCCGCACCCACAGCGCAACCCAACCGGCCAGCACCACGAGACACAGGAAGAGGGCGATAAAGCGGATGATGCGCATGATGCCGGCCAATGTGGCGTCGCTGTCCGCCCAGGGCAAGCTGTGCTGCTATTCGGCCGGCAGCAGCGGGCCATCAGGCTGTGCGCTCTCGAACGTCCCGATCGAGAAGGCTTCCTCCCAGGTGCCGGTCGTGGAGGCCTTGCTGTATTCGGTTGCCCTGCTCTCGAAGAAATTGGCGTGCTCGACCGCGTTCAGCATTTCGTCGAGCCAGGGCAGCGGGTTGCGGTCGACATGGAACAGCACGTTGAGGCCAAGCTGCGTGAGGCGGCGGTCGGCGATGTAGCGGATGTACTGCTTCACCTGCCGCGCATCGAGCCCCTCGATCGCGCCCATCTCGAAGGCGAGGTCGATGAAGGCGTCCTCGTGGTCCACGATGGTGGCGCAGGTGATGTAGATTTCGCGCCGCAACTCCTCGGTCCAGATCTCCGGGTTCTCCTGCACGAAGGTGCGGAACAGGCGGATGATGGAGAGGCAATGCAGCGTCTCGTCGCGCACCGACCAGGTGATGATCTGCCCCATGCCCTTCATCTTCCCGAAACGCGGGAAATTGAGCAGGATGGCGAAGGAGGCGAACAATTGCAGCCCCTCGGTGAAGGCGCCGAAAGCGGCCAGCGTCTTGGCGATCTCGTGCTTGGAGTTCACCGAGAAGGACTGCATGTAGTCGAACTTGTCCTTCATCTCCTTGTAGCCGAGAAATGCCTGGTATTCGAGCTCGGGCATCCCCACCGTGTCGAGCAGATGCGAGTAGGCGGCGACGTGGATGGTCTCGATGTTCGAGAACGCCGACAGCATCATCAGCACCTCGGTCGGTTTGAAGACCTGACTGTAGTGCTTCATGTAGCAGTTGTTCACCTCGACGTCGGCCTGGGTGAAAAACCGGAATATCTGGGTGAGCAAGTTGCGCTCGCCAGCGGTGATGTTACGGTGCCAATCCTTCACGTCATCCGCGAGCGGCACCTCCTCGGGCAACCAGTGCACGCGCTGCTGCATCAGCCAGGCCTCGTAGGCCCAGGGGTAGCGGAACGGCTTGTAGACCGGGTTCTCGGTCAGCAGGTCGAAACGGACCGGGTGTTCGTCGGGCGTGGGCAACGTGTCGGGCATGGTGGCTCCGGGGCGACTCGATTGTCGCAAAGGCTAGCACGGGCGCAGGTGCCGCGGGACGAGGCGATTGGAGATGTGACACAAATGCGCTACAGACGACGCACGGAGGGTTCCGCCATGCCGACAACGACGATCCGCATCGAAGACGACCTCAAGGCCCGCATCGCCGCCGCCGCCACGCGGGCGGGAAAATCGCCGCATGCGTTCATCCTCGATGTACTGACCCACAGCGTCGAAGCCGATGAGCACGCCGCCGAATTTCACCGCCTGGCGGAGACCCGCTGGCAGCATCTTCTGGCCAGTGGTGAGTCAGTCCCTTGGAACACGGCCAGGACCTGGCTCGAGGCCCGCGTCCGTGGCGAGCGCCCGGCTCGGCCGGTGGCCGGCAAGCCTGCGGCTTGAGTGGCCGGCTTGGCGCGGATCGAGCTTGTTCCCGCGGTTCTCGACGATTTCGAGCGTATCCTGGCGCATTTGGAGCAGTTCGAGGTGGATGACGCCGCTGGTCGGATTTCCGACATCGTGGCTGCGCTCGATATCCTTGCCCACAACCCGGAAATCGGCCGCCCGACGGCCATTGGCCTGCGGGAACTGGTGATCGGCCGGAAGGCCCGCGGCTACCTGGCGCTGTACCGATACGTGTCGCGCATCGAGACGGTGTTCGTACTGGCGATACGAGCGCAGCGCGAGGCCGGCTACCGCGGCCAGGGCGCCTAGCGCTCACGCCAATAGGGCAAACGGCAGCACGTTGGTCCGCGGCCTCGATGGCGTGCGCGGACATGCTGGGTTCCCGAATCGACGTGGCGTCAAGGGTAGCATCCCCGCTCCCCCGCGTCAGGCGGGTTGCACCACGTCATCGTCTCGGGCAATCCTCCGCACGGATGCGCCTGTAGCTCAGTTGGTTAGAGCGGGCCGCTCATAACGGCTTGGTCGCGGGTTCAAGTCCTGCCGGGCGCACCAATATCTCGACATACGAACCGGCTCGGTGCATCCAGGAGCCGACAACACGGAGAACGCCCATGCCCGCCTATCGCTCCCGCACGACGACCCACGGCCGCAACATGGCCGGCGCCCGCGGCCTGTGGCGCGCGACGGGCATGAAGGATGGCGATTTCGGCAAGCCGATCATCGCGATTGCCAACTCCTTCACCCAGTTCGTCCCCGGCCATGTCCACCTCAAGGACCTCGGCCAGCTCGTCGCCCGCGAGATCGAGAGCGTCGGCGGGATTGCCAAGGAATTCAACACCATCGCGGTCGATGACGGCATCGCCATGGGGCATGACGGCATGCTCTACAGCCTGCCCTCGCGCGAGTTGATCGCGGATGCCGTGGAATACATGGTCAACGCCCATTGCGCCGACGCGATGGTGTGCATCTCCAACTGCGACAAGATCACGCCGGGCATGCTGATGGCCGCGATGCGCCTCAACATCCCCACCGTCTTCGTCTCGGGCGGGCCGATGGAGGCCGGCAAAGTGGTTCATCGCGGCAAGAAGATAGCCGTCGACCTGATCGACGCCATGATCGCCGCCGGCGACACCGATGGCTACACCGACGCCGAGGTCGAGGTGATCGAACGCTCGGCCTGCCCGACCTGCGGTTCCTGCTCCGGCATGTTCACCGCCAATTCGATGAACTGCCTCACCGAGGCCCTCGGTCTCGCGCTGCCCGGCAACGGCACCATCGTCGCCACCCATGCCGACCGCAAGGGCCTGTTCCTCGAGGCCGGGCGCACCATCGTCGACATCACCAAGCGCTACTACGAGCAGAACGACGCCGGCCTGCTGCCGCGCAGCATCGCCAACTTCAAGGCCTTCGAGAACGCGATGACGCTCGACATCGCGATGGGCGGCTCCACCAACACGGTGCTGCATCTGCTCGCCGCCGCCGAGGAGGGCGAGGTGCCCTTCACCATGGACGACATCGACCGGCTGTCGCGCCGGGTGCCCTGCGTCTGCAAAGTCGCCCCCTCGATCGCCAACGTCCATGTCGAGGACGTCCATCGCGCCGGCGGCATTCTCAGCATCCTCGCCGAACTCGATCGCGGCGGGCTGATCCATCGTGACGTCGGCTCCGTGCACGCCGCCTCGCTGGGTGCGGCGATGGACCGGTGGGACATCGCGGGCACGCCGACCGATGGGGTGAAGCACTTCTTCCAGGCTGCCCCCGGTGGCATCCCCACCCAGGTCGCCTTCAGCCAGAATGCCCGCTACGACGATCTCGACACCGATCGCAGCACTGGCGTCATCCGTGACGTCGCGCACGCCTTTTCCAAGGACGGCGGCCTCGCCATTCTCAAGGGCAACATCGCCGCCGAGGGCTGCATCGTGAAGACCGCCGGCGTCGACGCCTCGATCCTGAAGTTCACCGGCCCGGTGAAGCGCTTCGAAAGCCAGGATGCCGCGGTCGCCGGAATCATGGGTGGCCATGTCGTTGCCGGTGACGTGGTGGTCATCGTCTACGAAGGCCCCAAGGGCGGCCCGGGCATGCAGGAGATGCTGTACCCGACGGGCTATCTGAAGTCGAAAGGCCTCGGCAAGGTCTGCGCCCTGGTCACCGACGGCCGCTTCTCGGGTGGCACTTCGGGCCTGTCGATCGGGCACTGCTCGCCGGAAGCGGCCGAAGGTGGCGATATCGGCCTGGTCCGCGAAGGCGATCGCATCGAGATCGACATCCCCAACCGCAGCATCAACCTCCTGGTCGACGCCGCCGAAATGGCCGCGCGCCGCGCCGCGATGGAGGCGTCGGACGATCCCTGGCAGCCGGCGCCCCGCCCGCGCAATGTGACCGCGGCGTTGAAGGCCTATGCCGCGCTCACCACAAGTGCCGCCCGCGGCGCGGTGCGCGACGTCAGCCAGGTGCAGAAGCGGAAGTAAGGAAGCGGTTCTTTTTTGAAAAAAAGAACCAAAAAACTTTTATCCATTTGGCTCCGCACTCTCCCCGGAGAGTGCGGAGCCAATGGATAAAAAGTTTTTGCTTCTTTTTTCAAAAAGAAGCGCTTGCTTCCCTACTAAGCCGCCGTCAGGTGATCGCGATACGTCTCCCGCAACGCGATCTTCAGCAGCTTTCCGGTGGCGGTATGGGGTAGCGACTCCACGAACACCACGTCGTCCGGCATCCACCATTTCGCGATCTTGTCGTTGAGGAAACCAAGAATATCCGCCTTGCTCGGCTCCCGCCCGGGCTTGCGATGGATCAGCAGCAGCGGCCGCTCCTGCCAGCGCGGATGGTAAACACCGATCACCGCGGCCTCCTGCACATCCGGATGCCCGACGGCGATGTTCTCAATGTCGATCGAGCTGATCCATTCCCCGCCGGACTTGATGACGTCCTTCGAGCGATCGGTCAGTTGCACGTAGCCGTCGTGGTCGATCTTGGCGACGTCCCCGGTGGTGAACCAGCCATCAGCATCCGTCGCCGGGCCGTCCGCCTTGAAGTATTGCGAAACGATCCAGTTGCCCCGGATCTGCAAATCGCCGACCGCCACCCCGTCATGCGGCTGCACGGTGCCGTCGGGGCCGAGGATGCGCAGTTCGGCGCCGCAGATCGGGCGGCCCTGCTTGGTTTGCAGGGCGTAGATCTCCTCCTGCGGCAGGCCACGGTGCTTCGGTAGCGGGTTGCAGACGGCGCCGAGCGGGCTGGTCTCGGTCATGCCCCAGGCATGGATGAGGAAGGTGCCAAGCAATTTGTCGAACTTCTCGATGATCGCCCGGGGTGCCGCCGAGCCGCCGACCGCGACGCGCTCCAGCTTCAGCGCCTTGAGGTCAAGCTGCGGGTTGCGCTCGATGTAGTCGAAAAAGCCGAGCCACACCGTGGGCACGCCCATGGAGAAATTGCACGCCTCGTCCTTCATCAGGTTGAACACGCTTTCGCCGTCGAGCAGCGGTCCGGGCAGCACCAGCTTGGCGCCACATTGCGCGGCGGCGAAGGGCACGCCCCAGGCGTTGGCGTGAAACAGCGGCACGATAAGCTGGATGGAATCCCGCGAGGAGATCGCGAGGCCGTCCACCGTGCAGGCGGCCATGGAGTGCAGCACCTGCGAGCGGTGCGAATAGAGCACGCCCTTGGGGTTCCCGGTGGTGCCCGACGTGTAGCACAGCGAACACGCCGCACTCTCCGGCAGGTCCGGCCAGGCGAACACGTCGCTCTCGGCGGCGAGCAGGGTCTCGTAGCACAGCAGATTGGGCAGATCGGATGTCGGCATCTCATCGGCGCTGCACAGCGCAACATATCCCCGCACGCTCGGCAGATGCGCCGCCAGCTTCTCCAGGATCGGCGCGAATCCGACGTCGAAGAACACATAGCCGTTCTCGGCGTGGTCGACGATGTACTGGATCTGCTCGGGGAACAGCCGCGGGTTCACCGTGTGCAGCACCAGGCCGGAACAGGCGACGCCGAAATAAAGTTCGAGATGGCGGTAGGAATTCCACGCCAGCGTCGCCACCCGGTCACCCTGCTGCACCCCAAGCCGGTTGAGCGCATTGGCGAGGCGGCGGGCGCGCGAGGCGATGGTCTTCCAGTTGCTGCGATGAACCGTGCGGTCCGGCAGGCGCGAGACGATCTCGGTGTCGCCATGGTATTTCTCGGCGTAGTCGATCAACCCCGTCACCAGCAACGGGCGTTCCTGCATCAATCCGCGCATCTCGTCATTCCTCCCCTTCTAGCCGGTTTTGGCGCCGGCGCGTGTCTCGCGATGCCACATATATAACCCGGATGCGATGATGACGGCGATGCCCAGCCAGCTCGTCGCATCAGGAAATTCGCCCCAAACCACCATGCCAATAATGGAGGTGTAGAGGATGGACCCATATTCGAACGGCGCGATCAACGTGGCCTCGCCGGTGCGATAGGCGTTGGTCATCAGGATCTGCGCGAGCGTCGAAATCAGCCCGATACCCACGAGCCCGGCGAGCTGCCAGGCACTCGGTGTCACCCACACCGGCACCACGAAACCGGTGGCCAACAGCACGCTGCCGACCGAGTAGTACAGGATGATCGCCTCGTTGCTCTCCCCCATGGCGCCGAGGCGGCGGATGCTGATCATCGCGCCCGCCCAGGCAATAACGCCGGCCAACACCACCAGCACCGGGAACAGCGGCAGGCCCGAGGCGGTGGCGTCCCATGGCCGCACCATGATCATCACCCCCGCGAGCCCGGCGAATACCGCAACGATCCGCGGCACCTCCGGCCGCTCGCCGAGGAAGGCCACCGAAAGCAGCGTCAGCACCAGCGGCATGGCAAACCCAAGCGCGGTGTTGGCCGCAAGCGGCAGATGCGAATAGCCGTAATACGCCGCCACCATCCCGGCGAAACCGGTCAGCGACCGCTGCACATGCCCCCAAGGCCGCTTGGTGCGCCAAATGCCGCGGCCAAGCCCCTGGCGTCGCATCATCGCGTAGATGATCACCGCCATCAGCAGGCTGCGCAGCAGCGCCACCTCGACAGCGGGAATTCCCGCGCCGACCGCCTTGATCAGCGCCGCGACCACCGCGAATGCGGAGGAGGCAGCCAGCACGCACAAAATCGCCCGCCGCCGCACGGCCGCGGCGCTCATGCCACGCCTCGCGGAGCTTGGGTCAGTCGGAAGGAAGGCCAGGGGCGC
>JAPLOH010000345.1 GCA_026400845.1 Alphaproteobacteria bacterium
AGACCGCTGCAAGCGCCAGCAGACGACGGGCCTGCGCCGCATTCTTGCTCCGTCGCGCCGCCATCCGAAGCCCGGCAGCATCAAAATCAACCCGAAGTGCAAGCGGCATGGCGAACCTCCATCGTTCGCCGGATACAGAATTACACCAACACCGCGTCGCGGAATCCCCCCCGGAGTCATACGCTCGGAGCCTTGGTATCATTGCTCAGGCCAAACACACGAGCCGCCTCGCGTCGGCTGTTCCCATCGTTGAACACAAACCCACGAACCGCTGCATAGATCTCCACGGCAAACATCCCCGGCCGACCCCAAAGCAGTCAGCCTACCAACTGGCCGGGTTTTACCCCGCCGCGCTCAGCACAACGCCGGCGCTCCACTGGCTGGGTTTCTCACCGCCGTGCACAAGTGGGTCAGCCGCCCGTGAGCAGCACGTCGGGGATCTCGTAGCGCTCGCTTGTGCCCAGCATCACGATCGTCACGTCGCCCTTGCGCTCGACGGTAAGGACATCCATGGCCAGCGCATTCGACGCCACCGGCTTGCCCTTGACGAAGAGGATGCTGCGCTTCTCCGCACCGCCCGGAATGTCGATGGTCGCGGTGCCGTCGAAGCTGCGCCGGATCACGAACGCATCGCACTCGCGCGGCGCGGCTTCGAACCACGGCACGCACTTGATCCTGGCGGAAGCGTGATACGAGGTACCGGGTATCACCGCGTCCTTGGAAGCCGCGATCGGCGCGAGCGGCTTGCCGGTGACGCCGATCGTGAGGGTGTAGTTGCTGGTCTCGCCGCGGCGCGCCGCCGGACGCATCAGGTAGACGCGCACGATGTAGTCGCCATCGGCTGGCAGCACCCCGGTGTAGTTCTCACCGCTGTCGCCGACGAACATGGCGTTGCCCATCGAACCTGGCGGCAGCACGTTGAAATAGTTCTGGACGTTGGTCTTCTGCAGCTTCACCGGCAGGGTCTGTCCCGCGGCCGCGCGTACGACGTAGTCGACCGTCGTGCTGCCCTTGATCTGGCCCTTGATGACGGCCGACGATGCGCCCTTGGCAAACTGCACCTTCTCCTGGCGAATGCCCGCGTCGGCTGCAGCGGTCCCGACCAGGGCCTGCGCGAAAGTGATTGCCACGGCAGTCGCGGCCACGATGAATTTCATGTCGTCTCTCCTTTCAGAATTCGGTCGTTCGATCGAGCTTCAAGAGCCAGCCCGCCTCGCCCGGCACCAGCTTGTATTGCAGCTGGCGTGTCTTGCCGGTGGGCGCGGCACCGACTCCCTCGCCCGCGTAGATCGGAAATCGTCGCACCAGCGAGCCCTCGACGACCGCAAAGTCGTCGTGTCCCTGGTAACCCTGTGCCGCCGCCGGCGTGTTGGCTATTGGCGGGAGATAGATCGAGCTGAGTGACTTGCGCTTGTTGGCGGAGAAAGCGACGACGGAGCCGCGTGCGTCCGCGTCCGTCGAGGTCACGTACACGTAGACTTCCGGCGAACCGTCGGCATCGAGGTCTGCGACCTCGGCGCCAGTGACCGCGCCGTCGGCGCCCCAGGTGAACGGCGAATTGTCGATCTCGAGGCCGGCCGGAGTCACGTCGACCGTATTCGACGCCGCGACGTTCGGGCTCGTGACATGGTATCCGATGCCGTTCAATTCGAGTTGCTGGTCGAAGCTAGCCGGGACGGTCGGTGTGGCTGCGGGTGCCGCAGGCGCCGGCTGCCCGGACGCGGTTGCTTCCGGGACGCTCGGCGACGGAGTGGGCGGTGTCATGACGCCACAACCGGAGAGCAGCGCCAAGCCGGAAAGCAGCGCGGAGTAACCAATTCTCACGATGGGCCACCCGATGGCAAAGTGCCGAGGCTATCACCTGGGTGCAGGGCGTGCCAGCGACTGGACGAGTTGAAAAATCAAAGAATTGAAAGCAATGAAGTTGCGAACTAGCACTACTTTGGCATATTTCAGCGATATGCGAGTTTTTTGGATTCCCAAGAGAGGGTTTGCGTGATTCATAGCAGGATCAATGGACATGGACTGCCTACGCCAGACTCGTGGCGGTCGCTGCCGCAGGCCAGTCAGTGGCCTCCTACACCACCACAGGGGACACGACCCCTCCGGGGAACCCGGGGCGGCTCACTATGATTTTGCTGGCTGACCTGCCAGCATGGCTCAAACCAAACGGCCTCTGAGAATTCCGGCGCGGTTCGGAGTGGGCAACGATCACTCCATAACGGAGATAGATAAAAATGTCTTTGCACGTCGACTACTACGCCTCGCTCAATTCGCCCTGGACGCATCTCGGCGCTGCCCGGATCCTCGCGATGACGGCGAAGCACGGCGCATCGCTGAAAATCTGGCCGGTCGATTTCGGCACTATTTTCCCCCAATCCGGCGGGATCCCGCTGCCCAAGCGGGCGCCGCAGCGCCAGGCCTACCGCATGATGGAACTGCGCCGCTGGCGCGATTTCCTGGGCATTCCCATCAACCTGCAACCCGCGCATTTCCCCTCCGGTGAATTGCTTTCTTCCTGCTGCGCCATCGCGGTGCGCGAGACGATCGGCAGCGCCCAGGCGATCGCACTTGCGCATCGCGTGCTGAAGGCGATCTGGGAGGAGGAGAAGAACCCTGGGGAGCCAGCGGTGCTGGCCGGGCTGATTGCAGATGTCGGGCTCGATGCCGCAGCCGTGCTGGCGCTGGGGGCGGAGCCGCGCTGGGCCGAAATGCGCGCGGCCGATACTGCGGCGGCGCTGGCGCGCGGGGTGTTCGGCGCGCCGAGCTTCGTGATCGGCGAGGAGGTCTTCTGGGGGCAGGACCGGCTGGATTTTGTCGAGCGAAGGCTCGCCAAGGGGTAAGCTGGCGAAGGCTCGCCAAAGGGTAAGCTGGCGAAGGCTCGCTAAGGGGTAAGCTGGCGAAGGCTCGCCAAGGGGTAGCAATTAGGGGTTTCTTCACGCCGGTCGGCTTTCCTGATGCCTCAGGGTTATTGGGAGGCGGATCGGATGGAGGACGGTGGCTCGTTGTTGCAACCGCCGCCACCGGTGAAGCGTTTGTCCGAGATGTTGCGGGCCCACGCCGCCTTCGCGACCAACCAGCCCGGGGGCATCCGCGCTTCGCTCAAATTTGTCGATTTGTCCGGCATCAAGCTACCCGGCCGGATGTTGGCGGGGGCGGATCTGACCGGCGCATCGCTGCGCAATGCTGATCTCGCCGGGGCGGATTTGTCCGGCGCGATCCTCTTCGCCGCCGATCTGCGGGACGCCATGCTCGACGGTGCCCGGCTGGTCGGCGCCGATCTGCGGGGCGCGCGTTTGTGCGGCGCGAAAATTAGGCGTGCCGATCTCTCCGGCGTCGATTTGCGCGAGGGTGCGTTGATGGCGAGTCGCGGCGGCGATCTGGTGGCTCCGCGCGCGGGCAGCCAGACCGAGGCGGTGGCGGCGGTGCTGAATGGCAGCCGGCTCAATGGCGCGCGCGGCGGGCGGGCCAACCTCAACCGGGCCGACCTGCGGGACGCCGATCTCAGCGGCAGCAACTTCGCTCGTGCCGATCTCACGCGGTCTGACCTCACCGGCTGCAATCTGGAGGGGGCCAGCCTCATTGCAGCCAATCTCGAAGGCGCGGTGCTGGAAGGGGCGATCCTGTGCCGCGCGAACTTGTCGGACTCCAACCTCACTGACGCCTCCCTGCTCGGCGCCCTGCTCGACGATGCGCGGACGGAGCGGACCAATTTCTCCAATGCCACGCGGACCCGCTCGATCGATGAACTCGGCAAGGACATCGCGACCATTTTCGCCCATCATCGCGCCTGGATCGACAGCGACGGCCGCCGCGGCACGCGCGCGGACCTGACCGGCACCGATCTGCGCGGGGCCGATCTGCGCGGAATCAACCTCTCGGCTGCCGTGCTTTCCCTTGCCGATCTGCGCGAGGCAGATTTGTCGGGCGCCATGCTGATCATGTCCGATCTCGGTGGCGCCGATGCGCGCAGCGCCGTGTTCATCGAGGCCGATATGCGCGGCTGCGGGCTGGAGCGCACCTCTTTGAATGGCGCCGATCTGAGCGGCGCCAATCTCGGGCCGATGCTGATCCGCGGCGCCATCGCCTGGCCCGCCAATCTGGCGCGGGCGCGGCTGGTGGGCGCGTGTCTGGCCCGGGCGGTGCTGGGCAATGCCAAGATGACCGGCGCCGATCTCACCGGCTGTGACGTCACGGGGGCCATGCTGGAGGGCGCCGACCTCAGCGGTACCGTGCTCGATCTTGCAATGGCGATCAGCGTCGGGGAGGTGGCAGAGGCCGCGCCGGAGCCGGTTGCTTGAAAGCCGACTCAACAAATTGTTAATCGGTCGGCAAATATTGACCTCAGGGAAGGCTGGTATGGCAATTGCCGTTCCTGCATGATGCCGCCCGTCACTGAGCGATAGACCCGTGCCCGACGAGAACATCCCTCCCACCCGCCGCGTGCTGATCGTCGACGACCGCAGGGACGTCGCGGCGACGATGGCTGACATGTGCCGGGCGTTCGCGTTCGAAACGGTGATTGGCGAGGACGGGTTCGGGATGTTGGAGCTGCTCGAGGAGCACCGGCCGGATTGCGTGATCGTGGACGTGATGATGCCTGGCCAGGACGGCTACGAGGCACTGAAGGAAGTGGCGCGCTATGATCCGGCGCTGCCGGTGCTGCTGGTCACCGGCCATGGCGATGACTGGCTGCGCATCGGCCAGACGCTGGGGCGTGCGCAGGGGCTCGAGCATGTGCATACTGCGGCCAAACCCGTCCGTGTGCCGACGGTGCGTGACTTTCTGGAGTCCGTCGCGGCGCGCTGACACTTGTCTGGAGGAGTCCGCGCCATGAAATTCCACTGGTTCGCCGAGGCGAGCTACCCTGATCTGCCGGCAGATTTTCGTGAGGCGAAGATTTCAAGCTGGGTCGATACACCCAAACGCCTCGCCGACCCCCATGTGGTCGGCGAAATGTGCCGCATGTTCATCCGCCTGATGCAGCAGGCCGATCGCGACGGATATGACGGACTCGCGGTCAACGAGCATCACCAGACCCCCTTCGCGGTGACGCCGTCGCCCAACCTGTTGGCCGCGGCCCTGGCGCATACCACCGAGCGTGCCGCGATTCTGATCATCGGCGACAGCCTGGCGCTGTATAATCCGCCGACTCGGGTGGCCGAGGAGATGGCCTGGATCGACTGCCTCTCCCAGGGCCGCGTGATCGCCGGCTTCGTCTTCGGCACCCCGATGGACAGCGTGTTCGCCTACGGCATCCCGCCGGTCGAACTGCGCGAGCGCTTCGAGGAGGCGCGGCTGCTCATCTTGAAATCCTGGGCGGAGCAGGAGCCCTTCGCCTTCAATGGCCGCTTCAACAAGCTGCGCTACGTGAATTTGTGGCCCAAGCCGATCCAGCCGAAATTCCCGATCTGGGTGCCCGGTTCCGGCTCGGTCGAGACCTGGGACCTCACGATTGACAATGATTATTGCTACGGCCACCTCTCCTTCTCCGGCCTGCACGCGGCCAAGCCGATGGTGGATGCCTATTGGGAGTATGTGGCGCGGCGCGGCGGTGATCCCAACCCGCACCGCATGGCCTTCACCCAGATCCTCTGCGTCGCCAACACCGACGCCGAGGCGGAGGCGACCTATAGCGAGGCGGTGAAGTATTTCTACCGCAACCGCTATGTGAACCCCGCCTTCGAGGGGCCGCCGGGCTATCGCAGCACCAAGTCGGTGCAGGCGATCATGGGGCACCGCAAGATCGCCGAAAGCAGCGTCTCCGCCGAGGATCGCGCCAAGGCCGCCGCCGGCGAGCTGGATTTCTGGGAGTATGACCGGCTCGGCTACATCATTGCCGGCTCGCCGGAGCGGGTGCGTCAGCGGGTGCGGGAACTGTGCGTCGACCTGCGCATCGGCCAGCTCATCGCCTGCCTTCACGTCGGTAATCTCTCGGAGGAGGCGGGCGCGATGAACACACGCCTGTTCGGCCACGAGGTGATGCCGCATCTGCGCGATTTGTGGATCGAGCATGAGGACCGCTGGACGCCGCAGGGCCTTGCCGAAATTGCGGCCAAAGCAGCCCGGGGGGCGGCGGCGTGAGCGCGATGACGGCGCGCGCGCTTGGCGCAGGTTCGGTGCTTGTGTGGGATGCGGGCAAGGGGCGGCCGCTGCTGTTCCTGCACGGGTATGACACCCATCCCGGCGAGGCCGGGTTCCTCACGCGTCTCGCGCAGAACCGGCGTGTGATTGCGCCCGAGCATCCCGGCTATGGCGAAAGCAGTGCGGCGGGGCCGTTGCACGATATCGTCGATCAGGTGCTGCATTGCCGGCTGATGGTGGAGCAGTGGGTCGGTGGGCCGGTGGATGTGATGGGGCATTGCCTCGGCGGCATGATCGCGGCCGAGTTCGCGGCGCTGTGCCCGCATCTCACGCGGCGGCTGGTGCTGGTCGATTCCTATGGGCTGTGGCTGGATGACATGCCGTTGCCCGACCCTTTCGTGATCCGCCCGGCCGATCTGCTGGCGGCGAAATTCGCCGATCCGGCGGCGGCGGCGAAAGTGCCGGCGCCGGTGATGGGCAATCACGCCGCCGCCACGCGGTTCCTGTGGCCGATCCCGGAGCGCGGCCTGTCGCGCCGGCTGCCCTTCGTTCAGGCGCCGACTTTGGTCCTGCATGGCGCGCAGGACGGGTTGATCCCGGTCGCCTATGCCGAGGCGCTGGCGGGGGGTATCGCCGGGGCGCGGTGCAGCGTGCTGTCGGGCGCCGGGCATTTCCCGATGATCGAGGCGGAGGACGCGTTCGTGGCGGCGGTCGAAGGTTTCCTCGATGCCGGCTGACCGGATCGCGCAGGTCGGGCTCTGGCTGATCGAGAGCGCCATCAAATCCGCCCGTTCGCACGGCTCGGGTCATCTGAAGCAGGCGGTGCGGCGGGTGATTATCGCCGTGCGCACGGCGGACGGGCTGACCGGGTGGGGGGAGGCGGCGCCCTGGGCGCCGTTCGGCCACACGGCGGAGACAGCGCTCGCCGCATTGCGCCAGGTGCTGCTGCCAGCGTTGATCGGCAGCGACGCCACGCGGATCGGCCTGCGCATGGAGGATTGCGCGCGCGCCATCGCCGGACATTCCGACGCCAAGGCGGCGATCGAGATGGCGCTATGGGATATCGCGGGCAAGCGGGTCGGTGCGCCGGTCTCGGCGCTGTTCGGCGGGTTGGTGCGGGACACCATTCCGCTGTCCTTCTCCATCGCCAACCCCGATTTCGCGGCTGACGTGGCGCGGGCGCAGGAGATGCTGGCGGCGGGGCATCGCATCTTCAAGGTGAAAACCGGCTTCCTGCCGCATGCCGAAGACGTCCGCCGCCTCGCCGCGTTGCGCGAGGCGCTGCCGGGAATGGATTTGCGGGTGGATTACAACCAGGGCCTGGCGCCGCATGATGCGCTGCGGCAGCTGCGGGACGTCGAGCAATTCGCGCCGACTTTCATCGAGCAGCCGGTGCCGCGTGGGCAGGAGGCGGCGCTGGCGCGGCTGGCGGCGGCGCTCGATACGCCGATCCTCGCCGATGAGAGCGTCACCTCGCCGGAGGAGATGCTGCGGGCGGTGCGCGAGGGGTTCGCCGATTCGGTGTCGATCAAGCTGATGAAATCGGGCGGGTTGCTGGCCGCGCGGGCGATCGACGCGATTGCGGCGGCGGCGGGGGTGCCGAGCTATGGCGGCACGCTGTGGGAGGGCGGCATCGCGCTCGCCGCGGCGGCGCATCTGCTGGGCACGCTGCCGAACTGCACGCTGGGCTGCGAGTTCTACATGCCGACCTACGCGCTGGTGCGCGACGTAGTGCCGGATGTGCTGCTGGCGTCAGGCGGGTTCGTGCATGTGCCGACCGGGCCTGGGCTCGGCGTTGATGTTGATGTGTCGGAAATCGCCACCCAGGCGGTGGAGACGCTCACCGTTTAGCGCCGCGCGCACGGCGGCGATCACGCCCGGCCAGTCGCCCGGCGCGGGCTGGCGGAATTGGCGGAGCGTGGCGTACCACGGGTTGTCCTCCCGCCCGAGCGGCCAGCGCCAGCAGGGCGCGAAGCGGTTGAGCAGCCACACCGGCCGCCCCAGCGCGCCGGCGAGATGGGCGATCGCGGTGTCGACAGTGATGACGAGGTCGAGCGCCGCGACGAGGGCTGCGGTGCGAGACATGTCGGTGAGTTCGCCGGTCCAGTCGGTCATCACGAAGGGCGGCGCGTCACCCCGTTGCAGGGAGACGAAGCTGGCGTTGCGGCTCTCGGAGAGCGCCGCGAGCAGACCCGGCGCGATCGACCGCGCGGCATCGCCGGCGTAGCCTGGGTTGCCGGCCCAGGCGAGACCGATACGGCGGCCTGGCAAATCGGCCAGCCGCGCCCGCCACTGGGCGACCCGGTGCTCGGGCACATGAAGGTAGGGCGGCGCCCCCAACCCGGCCTCGTCGAGATCGAGGATCGCCGGCAGGCTCATCAGCGCGGCGTTGCAGTCATGCGGCGGGATGCCGTGCTCCAGGGGCAGCCAGTTGGCGCGCGGGGCGAGTGGGCGCAGCAGCATCAGCAGGGTCTGCGGCACGACGACGGTGAGATGCGGCGCGGCAATGTGCGGCAGAAAGCGCGCGGCCATGATGGTGTCGCCGAGGCCCTGCTCGGCGTGGAGCAACAGATGCCGGGTGGTCGGCGCGCCGTCCCAGCGCGGGGTGGCGAGGGCGAAGGGCGCCATATGACGGCGGCGTTGCCAGCGGAGTTCGAAGCCCGGCCAGCCCTCCCGGTAGCGCCCGGCGAGCAGGCGTGCGGTGGCGCGGTTATATGCGGCATCGGCATGGCCGGGGTCGGCCGCCAGGGCGCGGGTGAACAGTGCCTCGGCTTCATCGAGCTGCCCGGCATCGCTATGGGCAAGGGCAAGGTTGTTCAGCGCGTCGGCGCCGCCGTCCGTGGCGGCGGCCTCCAGCAGCGGCAGCGCCGCATCGAGATCGCCGAGGCTGCGCAGCACGTTGCCGAGATTAAAGTGGCTCGGCGCATAAGACGGCGCGAGCCCTATGGCGCGCGCGAAGGATTGCACGGCGCGGTCCGCCTGACCCAGCGCGTGCAGCACAATGCCGTGATTGCGATGCGCCTCGACATGCCAGGGTGCGATTTTGATCGCTCTTTCGTAAAGAAGTAGCGCCTCTGCATAGGCGGCATCTGCTTGCAGGGCCATTGCCTCGGTCAACAATGCTGGCAGTGCGCTGTTCCGGGACATAGCTGTGCGCTTACGCCGGCAGCGTAAATTCGGCCTGCAGCGCTGCCTGCAATTGATCGAAAGTCCGGTCCCAATTCGACACTCGGTCCTGCCGAAACAGCCGGGCAGAGCGATACCAGGGTGTATCGGTCCGATCGACCAGCCAGCGCCAGTCGGAGTTCGCTGGCACCAGGATCCACACTGGCTTGCCCAATCCGCCGGCAAGATGGGCAACGCTTGTGTCAGCCGCGATGACCAGAGCGAGCTGGTCAATCAGGGCAGCAGTATCGGCGAAATCGCGCATTTCGTCCGGGTAATGCGCGATTTCGGGGCGGGCGAGCAAGTCTGGCAGGTCGGCGGCCCGGACATCCTTTTGCAGCGCCACCCAATGGGCGGGAAATTTGAGCAATTCGGACCACTGGTGTAAGTTAGTCGAGCGATTTTGATCGTTGTTGTGGTC
>JAPLOH010000001.1 GCA_026400845.1 Alphaproteobacteria bacterium
CCTCGACCGCACGTCTGTGTCTGACCTCTCCGCGCTCCAGGGGCTCACACAACTCCAACGGCTCTACCTCGACCGCACGTCTGTGTCTGACCTCTCCGCGCTCCAGGGGCTCACACAACTCCGAGAGCTCTCCCTCGACCGCACGTCTGTGTCTGACCTCTCCGCGCTGTCCGATCTCATCGCCAAGGGGCTCACGGTCGAGGGCAAGGACGACCTGCTCGAACGGTTGAACAAGCCGTAGGGCGGAAGAGCGCAGCGTCATCCGCCGTCGCAACTCTCCACCCGAGGGGCGCTTGGTCTCGATATGGTGGACGACGCTGCGCTTTTCCGCCCTACGGTTGTATTTGTCCGCGGGGCACTCGGTGCGAATAATCGCCCGGAGGGCGTAAATTTCCCCTTGCGCTACACTAACTCATACGTTATATATATCTCCATGAACCCCGCCCCCACCCCTCCCGCGCCACACACGCACGCCGAACTGGCGGCGCTGATGCTGCGCGTGGTGGTCGGGCTGGTCGGCGCCATGGGGGTCGGGCTGGTCGGCGCCATGGGAAAGCTGAGGCGGGTATCAGTGGTTCAGTGACGCGAAGCGGCGGCCGGATGCCGCGAGTTCGACCAGCAGGGGGGGGGGCGCGAAGTCCGGGCCGTCATTGCCCATGCGGCGGACGGTTTCGAGGATGGTCTTGAGCCCGACCTGATCGGCCTCGTGCATCGGCCCGCCGCGCCAGGCCGGATAGCCGTAGCCGTGGACCAGCACCGTATCGATGTCGGACGGCCGCAGGGCGATGCCTTCGGCGAGCAGCTTGGCCGCTTCGTTGACCATGGCGGCGAGAATGCGGGCGAGGATTTCCTCGGGCGCCACCTTGCGCCGGGTGATCCCGCGTTCGGCCGAGGCACGCTCCACCAGCGCGTGCACCAGGGGATCGACCACCCGGTTGCGCCCTTCGTGGCGATACCAGCCGGCGCCGGTTTTCTGGCCGAAGCGGCCCTGTTCGCACAGCCAGTCGAGGATTTTCACGTCCCGTGCCCGCGGGTTGCGCGTCGCGGCGGTGTCCTTGCGGCCGGCCCAGGCGATGTCGAGCCCGGCGAGATCGGCCACCGCATAGGGGCCCATGGCGAAGCCGGCGCCCTCGATGGCGGCGTCGATTTCCTCAGGGTAGGCGCCGTCTTCCAGCGCGAAATCGCACTGCGCCCACCAGCGGCCGAGGATGCGGTTGCCGATGAAGCCGTCGCACACGCCCGAGATCACCGGCTGCTTGCGCAGCCGCCCGGCGAATGCCAGGGCGGTGGCGATCGCCTCGGGCGCCGTGCGATCGCCGCGAACGATTTCGAGCAGGCGCATCACATGGGCGGGGCTGAAGAAATGCAGGCCCAACACCCGTTCCGGGGCATCGACCACGTCGGCGAGGCGGTTGATATCGAGGCGCGAGGTGTTGGAGGCCAGCAGGCAGTCCCGGCGCACGGCGGGGGAGAGGTTGCGGAACACCTCGCGCTTGGCGTCGAGGTTCTCGTAGATCGCCTCGATCACCAGATCGGCGTCGGCGAGGCGGCCGTAGTGATAGGA